>CAZNLV010000029.1:0-11587 GCA_964574245.1 uncultured Candidatus Saccharibacteria bacterium
GGTTAAAGAGGACGGCGACGAGCGGTATGACCGAGACGTAGTGGTGGAGTTTGGGCGTGTGTTTGGCAAAGACTGGGAGGGGCTAGACGACGCCGCAGTACTCGGCGATATCATACTTATCCCCAAGGACCGAATGCCACGTGGTGTTGTCGACCTTGTAGAAGTCTGGGATGATCTAGCGGGTGGAACCTTTTTTGGCCAAAACACAGAGCGCCAAGACTATGGAGTATTTCGTGATTTTTGCCGCGAGAGAGAACGTAATCTAGACTCAGTAGTCCAGACTATTGTGGAGGGTTTTATTGCCAAAGCAGATTCATTCCAAAATGAGGTTGATGCGCTAAAAAAATTGCATGAAGCTGCGCTGGAGCATTTACACCAGAACGCGCTCGTCGATCGGACGATAGATACCCGTGTATTCGGCGCTCAGGCAGCGCAGGATATCGATGAGGCGAGATTCCATTTTGACCGCGGCAACACCCACCAAGTAGAGATTGCTCTCGCAAGCGCGAGGAAAAACGACGGTTCCGGATCGTGTCCAAATGGCGTCAGCAGCGGTCGTAGTGGTGATGCGCTCTCGCTCTACAACGATGACGGTACGTTGAAATCCCCGCAGCAGATTCAAAAAGAACAGCGAGAGGCCCGAGATGTTTTTGAAGATTCGGACGATAAGGGGTCGCTAGCCTTCGAGTGCAAAAATGGCCATAAAAATTCCCGTTCGTACGGACGTCTAGTAGAGAAATGCTGGCTGTGCAGGACTGCGGTCGGCTGCCATGATGATGGCAAAACAGATGCTTCACAGGGCTATGACCTAAAAACGTTCAAAGACAACCTGCGGCCCAGGTGGTTCAGGTTTTTTGAGGATAGTGATACCCCTAAAGACACTAGATCAGTTTCTGTAGCCAAGCAGCCACCCGTGCAGGGCCAGCTTGGGCTTGCTGCCTGAGCACTCGCGGTGCCGTCGGTAGTGCCGCCTGAAAATAGTAGGCCAAGACTAGTAGGGAGCTTACGGGGGACGGATCTTTAGGCAGAACGAGCTGTTACAATAAACCTATGACAAAAGAGATTGGCTTCGGCCCAGAAAAAGTGCAAAAATGCGCCCTTGAGCTGTGCTGTGATGTTTGTGGCTATTATCCGACTCCGCCGGTGCATGGGCATTTTGCCTGTCCGTCGTGCAAAAACATCACCAGATGCTGTGAAGGGATGCCGCTCGATGTGTGACATGTGTGCGGGGGCTATGAAAACTTCGACAGTCTCTTTGTCTGAGAGGTCACATGCAGACCGGCGATCACCGCACGGAAACGCTCCTAGCAAGGCAACCAAGTGAAATCACAAGGGGCGAAAATGCCATCCGAGGTGGAAAAAGCCCGTGTCGGGATCTACGCGGGTACATTTGATCCCGTGCATGCGGGGCATATTGCTTTTGCGCTCCAAGCCCGACAGGCCGCTCGGCTTGACGGGGTGTTCTTCATGCCAGAAAGACGGCCCCGGGGCAAAAAAGCTGTGACTCACTATGCCCACCGCGTGGCAATGATCCGTCGGGCTATCAGGCCCTACGCCACGCTAGAGGTTCTGGAGACGAGCGAAAAATCCTTTTCGACTGTGCGCACTCTGCCGCATCTCAAAAAACAGTTTCCCGGGACTACATTGGTTTTTTTGTGTGGTTCTGATGTCGTTGCGCATATGGGGACATGGCCGCATATTGCTCAGCTTCTGACTGAAGCAGAACTGTGCATAGGTATGCGCCACAGCGAAACAACCGGGTATGTTCAGCAAGCACTCGAGAAACTGCCCGTTTCACCGCGCCGACTTGTGCTTGTTGAGACGTCGGCTCTGGCGGTGAGCTCTAGCCAAATTCGCCGCGCCCTGCGAACTAACCGGGGGGTGCATGGCTTGCTGGAAAGCGTAAAGCGCTATGCGGCACAGGAGTGGCTGTACGTATAACAGATAGTTATCGCTGCCAAAATCACCACGGACGATGTCTTGCCAAGAAGGCCTAAGGGTTGGTATAGTTAGAGTGATCTTTGGTGGCACATCACCCTACAGAGACAAAAATTTCAAAAAACAAAAGACGTACACAGACTCACGGATGCGAGGCCGCTAGGATGTGAAATGGAGGCAGTATGTCTATTTCTATCAAATTTACTTCAGAAATGCCTGCGCTTCTCGCGGCCCATGTCAAGCGGCCGGGGTGGCAGCAGTACATTCATTACTGAGCCAAACCAAACTCAGTTGTTGTATATGGAGACTATCCTACAGGATAGTCTCCATATAGTTAAGCGCGAGGAAGTCCCTATTTGTTTTTGGCGAGAGCAGCGTCTATGACTTTTGAAAACGCCATGAAATTGGGCTGGCCTTTAGCATCAAGCATGCTGGAGTTGTCTATTTTTTTGCCGTTGATGAAGTATGACGGGGTAGACATCTGCTCGCCAGTGGCCTTGAAAGCCTCCATGTCGGCATTGATGCGGTTATTGACTGCTACGCTACCAAAGTCGGTTTTGAACTTTGATATATCTAGATTGAGTTGTTTCGCATAGGTTACAAAGTACTTGTTGAGCGGGTCGCTACTCGCTACCCAGCCGCTTTGGCCGTACGGGTCTTGGTTTTGGTAGAGGATATCATGCATTTGCCAGAATTTGCCCTGCATATCGGCCGCTTCTGCCGCCCGGGCGCCAGCAAAAGCATTTGGGTGCGGCTGTGTCAGGGGGAGATTGCGGAACTGAAAGCGTATTTTGTCTGCATATTTTTCTTGGATCTGTTTGGTAACAGGGTAAAAACTACCGCATGCCGAGCACTGAAAGTCGCCGTACTCCACCAGCGTTACTGTGCTGTCTTTGTTGCCAGTCACATGGTTTGTCGCGCCGCCTGCTGGAGTTGTTTTGTTGTGGTTGTTAAAAAATATGATACCCAAAAACACAGCTATGAGTACCCCAATGATTCCCATGAATCGCTTATCCATAAAAAGCCTCCGTTTGTGCTAGCTATCGTAGCACAAACTAAGTCAGATGACCATGCTAGCAGCAGGATAGAAACTGTGCTGCTCACCGGTGGCACTGCCAAAACCGGCACTAGCGTATAATGATCTAGTAATGACACTCACGTTTGTGCTCGGCCTCTTTTTTGCGGTACTTGCTACCATCTTGCTCGCGCTCTACCGCGTGCTGGGCCACGTATCCCCAAAAGAACTCAAGCGTCGAGCTCGGCAGGGCGATGAGGTGGCGGCGTTATTATACCGGTCCGTTTCGTATGGGCTCAGCACCAAACTACTCCTAGGCGGACTAGCAGTGCTCTGCGCGTATGGTGCATGTGTGTGTCTTATCCAGGCGTTAGATATGTGGCTTGCGCTACCAGTGCTCGTAGTAGTTGCAATTGCCGGGTGGTTTGTCACAGAGTCAAACGACGGCGCAACCAAGATCTCTCTGTGGGCTGCCAAACAATCATCCCCCGCACTGGCATGGGTGCTTGAGCGCTTGCACCCGGTTTTTGACCGCTTGAGCCGGGCTGTTCGCAAACTGTTTCCTATGCATTTTCATAGCGGGCTGTACGAAAAATCTGATCTCGTAGACCTGCTCGCAAAACAAAAAACCCAAGTCGACAACAGGATAGCCCTAGGTGAGATTGACTTGTTATCTCATGCGTTGACCTTTGGAGACAAAACGGTAGCCGAAGCGCTGGTCCCAAAACGTGTGGTAAAGTCTGTAGCGGTTGACGAGGCTGTCGGTCCGGTACTCATGGGCGAATTGCACACGAGTGGGCATAGTCGGTTTCCGGTGTACGAAACCAAAAAGGACAACGTGGTCGGTGTGCTATATCTCCATGATCTTGTATCTACGGCGCACTCTGGGGTTGTGCGGGATATCATGCGCCGCAAACTCACCTATGTGCACGAAGATTTTACGCTGTACCAGACGCTGCAGGCTTTCATAAAAACCAAACAGCACCTTTTCATCGTCGTCAATAGTTTCGAGGAATACGTCGGTATCATCACCATAGAGGACGTGCTCGAGCGGGTTATCGGCAAACTGATCGTGGACGAATTTGACCATTATGACGATCTGCGCGCAGTTGCTGCTGCCGCCGCCCGCAAAGAACACGCCGCTACCGCAAAGTACCATGCGCCTGAAGCGGGCAGCGACCTCCCCGCAGATAAGTAGATCTCCGTCTAGCGTCTCTGCGTTTTACGCAAGGAGAGACGCTAGAGCCAAGATATTTTCATACATCAAAACACCGACATTTCTGTTCCAGTTGTGACAGGAATGTCGGGGCATAGGAAAGGGGGGGTGGGGGTGGTAAAATAGGGGGGATGAAACAGGGGTTATTGGCAGATATCAATCTCGGGTTCGGCGAGTAGCTTAGTCGAGACTACTCGTGCAAACGACCCTACTCCACAGTCGCACTACATACTTAACTACACACAGAGGAATACACGATGAGAACACTTGCTACTGACACTACGGCTCGAACCGGACAGACTGCTACAGTCATGGGGTGGGTGCAGTCGCGGCGCGATCATGGGGGGTTGATTTTTATTGATCTGCGAGATCACACGGGTCTAGTGCAGCTGGTCATTAACCCAGAGGCAGCTAAGGCTTTCGGGATTGCCGAGGAGCTGAGGGATGAATACGTCATCGCCGCAACAGGGGAGGTGACTGAACGGGATGAAAGCTTACGCAACCCACATCTGGAAACGGGTAGTGTCGAAGTGAAAGTTTCCGATATACGCATACTGAACCGGGCCGAGACGCTGCCCATTCAGCCCTTTGCCGAGGCGCAGGCAAATGAAGAGTTGCGTCTCCGCTACCGCTACCTCGACCTACGCCGTCCCAAGATGCAGCGCATGCTCAAAAAACGTGCCCAGTACTATGCGTACATGCGTCGTTATATGGAAGAGAGCGGCTTTACAGAAGTGGCGACGCCCATTTTGGCGAACAGCAGCCCCGAAGGCGCTCGAGACTTTTTGATCCCCTCACGCATGCAGCCGGGTAAATTCTATGCCTTGCCGCAGGCCCCGCAGCAGTTCAAACAGCTGCTAATGGTCGGCGGCGTGCCGCGCTACTACCAGATGGCGGCGTGCTTCCGCGACGAAGACCCGAGGGCGGATAGGCTGTACGGCGAGTTTTACCAGCTCGATGCCGAAATGAGTTTCGTAGAAAACGGAGAAGAAGTTCGGGCTACCTTTGACCCGCTTATTCAGTCGCTGGTCACTGACTTTGCGGGCAAGAAATTGTTGAGCGATGATGTGCCGCGAATTCCGTTTAAGGAGGCTATGGAAAAATACGGTTCCGACAAGCCAGATCTGCGGTTTGGGATGGAGCTAGTCGAGCTGTCAGATGTGTTTCAGGATTCGGCGTTTGGCGTGTTTAAAAATGCCGTGGCTGGCGGTGGAGCAGTGAAAGCGATATGCGTCAAAGGCGGGGCGAGCTTAAGCCGCAGCCAGATAGACAGCTTCACAGAGATCGCCAAGAGTGAAGGCGCGGGTGGGCTGGCGTATCTGACTTACAAAGACGGACAGGTTCAGTCTCCAATCGCGAAATTCATGAATGAAGCTGAACTCACCGAAGTAAAAAACAGATCCCAAGCGGAAGACGGCGACGCAGTGTTTTTCGGTGCCGACAGGCGGCAGGTTGTCAATACAGTGCTTGGACGGCTCAGAAATGAATTTGCGACGTATTTTAACCTCAAGGACCCAGATGTCGTGGCGCTCTGCTGGATTGTCGATTTTCCTTTCTATGAACTAGACGAAAAGACTGGGAAAGCCGATTTTGGACACAATCCATTTAGTATGCCGAAGGGCGGCCTAGAGTCTGTCGGAAAAGTCGATGTCAACGCTGACTTTCACCACGAAACTGGACATGGATCACTGGTAGCGGACCAGTACGATATGGTGGCGAACGGCTACGAAATCTGTAGTGGTGGAGTACGCAACCACAACCCCGAAGTCCTGTACAAAGTGTTTGGCCTGCTCGGCTTCACGTCCGAATACGTCGAGGAGAAATTCGGCGCTATGCTCAGCGCTTTCAAATACGGTGCCCCCCCACATGCCGGCTGTGCCTTTGGTGTCGACAGACTTTTTATGATTCTGATGGGAGAAGAAAACATCCGTGAAATCGTCGCTTTCCCCAAAAACGGCAGTGGCATAGACGTCATGATGAACTCACCTTCGCATGTGGAAGGCGCCCAGCTCAAAGAACTCAGTATCGCGCCTGCCCCACAATCGTAGTAAAATAAATGCGATAACATGGAGGTCTCATGCAGCATTTAGTGGCGGCGAAGCAGCTCACGCCGGAGGTTTTGAGCGGGCTCATACAAAAGGCGGAGGAATACCGGAAACTGCTAGAGACTGCGGAGGGACGAAAGCAGCTACGGGAATTCTACCCGGATAAAATCGTTGCCACACTGTTTTATGAGCCGTCAACTCGCACGCGTCTCAGCCATGAGGCGGCAGCGCAGCGCCTCGGCATGGGTATAGTGAGCACCGAAAATGCCATGGAGTTTTCGTCGGCGATCAAGGGCGAAACTATAGAAGATACGGTCCGTGTGATTGGGGGCTACGCAGACGCCATCGTCATTCGGCACAAAGAAACAGGCATCGTCGATAAGGCGGCCGCAGCTAGCCCGGTGCCGATCATCAACGCTGGCGACGGAACGGGCGAGCACCCGACGCAGGCGCTACTGGATGTCTATACGATCTGGCGTGAAATGGGCACACTTGAGGGCCTCAATATCGTGATGGGCGGTGACTTGGCCCACGGCCGGACGGTGCGTTCACTGGCGCAGGTGATGAGCAACTACAAAGGGACGAGCTTTACATTTGTTTCAGTGCCGCAGCTGCAAATGGGTGATGATATCAAAGACTTGTTGAAAAAATCCGGCATAGCCTTTACCGAGACCGAGGACGTGCATGCCGCGTGCAAGGAAGCCGATGTGGTGTACTGGACGCGGTTACAGAAAGAACGGCTGGAAGATCCGAGTGTGGAATCGGGATTTGTGATCGACGAGAGTGTGTTGGCGGACATGAAAGAAAAATCAATCGTCATGCATCCACTGCCGCGAGTCGCCGAGATTACGCCTAGAGTTGATGCCGATCCGCGAGCGGTATATTTCCGCCAGACGCACAACGGCGTGTATGCTCGTATGGCGCTCCTCGACCACCTTTTCAGCGCGCGCTAGCCTTGTCTATCTCGGGCTTCCAGAGTCTCGCTCTCGCTGTAAGATAACAGTGTGCAGTACGTGCAGCCGCCACATGATTCACAATTCACGGTTCATAGTTCTGATCTCAAGCAAAAGGGGTGAGGATGCGGGGGTTTGAGGCGGCGGGGAAGGTGCCGTTTTCGTAGACGGTTTGGTCCCGGAGGACAACTTTGCATACGCGACCGGGAACTTCGGTGCCATCCCACGGCGACCAGCCGCACTTAGTTTCTAGGTCAGCGTTTCGGATGACATACGGCTCCATGTTTACTTCGATATACGTTGAGTCATCTGTTGGCAGACCGAAAATTTCACTTGGTTTTGTATGGCATTTGTCGATAATCTGCTCGAGCGTGATCTTGCCTTCGGCTCGGGCCATGAGCAACAAAGGGAGGGTAGTTTCTAGGTTTGGCACGCCGTAGGCACCGGCTTGCTTATCGACATGCGTATGCGGGGCGTGGTCTGACTCGAAAATGTCGATGTCGTCTAGGTGTTCCCACAAAAAGTCTTGATCGGCTTGAGATTTGAGCGGTGGCTTCATCTGGCCGTATACGCCGAGCCGCTCGACGTCCGTTTCGTCTAGAAATAAATGATGGGGCGTGACGCCGCAGGTTACCGGCAGCCCACGTTTTTTTGCAGCAATAATTTTTTCTAGCACAGCGCGGCTGGGCATGTGACAGACGTGTACCGGCCGATCGAGCCCCTCGAGTGACTGCATGGCGATATCTATCGTGTCTTCTTCTGTGTGGAGCAGCACGACTTGGTTACGCGGCCAAGCTGCATAGATTGCTTTGAGCCGTCCGGGGTCGAGTGTGTAGCCGCCGGTAGTCGCATTTAAATACACCTTGAGGCCTACAGAATGCCTCGCCGCCTCTGTGAATGTGTCGAGATTGTCGCCAAGTGTGCCGTAATGAAAGCCGATATCACACATCGCTTTTTGGCGCGATAGGGCGATTTTGGTCTCGAGACGACCAAGCGTAGTGATAGGCTCGGCATTGTTGGGCATATCGCACACAGTCGTAAAGCCGCCGGCCAGTGCCGCCCGGGTGCCAGTAGAGAAATCCTCCTTGTCAGTCTGTCCCGGATCGCGCAAATGCACGTGTATATCAATAAGTCCTGGCAGTCGCAGTGTCCCCGTCATGCAGATAGTATACGGCTCAAATATGACTGCGCAAATCGTTAAACACTATTTTTTGTTCAACGATTTGCTTTTGTTCAACGATTTGACAGAGTTGAACATCTGGACAAAGCTTCGACTATCAGCGCCAAATATCAGATCGTTATTCCAAAACAGTTGCGTAAGGAGCTTGGCTTACAGCGTGGCCACAAAGTCTACTTTAAAAAGAATGAGAATAATGAGCTTGTAGTCAAAAAACACCATAATTGGTGAGGTATATGGATCCATGGAAGGTGCTTGGGGAAGGGATAGTGATGCGCATATCAGAAGATTGCGAGGTGAATGGGATAAATGATGACTGCGCTCGATAGTAATGTGTTTATTTATGCTTTGGAGGGAAATAGAGAGTTCGGGGAATATGCTCGGTATATACTCACTGCAATTGCAAACGGCATACTCGCCGGCAATGCATGTGAACTGGCGTATCCGAAGGTTCTCACCGGTTCGGAAAAAGAAAGCAATGTGCGCGTCGTCTGCTGGAAGGCACAGATGTCACGTATGGGCCGGTGACGCTTGAGGTACTCCTAAGGGCAGTAATACTACGACACTGGCATGCGCTATATACCCCGGATGCCATCAGTGTGGCCTCGGCTATGCTGGCTGGTTGCACGCATTTTGTGACAAATGACCGGCACATTTTGGCCTGCACCGTGCCCGGCATAGAGATAATCTCGCTCAAAAGCGCCGCCAAATTTTTCAGATAGCTCTGCTACAATGAGCCCATGAACGTTACACTGCAGGCAGCCCTCGGTATTGCTTCTGGGCTGCTGATGATGCTGTGCGTCGTGCCATATGTGCGCGATATTTTGCGCCGCAGCACAAAACCGGAGCGCGCCACGTGGTGGGTGTGGTTGGGGCTCGGAGTGATGTCGGTGATCGCGCAGTTTCAGGCGGGCAATCGCTGGCCGCTGCTGATGACCGTCGGTAGTGTCGCTGGCTGCGGCACGATCGCTGTCCTTTCTCTGCGGTACGGCTACGGACATTTCAAAAAGCGGGACACGACAGCCCTAGTGATGGCGACTCTCGGCATGGCGCTTTCACAGGTCTTGCATAGCCCGCTCGTGGCGCTGCTCATCATCATTTTTGTAGATATGATCGGCTACAGTCTCACCATCGCAAAGACGTGGAAAGCACCCGAAACAGAAACGCTGAGTACGTGGGTACTGGCAACAGTTGCCGGTTTGCTGGGTGCGCTGGCTGTGAATGAGCCAACTTTCACAAAACTCGTCTACCCGCTCTACATATTCGTCGGCAATTTCGTACTCATCGCCATCATCATCTCCCGCCGCAAAACTCTCGCCCGATAACTTTGCTACAATGTGCGTAATGAAGAGCCATCGGCTACCGATTATTATCGCCGCACTACAAACATTGCAATTTGCAAGCATGGGCGTATGGGTACGAATGATGCAGGACTCATTCACTACGTATCAACAGGTGTACATTAGAGTATTGCTAGCAGCGCTCATCGGATGGGTGGTGTTCTCGCGGTTTATCAAACTTGATCAGATACAGAAATATTCATCCTATGACTGGGCGGTCTATTTTCTCCGTGCCACTGCGGCATTTGGTGTGGGCGTGTTACTTTTTACTGTTGCAATCCAGCATACCAAGTATGCGACAGTGTCTTTTGTGGCGTCTCTGCCTACGCTGGGGATATTTGCGTGGCTGATGTACAGAGAACGTCTTGCGAAAGGCTCCTTGATTTACATACTCACCTCTGTTGTTGGCCTCGTTTTGTTAACGAAAATTGATTTTGCGAGCTTACATGTGGGCTTTGGTGAAGCAGCTGCAGTGCTCAGCATGTTCGGCTTTAATATTGGCTATCTTTTGTCACGCAAACATCCCAAAGCCTCAAACAAATATCAAGACGCCGTTATTGTGTTGTCCTTTGGCTGGCTCGTGCCACTGATAGCGGTATTGGCCAGTGGAGAAGGCCTCTGGCCGCAACACATTACGATGGTTGCATGGGTGGGATTGATTGCGAGCGTGGTAACGAATGTAGTTGGAATGGTTATGATCAATTACGTGTTTGCTCATATGAAAGCGTATGTTGCCGGCAATATATTTTTGCTTGAAGGTGTTATCGCGCTTGTTATCGGTAGGATACTGTACAGTGAAAGTCCGAGCTGGTTGGCGCAGTAGTCATTATAGTATGTGCGTATATGGTCGCACGAAAGGATAGGAAGGGGCAAACGATTGCAGCAGAAGATTGAAGTGTGGAAAGCGCACGTGCGTAAGGTTTCGAATAATCCTGATTTTGTGCACAATGAGTGGTTTGTGCGGTGGCACCTCGAGATTGTCGAGCAGATTGCAGTGGAACTATGCGAGAAATATCCAGAAGCTGATAGGGCACTAGTGCTGGTGATGGTTTGGTTGCATGATTATGGCAAAGCATTGGATTTTGACAACCAGTATGAAGTGACACTTTCATCTGGGAGGGCGAAACTAACAGAGATAGGTTTTGCCCAGGATTTCGTAGAGCGTGCGGTAAGCTACGTAGAGATTATGGACAAAAAAATGGAAATTGACCTAGGGGAAGCGCCACTGGAAGTGCAAATTGTGGCGAGTGCCGACGGTTGCTCGCACATGGTTGGCCCGTTTCTCAGTCTGTACTGGCGCGAACACCCCGAGCTTACTACCGAGGAACTGCTCGAGGCCAACCGGGCCAAACTCGAAAAAGATTGGACGCGCAAAATCACACTCCCGGAAGCACGTACAATGTTTCAGGATCATTATGCATTTCTCATGCATCAGTCTACCGTTTAGATGGAGATCTATCCATGACGACATAAATAGGTTATGCTAAAGAAGAAATGAAAACGCTCAACTGGCCAGCGCTCTGGCGAAAATCAAAACTAGGCAGATTTGAAATTATCACGTGCTTTGGCTTAGCGCTCATTGCTGCGGGACTCATCCTGCTGACGGCGTATGCGACCGCAGATACAGAAGCGGCAAAACAAACCCTCATGAGCATGCTCAACACCAAAGTAACGCGCGTATTGTACTGGCTTGATTCATTTGAATTCGCCAATAGCGCAGGGACGTTCCTATTCTGGTCGATGGTCGGAGTGCTGGTATATGCTGGGATCGCCTCGTTTTTCCGTATGTCGGAGGAGGTTGAGTATGAACACAAACTCGGCAGCCCGGAGTATGTGCGTCCCAAGAGCCGGACAAAAGACGATATTTTACTTGCAGAGTTGACTAATGCTGTGGTGCTCGCTA
>CAZNLV010000030.1:0-11445 GCA_964574245.1 uncultured Candidatus Saccharibacteria bacterium
TCTCGGTGGCGCTCGTTTGTTCTACGAAACAACCGTTGGAGCCGGCTTACCCGTCGTCTCTACGCTGAAAAGCCTACTCGCTACTGGTGACGAGATCGTGAAGATCCAAGGCTGCTTTAGCGGCACTCTCGGGTATATATTTTCCGAGCTCGAAAGCGGTGCGCAGTTCTCTGCGGCGGTCACTCAGGCAAAAGCATTCGGTTTTACCGAACCAGACCCGCGTGATGATCTGTCAGGCATGGATGTGGCCCGCAAGGTGCTTATACTCTCCCGTATCATAGGTAAGAAACTCGAGATTAGTGAGGTCGATGTCGAAAAGCTCTACAGCGAGGCACTCGGCACACTTTCGCCAGAAGATTTCATGAACCAAGTCAGTACCCTAGATGAAACGTATTCAGCAAAAGCCTCCGCAGCACAAGCCAACGGCACAGTTCTGCGCTATGTGGCCACCGTCACACCCACCGAACACAGCGTCAAGTTGCTTGCCGTCCCTGCCCAATCCGACATCGGCGGCCTGCGCGGCCCAGACAATATTGTTGTCATCCAGACCAAGCGCTACTACGACAATCCCCTTATCATCAAAGGCCCGGGTGCCGGAGTGCCCGTCACAGCCGCCGGAGTCTTCGCCGACTGCCTCGCGGCCGCACAGATACTGAAAGGAGAAAACCAACATGCCAACGTATAAAGCAGCTGTGCTCGGTGCAACCGGAATGGTCGGCCAGCGGTTTGTAAGCCTTCTGGAAAACCACCCGTGGTTCATGGTCACAACCGTTGCCGCTTCACCGCGCTCTGCCGGCCGGGCCTATCATGAGGCCGTCGACGGCCGATGGGCCATGCCGACAACCATCCCCGGAGCTGTCCGTGATCTGACTGTTCTCTCCGTGGAAGACGATTTGCAAAAAATAGCGACCGCGGTCGATGTTGTCTTTTGCGCGCTCGACATGGAAAAGGAAGATATCCGACGCATAGAAGACGCCTACGCTGCCGCCGGGATTGCCGTCATATCAAATAATTCCGCTCACCGCTGGACTCCAGACGTCCCGATGATTATGCCTGAAGTCAACCCCGATCACTCTGCGCTCATCGACGCACAACGGCAAAAACGCGGCTGGAGTACCGGTCTCATCGCCGTGAAACCAAATTGCTCCATCCAGTCATATGTCTCCATCCTAGAAGCATTGAAGTCTTTTCGCCCTTCTGATGTGCACGTCACGAGCCTGCAGGCCATTTCCGGTGCCGGCAAGACCTTCGATACGTGGCCGGAGATGACCGATAATGTCATCCCCTTCATTGGGGGCGAAGAGGAAAAATCCGAGCGAGAACCAATGAAAATCTGGGGTGCACTCCAGAACGGAGAGATCGAGCTCGCGTCATCGCCAACCATCACCGCCACCTGCATTCGCGTCCCGGTTACTGACGGCCACATGGCATCTGTACGGGTAACATTTGCCGACTCGCCGAGGCAAGATGAGATCATAAAAGCGGTCACACATTTTGCAAACCCACTGGCCGAGCTGAATCTTCCGTCCGCACCCAAACAGCTCATTCAGTATTTTGAGGAAGATAGCCGGCCCCAAACCAAACTGGACCGCGACTACGAAAACGGCATGGGTATCAGTATGGGTCGCCTCAGACAAATCAGTGAACGAGAATGGCAATTTGTCTCGCTAGCGCACAACACCGTCCGGGGAGCCGCCGGTGGCGCCATCCTCATGGCCGAGCTTCTTGCCGCCAAGGGCTATATAGCAAATACACGATAATTTCACCGATGAAAGCAGCCCCAGATACGCCCCAAAACCCTTGGTACTCCGGTATCGTCATGCGCGGTGATCAGTATGGCCGTACCCTTGGATTTCCGACGGTCAATCTCCCTGCCGCTCCACTTAAACACATAGAAAAGGAAGGCGTCTACGCCTGCGAAGTTCGTCTGGGATCAGCGCGGTACAGAGGAGCGCTTTACTTGGGGCCACGAATTGTTCTCGGCGAAACCAAACGTGTTCTTGAAATCCACCTACTCGATTTTGATCAGGAAATCTACGGCGAGACAATCTCCTTCCAGCTTGGCGCCTTTATCCGCCCGCCTCTCAACTTTGATAGTCTAGAGGAACTCAAAACCCAATTTGCGGTTGATATTCGGGACGTTCGAAGCAAACACTAACGATACTATAGCTCTACCGCATTCGACCCGTGGTACTCGAGCACACCTAGCCCGAACCCAACGTTTAGTTCGGGTTCTTCAAGGAGGCAGATTCGTCCACATCCCACGGGCTCAGAACTTCTGTTTTGCAAACAAGTTTGCAGGTGAAGATTCTCGTATGATTCGTCCTGCAGAGACTTCGCTCCCGCTCACTGGTCCCTGACAGTGCAAGATTGGTGCTTCATATCGGATTGGGGCTACATGATTCCACAGGCACCACTACAGACCGTACCGTCCAGACGGCACGATTATGCTAGGGGATTTTCTACTGCGCAGATGGTAGTGATTTTCCAGTCAAAGCTTGAGTAAGTTGTCGTTCTTCTAGCGCAAGCGCGTTTCGTTTTTCGACAGTAGTGTTGTATGCATCTATCTGCTGTTTCGTGTCCTGAAGCAAGGCATTATATGCCGCTACCATTTGGTTATAGCCGTCCACAGCTGCGTTGTACGATGCTACGTTTGCGTATCGCAGCCGTTCCATCCTAGACTGCTCAGCCACGATGAGCGCATGCTGTGAGCGCAGCGCTGCTTCATTGGCGTCGATCGTGCTCTTCGCACTCCTCAGCTCACTGTCAAACTCCGCCACCCTTTGTTTGCGGGATGTAAACTCACCTTGGTACCTTTCGGTCATAGCGACGACGGTAGCCCGCGAGACAAAATATTTTTTGTAGTACGTCTCAAGCTCTGGCGGCAAGACGCGTATCTCGGTTGCAAAAATAGAATGCATTTCATTTGCGATCGCGTCTGGCTCAGTTTTTTGGTAGGCAGCGATCGTGTCTCGGATACGCTCGTCAGAGACACTTTGTGCATAATACGCACTGAGCAGCGTATCGATATGTGTTCTTTCTCCGGTCGACAACCGCGCATAGGCGGCGTGTAGCATCTCGTGGGCGGCAGTCACTTCCACGACTCCTTTGAGCCGCGGATCAGTGACATTATAGAGGTAAATACCGGCGTCGCCTCCTCTATAGCAACCGAGTACCACGGTTTTTTCAGTCCCAACCGGACAGTTTTCGCTAAATGTTGACCCCGACGTAATGGCCGGCTTATTGACATACAACAAATGGCGCGCATAGTCGGTCATCGTCCCCGCGGTAGCCGCTTCACTCACCTCCGCAGGGGGTACGTAGCCGCGTAGTTTCCACCAGTCCACGACGCCCTGTCGATTGACAAATATCACGCCAAACAGGCCGAGCCACAGAACAAGCCAAAATACAGTTCGTACACGGTGTGGTCGAGTTATCGGCTCCATACGTGCTTATAGTATAGTCACGCTATTCCACCGTCAAGCTGTACGTAAGCGTGTCAGCACGACTGCCAACATGGACGATATCGCCCGCGCTGTATGTTTCGCCGAGCAATTCGGAAGCCATCTCGTCCTCGATGGTCTCTTGGATCAGTCTGCGCAGCGGTCTCACGCCATTTTTGGCGTCGTACCCATGTTTGAGCAAATACTGTTTTGCAGTAGCGGAAAGCTTGATACCGACACCATGTTTCTGGAGGCGCTTCGCGAGATCGGCAATCTGCAGATCGATGATTTTGTATATGTCTTTTTTGGTCAGACCGCGGAAAACAACTACTTTATCAATACGGTTGAGTAGCTCAGGCCTGAGCTGGCGCTTGAGTCTATCGAGAACATCATTTTTATTCCGCTCGTGCAAACTGTCGAGATCATCATCGCCGCTTGTGCGGTCTGCTTGGAAACCGAGCGCCGCTTCTTTTTGCAGCTTGTCGGCCCCGATGTTGCTCGTCATGATGACGATCGTATTGGTAAAATCGATCCGTCTTCCCTTTGCATCCGTCAGATATCCGTCTTCCAGCAGCTGCAAGAGCATATTGAAAACATCCGGATGGGCTTTCTCGATTTCATCAAACAGAACGAGGCTGTAGGGTTGTCTGCGAATTTTGTCAGTCAATTGACCACCATCATCATAGCCCACATACCCGGCCGGAGCACCAACCAGTCGAGAAACGTTGTGATGCTCGCCAAATTCGCTCATATCGATTTTTACGAGCGCCTGTTCACTCCCGAAAAATTCCCGAGCCAGCACGCGGGCCAGCTCGGTTTTACCCACTCCGGTTGGCCCCAAAAATATGAACGAACCTATCGGACGACTGGCGGCGCCGATGCCACTTCGATTACGGCGTATCGCTTTACTGACCGCCGTGACGGCTTCGGACTGGCCGATGACGTGCTTGGCAATGTTTTTTTCCAGCTGGAGTAGATATTTGGCCTCGCTCCGAATGACTTTCCTGACCGGCACACCCGTCATACGCGCTACAACCTCAGCCACATCGTCACTAGACATAACCAGTTTTTCGTTTGTTTTTGTCGCCTTCAAGAGCTCTTCGAGTTGCATCTGGATCTGTGATGCACGAGTTTTACTGCGGGCAGCCCTCTCATAATCTTCTTGATCGACAGCCTCATCGATGCGAGCATTCAGCAGTTTAAGTTCTTTTTGTAGCTTGCGGACTTCGGGGCTTGTTTTGCCTTTTTCTACTCGCAGATGGGCGGCCGTCTCATCTATCAGATCGATCGCCTTGTCCGGCATAGACCGGTCCTGTACATAACGTTTTGCAAACTGGACGGCATCTTCTATGATCTCGTCACTAATAACAACGCCGTGAAATTCTTGGTAATGTTTGCGTAACCCCTTCAAGATAGCAACCGTTTCTGGTACGGTTGTCTCGGGCACTTGAATAGGTTGAAATCGTCTTTCGAGCGCAGCATCCTTTTCGACGTGCTTTGTGTATTCGGCCGTCGTGGTTGCACCGATAACTTGTATTTTGCCCCGAGCGAGCGCCGGCTTCAATATATTTCCAGCATCCATGGAGCCCTCGGCCGCCCCTGCCCCCACGATCAGATGCAACTCGTCGATAAATACGATGGTCCGCTTGTCCTCCTCCAATTCTGCCATGACTTTTTTGAGCCGTTCTTCAAATTCTCCCCGGTATTTCGTCCCGGCCACCATGCCTGCGAGATCAAGCATGACAATTCGTTTATCGAGCAAGCTATCGGGTACATCCTCGGCAATGATACGCTGCGCCAGCCCCTCGACGATAGCCGTCTTACCAACACCCGGCTCGCCGATGAGCACAGGATTATTTTTGGTACGTCTGTTCAAAATGGTGATCGCCCGTTTGATTTGCGTCTCTCTACCGACTACCGGATCGAGCTTGTTTCCCCTAGCCTGAGCTGTCAAGTCAGTACCAAACTGGTCCAAAAAGCTTTTGTTTCCACGCGGATCCTTGCGGCCTTTGCGCCGCTGATTGCCGGAAGCGACCGAAGGGCCTTGGCTTTTATCATCAAACTGCCGCGCCAAAAAATTATCGAGCTCACGAACCACACTATCCGTATTAATATTCATATCTCGCAGCAGGACACTTGCGCGGGAGTTTTTTTGCGACAGCAAACTATACAGTATATGTTCTGTTCCGCAGTAATCTTGGCCATAATCTTGAGCAACATCGTACGCCATACGCAGCGTCAGTTTGGCCGTCTCGCTATAGCCTTTTGCTCCCATATTGATCACGAGATTTTTGGGCGTTAGCTTGAGCGCCATCTGGGCCTTGTTGAGCGTCACGCCGGAATCTTCCAGAATCTTGGCTGCCAAGCTGCCATCTTGAGCGAGCAAACCGAGCAGCAGATGCTCTGTTCCGATGTATGCGTCACCAAGACCACGTGCAATCGTGCCTGCGTGCGCCAAACTCTGCCGGGCATTTTCGGTCAAATAGTTACTAAATTCTTGGTAATCTGGTTGCATATTCATCGCTCCTTTCGCCGCTCTAGAGTCAAGAGATGTGAGTCATGAGATAAAAGTGGACATTTTCTCTCTATTAGCAACGATTTTAGTACATACCCGCTTCAGGGGGAATAACGTCCTCTCGCAAAGAGGATAGACCTAGTGTAGCAAAATTAGCACTCGACAGTCAAGAGTGCTAATCATCCGTACAGTACTCTCTCGAGCCACCATACCACTGCTTTACTCGATGCTTTCTTCGGCCTACTGTGCAACATATGCACTGGCCGCAATGAGTCGACGTCAAGTCTTCTGCCATGTATGCGTCTTCTGGCGTCAAATCAGCCTTTTGTGCTTCAATGCCCCATCACCAAATCTATCGTGGCATCAGGATCTCCGCAGCTGTCGCAGCAAAAAGTACCCTCTGAAGATGCCCGAGCTGTTCGAGATGTCGTGCCATGT
This sequence comes from uncultured Candidatus Saccharibacteria bacterium, assembly GCA_964574245.1. Lineage (GTDB taxonomy): Bacteria > Patescibacteriota > Saccharimonadia > Saccharimonadales > UBA4665 > JAGXIT01. The sequence goes on from CAZNLV010000030.1 coordinate 6,397, forward strand.
TTTCGACGGCGTAACGTGCCAAAGCAATTGAGAGGTATTCCCAAGCTTCTTGGCCAGTAACGACTACACGACTCCCTGACTACAGGGCCAAGCGTGGTGCCATACAATGTCTCATACGGAATAAAGCGACCAATCTCTTTCGGTTCAAGCGTATGCATACAATGAATATATTCCCGAATTCATTTCGGGAATATATTTGTAGCTTTCAGGAAGGAGCAGCCCGAGCAAAAAATCGTATTTTTTACCCGGAGCGATGAGGAAACCTATCTCGGTTTCCTCATGATTTTCACACTATTCGCCGTGTTCTTCGATGGCCTCGAGCAGTGATGATTCTAGCTGTTCTTTTTTCTTCAGCTTTGGCTGTTTAGGCAGCTCTTTCACCTGGGTTTCACCTTCTACGGTTGCTTCTTTCTCGGCTTCGATGTCGAGTTCATATCCTGTCAGCTTGCTAGCCAGACGGACATTTTGACCGCCACGGCCGATGGCGATGCTGAGCTGGTCCTCAGGCACGATCACCTTTGCGCGCTTTGCGGCTTCATCCACGACGACTCGGTTGACTTTGGTGGGGCTGAGAGCATTGGTGATGTATTCTGCGGGGTTGTCGGCAAATATCGTGATGTCAATCTTCTCTTGCTCACCTACTTCACCCACCACAGCATTCACGCGTGTCCCATGCCCACCGACAAATGTACCGACCGGATCCACACCCGGTACCGTGCTAGCTACTGCGATTTTGCTGCGAACACCAGCCTCACGGGCGATGTTTTTGATCTCGACAGCACCCGCTTCCATCTCAGGTACTTCAGCGCGGAAGAGCAGCTCCATAAACTCTTTATTGCCCCGACTGACAACCAGCTGTGGTCCGCGTGGGCCGCGCTCGACGTCTTTGAGGTACACTTTGAGTCGCTGTGACGGATAGTACCGCTCGCCCTGAATCTGCTCGCTGCGCGGCATAATCCCCTGCGCCTTGCCGAGCTCTAACCGCACGATCATACCCTCTACGCGGGAAACCATGGCGTTCACGATCGTCCCGATTTTGTCTTCATATTCAGCAAGCACGATCTCACGCTCCGCTTCGCGCAGTCGCTGCAAGATCACCTGCTTGGCGGTTTGGGCTGCCACCCGGCCAAAGCTCGTCACTTTTTCGTGCAGTTCGACCATGTCGCCGATAGCAGCGTCCTTTTTGAGTTTTTGGGCGTCCTCTAGGCTGATCTCAAAATCTTCGTCCCCGACACGCTCCACAACTTCCTTACCTACATAAGCATCGACTTCGCCGCTATGCAGATTCATGCTGACACGCACTTCTTGCTCGCGGTCGCCATAATCTCGTCGGTACGCTGCAGCGAGTGCTTGCTCCACCACTTCTCGTACCGTGTCTTCAGGCAGATTTTTTTCTTCGGCTATCGCTTGGATAGCTACTGCTAGTTGTTTAAAATCCATATCCATGGGTCGTTTCGCTCTCTTTCTTTGTCTTGTCATACTGAACTTGTTTCAGCATCCATGCGTTTATTTGGACGGTTCATCACCGTGAGTATCCTGAAACAGTCTCAGGATGACAATAATATTTACTGCTGTATCTTACGAAAAAAGCCGACCTGCCGGCCGACCTTAACAATGTACTACTATACACCCGCTCCAATCGTCGGTCAACTCATTCCGGTCTGAGACCGCAAATTTCACGTGCTGTACCGGGGATTGTCAGTCCTAAAATAGTCCTCCCGACGGTCTTGGGGCCAAGACACCCATCTTCACATGCTAGTATGACCGGCACGTCGCCTGCGTCAACTGTCGCCTCCAACCGTTCAGTCGTTTTTGGATAGTGAGCGAGAGCAAACAGATAATTCAGCAATTTCTCCGGGCAGACTCGAGAGCTACTTGGTTGTATTTCTTTGTCGTTCATTATCTAATATTATCGTACCTCGTTTCATGCTACAATGAGGAGAGTATGGGAAAATCTGTTACACGGTTATACAGTCAGTTTCAGCCGGAGAAGTATGAACTTTTGATCCAGCTGGACGAAGAGAGGATGCTATTTTCGGGACGAGTTGTCGTCACCGGCCGCAAAGCGGGGCGGCCCAGCCAGCGGCTGACGTTTCATACCAATGGAGTGAAGGTCACCTCTGGGAAAATACTGCGCCGAGACAAAAAAGGCGAAACCGAGCTCACAATCAAACGCATCAATCACCAGCAAACCCTGCAAGAAGTACGCCTGCATACCGACACGGTTGCATACCCCGGCGAGTATACCGTTACGATGGAGTTTGAGGGCAAAATTACTGACGGCATGACCGGCATCTACCCCTGCTACTGGAAAGACGCGGACGGGATAGAGCAAAAGCTTTTCGCCACCCAGTTTGAGAGCCACCATGCGCGCGAAGCCTTCCCCTGCATCGACGAGCCAGAAGCCAAGGCCGTGTTTGAACTCACGCTCGTCACGAAAAACGACGTTGAGGTGCTAGGAAATACACCTTTTGCCTTGCAAGAGAGAGTCAAGAGTCAAGAGTCAAGAGTCAAGACAGCTTCAGAAAAAACTAAACCACTACAACCTACAACCTACAAACTACAAACTACCTTCCACCCCACTCCGCGCATGAGCACCTATCTGCTGGCATTTGTCACGGGAAACCTGCACAAAAAATCAGGTCAAACCAAATCGGGTGTTGACGTGAGTGTCTGGGCGACGACGGTTCAGCCCGCCGCTTCCCTCGATTTTGCGCTTGATGTCGCGACGCGCAGCATCGAGTATTTCGAAGATTATTTCGGCGTACCGTACCCTCTCCCCAAAGCCGACCATGTTGCTCTGCCAGATTTCAGTAGCGGCGCTATGGAAAACTGGGGGCTTATCACCTACCGCGAGCGCGTCCTCCTCGACTACCCCGGCGAGACAGCTCAGAGCACCCGTGAGTACATTGCGCTCGTTGTCGCGCACGAGACCAGCCACCAGTGGTTTGGCAATCTCGTCACCATGCGCTGGTGGGACGACCTCTGGCTTAACGAGTCATTTGCAAATATGATGGAGTACCAAGCGGTCGATGCGATGTTCCCCGAGTGGCACGTCTGGCACCAGTTCATCGCTAGCGAAGGCCTCGCAGCTTTTCGACGTGATGCGACTCCGGGCGTCCAGTCCGTCCATGTCGATGTGCACCACCCCGACGAAATCAGCACGCTTTTTGACGGCAGTATCGTCTATGCCAAAGGTGGCCGGCTGCTGTACATGATGAAAAACTATATCGGCGAGGAAGCATTCCGAAAAGGCCTCAGCGCATATTTCGAGAAACACGCTTACGGCAATACTTCTGGCGCAGACCTATGGACAGCGCTCTCAGCCGCCAGCGGCAAAGACGTGGGAGCCTTTATGACGCCATGGCTGACGCGCTCCGGCTTTCCGGTCGTCCATGTCGACCAAACCGGCATCGAAGTCGCTATGTCTCAAGAGCATTTTCTCGACACTCCCACCGAGGCAGACCCGTCGCGCCGCTGGCCCATCCCTCTCTTCGCTCACGAGGTAAAGCATCCAGAGGTACTTGATACATCCCAGGTTAAATTTGCTCTTCCGGACGATGCCCCGCTACTCCTCAATACCGGTGCCCGCGGCCACTATCTCGTAGACTACCGTTCCGATGCAGCCAAGCAGCATATCGAGTCGCTCGTCCGCTCCCAAGCTATCGCAGAGCCAGATCGGCTAATGCTCCTAAACAGTAGCTCCATGCTCGCCCGTGCAGGCTACCAAAGCTACGCTGACACACTCCGCCTGCTCAGTGCCTACGCCGACGAAGCGAGCGAACCAGTCTGGGATATCATCGCGCTTGTAGCCGCCGAGGTCCGACGTTTTATAGATCTCGACGCCACCCTTGAGCCTGTCATCAAACAGCTCAGCCGCGAGCTAGTGCAAAAACAAGTAGAGCGTCTCGGCTGGGAAGAGCAGCCAAACGAACCTGCTGCCGACACCAAACTTCGCAGCCTCGTCCTCGGCCTCGCCTCGTACGGCGAAGACCCGGCCGTCACAGCTGAAGCAATCGCGCGCTTCCAAGATTACACTCAGCATGGCACCGTACTACCTGCAGAACTCCGCGCTCTCGTCATGGCCATCGCAGTCAAAGAAGCCACCCCGGGAGCAATCGAGTTTCTACTGAGTCTCCACGACGTAAGCCAAAATAGCGAGCTCCGTGGTGACGCCTGTGACGGCCTGACTTCGACCCGCGACCCTCTGGTGGCGGCGAAGCTACTGGACCGACTCAAAAACGGCAAACTCGTCAAACCCCAAGACGTCGACCGCTGGCTCATTTACTTGCTCCGTAACCGCTACACGCGTGATATCGCTTGGGACTGGATGGTTAGCGAATGGCCCTGGCTGCAAAAGACATTTGAAAACGACAAATCCTACGACTACCTTCCCCGCTACGCAGCCAGCGTCGTCAACACTCCCGAGTACGCCGAGAAATACCACGATCTTTTTCACGGCAAGCTTGACCAGCCCATGCTGAAACGCAATATCACCATCGGCTTCGCAGAAATCACCGCCCGCCTCGCTTGGCTAGAGCGCGACCTACGTTCGATTCAAAAATTTTTCAAATGAATCTCTCCGAGACTTCGCTCGGGTATAGCACCGGTTAGCAAACAACGTTCTCTAGCAAATCCGTAACAGTAAAGTCAGGTCCTTCCAGCTCGACCGCACCCAAACTATACTCACCCGCATATCCGGTAACTGATACGTATAGCTCGGCAGCAAACGACATTTGTCGTAATTTTGCTGGCGTAATGTAGTCGAGGCCGCGGCCTTGGAGGTCAGTGGTGCGGTGTTTGACTTCAAAAAACGTCAGCGGGCCGGGTCGCCGAAAGCGCGAACGTTTTTGCGCCACTATATCTATCTCAGCCCGCTTGTGTCGCCAGTTTAGCTCTATGATTGTATAGCCCTGCGTCTTCAGATATTCCGCCGCCACTTTCTCGGCCATATGTCCTGTCGCATAGTTTGTCACTGTATCATTGTACTCCCCTGTCATCTTCTTCCGCCCCACTCCCCCAACTCGCACAACTAAAATAAGCGTTTTC
>CAZNLV010000031.1:0-10831 GCA_964574245.1 uncultured Candidatus Saccharibacteria bacterium
AAATTCATTATTCCGTAGCTCCATGACGCGTTGCTGGATATAGTTCATACCCCCACGCAAGCGACCAATGCTCCAGCTCGTAAAGATGAGCGTACGAAGCGGCGTGTAGATGTGGAGTACGGCCGTCACAATTCGAGAACCAAAATCAACTTCGGCGATCATGTCATAGCGCAGATCTTCGACGGTGAGCGCCAGCGGTTTTTTGTCGACAACAAGCACGCGGTAGTTTGTGACGCAGAGCATCGCAAACCCCCCATCATAGTAGCCATTGACCGCCTGCACTATCTCTTCGTCATCCATGAGGATACCCGAAAGTTCATTGATTTCTGTACGCCCCCAGACTGCATAATCGCATTTGATGCGTCGTAGTTGTTGGGTGACTGCTTCTGATTTAACCATGGTATCCTCCTAGAGTTTCCGGGTTTTATAACCACTTTGTCTCTATGTGTGTTCACAGTATGACAAGCCGCGGCAAAACGCGCAGTAAAGAACGTCACACTGAGCCTGAGATATTTATCACATGTGCCTACCGTCTAGGCTTCATCCTGGGGGAAACTCTGATCTAATGCGAAAGCCTAGCGCTACTCTCCCTGTTGTGTGATAATGGAGCCATGTTGTATACAGATGCACAATTAGCCGCACTGCTCGACATGTTTCACACGGGCACGCGCCAAGAATTTTCCAAAGGAGAGTTCATCGTCCGTCCCGGTGAAACACTCTCCGGTGTCTACTACATAGAAAGCGGCATTGTCAAAGCGTACGATATTACCAAATACGGCGAAGAGAACCTGCTCATCATTCGACATGCCGGCGAGATGCTGGGTCTTACATGGGCAGTAGCCGGCCGAGAACGTGAAATTATTTATACGCCGCTTTCACCAACCGTTGTCTGGATGGTCAGCCTAGAGCGCTTCATGGAGTACCTCAATCTCCACCCGGAAGCCGCCGTTCCGATCGTCGGCATACTGGCAGACATGTTCCGCCTGCACGGCGAGAGAATCATGACGCTTGAGTATCGGACCGTACGAGAGCGTCTTGCCTCGTTTTTACTCGGTATGGCAGAGCGTTTTGGCATCGAAATAGACAAAGGCATCCGCATAAACGCACCCCTGCGCCACCAAGACATCGCCAGTTCTATTAGCGCAACCCGTGAAACAACAAGTCGCACACTCTCTGAGCTAGAGCGCAAAGGCATCCTCTGTACCGAGCAGTCGAACATCATCATCATGAACCGCCAAGCACTGAGCGATTTCATAGAGTAAAGTCGATGCTCCCCCTGTAAAGTATTATTTCCAGTGCAGCACGATGTCTTCGAGCACACGAATGATTGTTTCGTGCTCAGGCAGCGCGCTATTTTCATAGTAGTGATCGATCGAGATGATATTTTCGACGACGTCCAAACACACAAGCTCATCGGCGAGCACATGCATCTGATCTACAGCCGCCACGCTCGCAAATGGCGCGACCATAATAAGCTTCTCGAGCTTAATCGGCTTGAGAAAATCAGCCGCAGCACGCATTGAAAATCCATTGAGCAGACCATCAGCCACCACTATGACATTCCGATTACGGAGCTGACTTGGGTTGAGCACGCCTCCATCGCCCAGCAACTCATTCATCTCAAAAATCTTTTCAAGTTTTTGCTGCTCGATATAATTGAAATGCTCAGTACGCAGCTCTTCTAGCTCACCTGCGCTAAATTTTGTGTTGTAGGTCAGTCCTCCGAAATTATCTATCGTAGCCAGCACGTCAGTTTCTCTGGGAAGCGTAATGTCAGAGGAAAGCAGCATATTGATGACGCAGTGCAACCTTTTTGCTATCTCAGCTCCCACCAAAACCGCGCCATCACTGAGCGCAAGAACCGCACAATCTTCATAGCGATATTTTGGCTCTAGCTTATCGGCGATGAGATTGCCGGCAGCAGCCCGATTGGCAAAATAGTGCATGTACGTATTGTACCAACCAAAAACGCTGATACGAATGCTATTTGGTATTATCCCGTGCAATTTTCCGCAGCTCATAAAAACGTTCGACGTTTCCTTTGCTGCCCGGAACGCCGGAATCGACCTTATCGATCACCACAAAAAGCCGCTTAACCCATGCCTCAAAGTCTTTGAGAATTTCACGCCGCATATGATCGTTTTTTATTACTCCTTTGTGTTTCAGGCTGCTCTGAGCAGCTTCAAACTGCGGTTTTACCATGACAATAAGTCTTGAGTCGTGAGTCACGAGCCGAGCGACTGACGGCAGTATCTCTCGCAGGCTAATAAACGACACATCCGCCACCACCACATCAATCTTAGTAGCCAGCATGACCGCTTTTTTCCCTGACTCCTGACCCGTGACTTTTGTCTCTACTTTTGGTCGAAGCCAGACATCTCGTATGTCGGTCTTTTCATGGAGCTCGATTCGCTTGTCACCCCGCAGTCTTGGATGCAACTGGTCGGTACCTACGTCCACAGCTATAACTTTTTTCGCTCCATGGTTAAGAGCATACTGAGTAAACCCGCCCGTGCTGCTTCCGACATCCAGTACTACTGTATCCTGCCAATTAAGACGAAACGCTGCATCTGCACTTTTGAGCTTCAGTGCGGCCCGGCTGACATACTGCTCATCGATTTTCACCTCAATCTTGTCGCTCTCAGATACAATGTGTCCAGCTTTTAACGCCATCTTTCCATTGACCCATACTTTGCCTAGACGAATGTACGACTCGGCTTGGCTTCGACTCGCTACAAGCCTCCGGAGCGCCAGTTCTACATCAAGTCGCTTTTTTGAAATTGGGTGGTCGACCTTGGAAGCTGCAGATTTCATCGTTTATGAGCCCCTGCGAAGCCGTATTCTCGTCGTGCTGATGTGTGGGAGGGGCTTGCATTGTTCTTTCAGGACACATGTATCTGCTGTGTCGTACGCCATGTACACTGGTGTACGTCGCCCTTTCTGTGCTTCGGAGTTTGCAAATGTAAATGATGCGTTCATTTCTTTTTGCCCGTAGTCAGTATCGGCATTCACCATCCCAGTTACTCTTTGACACGCTCACGGTAGGCACCGGTGGCAGTGTCGACAGAAATCAGATCGCCCTGCTTGATGAAAGCCGGCACCTTGATAGTGATACCGGTTTCGAGCGTTGCGTCTTTGGTAATCGCACTCGAGGTATCACCCTTGACGGCATTTTCGGTGTAGGTGACGAGCAGCGGCACGTTTTTGGGAAGCTCAACACTTATCGGTCGATCGTTAAAAAATTGCAAAGCAACCATGTCGCCCTCCTTGATATAGCCGGCGCCGTCACCCATGAGCTCATCACTCACCTCAAACTGCTCGAACGTCTCTTGGTTCATGAAGTGAAATACACTGCCGTCGCTATATAGATACTGCACGTTTTGCGTGCTCACATCGGCAGTTTCGAGCTGCTCATTACCTTTAAACGTCTTCTCCAGCACTTTGCCATCGAGCAAGCTTTTGATGCGCACGTTGACGATACTGCCGCCGCGGCCCATAACTTTTTGGTTGTACTCAACAACTCGGTAGGGCTCACCCTCGAGCTGAAACACCACGCCTTTTTTGAGATTTGTAATAGACAGTGCCATAGCTACTCCTTTCAGTACTATCTGCTATCGTTGTAATGAGTATACCACCCCTGTTAATAAACTCCTAGTGGCCCCTACGACAACCGCATTCGAGCACAATGGCATGAGAACATATGATTTTGAACGCACAGTAACGATGCATACGTGCACATGCCAAGCGCTCAGAAAAAGCACCATTGGCGAGCGACGACACAGAGGGACTATTTGATGAGAGAATGCAGACTATCTATTTGAGCGCTTACCTCGGCTACATCGGCCGCGCTAAAAACCACGTCAAGCCGTAGCAGGAGCGCATTGAGCGCACGCAGATTGTGCCGAGTTATTTTTGCCCATCGTACCTGTTCTTCACGCGTCTGAGAGTACTCATAGTCACGAACGTCCAGACGTATTTCGTCCAGCACAAGCTTGACCTTAGACACATACCGAGCATTCTCACGACTCAGCGTTTCAGGCTGAATGTCTCGCAGGATGATTTTCACTCTTCGGTCAATGTACCGGACCTTACTTGCAGCCGTTTCGGTCATGTGGCTCAAAAAGGAATGTCATCGAGATTGATAGGCTCGTCACCCACATCCTCGATCACATCATCTTTTTTATTTGCTGCGGGACGAGCACTGCTGCTACTGCTTGAGCCGCCATTTTGGTAGCTACCGTTGCCACCTCCAGAATAGCTGCCATCTCCACCTTGGCCATTGCCACCGCCGAGGAAGGTAACGTCTTGGGCAACTACTTCGACTTTGCTGCGTTTCTGTCCGTCCTGTTCCCAGCTACGAGATTGCAAACGACCATTTACTAGGCACGGACGGCCCTTGCTCAGATACTGAGCCACACGCTCGCCGAGCGGTCCCCATGCAACGACATCGATATAGTCAGTCGCTTCCTGCCAGTTGCCGTCTGCCCCTTTATATGAACGGTTGAGCGCTAGGGAAAAACTACAGACATTTTGCCCATTGGGCGTCTGACGGAGCTCGGGATCCCGAGTGAGATTCCCCATGAGTATCACTTGGTTAAAACTACGTGCCATATGGCAATCCTCCTTGGCCGAAACTATGTCGGCAATTACATTTGTACTACCACCCTACGCCCTTGCGGCATCGACGTCAAGCAAGTTGGACATTTAGCGTTAAGCACTAAAGTATATTTGACCCTACTTCATGGATGCACGTAGCCTAATGCATCAACGAGAATGCTACGTGAAAAATACTGATCAATGATCAAAGATCAACACCTCCAGCTACGCCATAGCCACAAATGGCAACAGGCCAATGTGCCGAGCGCGCTTGATTGCAACCGCTAGGTGCCGCTGCTGACTCTCGGTGAGTCCGGTCTTTTTGCGCGTTTCTATGCGGCCATATTGGTCAACATAGCGCTGCAAGGTTTTAAAATCTTTGTAGTCAAAATATGCTACGTCTGTGCGATGTTTGAAAATCTTTGCCATACATCATCTCCTACATTCTATTATCAATATTCGATTATCAAATGGCGCTGTGGCCGAGGTCATTGCCAGCGCCTGTGCGGTAATTTATTTCTCGTCGTCTTCCCTATCGTCACGATCGCCGCGTTTTGCGGCCTGCTCAGCTTTGCGGGTCTTTTCGGCTTCGGCTTTGGCTATAGCTTTGAGATCTGGACGAACTATCAGAAACCGGATCACTTCATCGGTGATATTGAGTATGGATTCAATCCTACGAACGCTTTCACCGGGGATGCTGACTGTATAGAAAACGTAGACAGCGCTGTCGTGTTTTTTGATCGTATAAGCGAGCTTCTTCTTGCCCCAGTTATCAGTGTTTGTAATTTTTCCGCCGTTGTCAGTCAGTATCTTTTCGACCTTTTTTGTAGCCTGATCCATGTCCACTTCTAGACCTGGGTCAAACAAAATAGCAATCTCGTATTCGTTCAAGATGTACTCCTTTGGGTTAAGCCTGCGCATCCATGCGATCACAAGCTGAGTTAATAGTACGTTTAAGTATAGCGTAGATACCCCTGTTAGTCAAGACAGCTGACGGCTGAAAACATCCTAGGCAATACCCACTACACCTTGGCAGCTTCCAGCCCTCATCTCAGTATGCCTAACATTATCTGAGATGGACACAAAAAACCTGCCGATCAGGCAGGGTTCGTGCACTGTATGCCACTCAGCCTAGAGTGGGGGGAGAAGATAGACGGACGATTAATGTGCAGTCTCTCAATGCAACAAATCTTTCCGTCATCTCACCCCCATTTCGGCCTGTTTGTTTTAACTCCATGGTAGACCTGCCAAAATCAAAACGCAAGCGAAATGTGTAGTAAAATAGTCTATCCCAATCTGTTATTCAACAATCTTTCGTTGTCACAATGTCTACAATAAAAACATGATGGAAATTCTAAAACGAATACATTTTTTACTGCTGCCTCTACTTTCTACCTTGCTCTTTGCCTACACACGACAAACTCGTATACTGATACATACCTATGTCTACACCCCGTCCTATTGTAACCACCGGATCGATTGCCATAGATCGTATCATGAGTTTCGCAGGATCATACGGCGATCATTTGCATCCAGAAAAGCTCAGCCGTGTTTCTGTATCAATATTTTTGGACCGGCTTGTTGACAGCTACGGTGGAGTCGCGGCCAACATCGCCTATACGCTCGCAAGTCTGGGTGAAGAAGCGTTCTTGGTTGGCTCAGTTGGTACTGACGCTATAACATATCTCGAACGCCTAGCTAAACACGGTGTCAATATCACACACGTTCATGAAAGCACCCTGCCCACAGCCAGCTTCAATGTCATCACGGATCGTGAACAAAATCAGATTGGCGGTTTTTATCCGGGCGCAATGTTTGACAGCGAGACCCTCACCCTTGAGCCGTGGTACGACAAAAACCCAGTGGTTGTCCTTTCTCCCCATGACCCGCACGCCATGCGGCGACAAGTCCAAGAATGTCTAGAGCACCACCTGTCTATCTGTTACGATATTGGCCAACAGGTCAGTAATGCTCCAGCCGAAGACCTGTTGGAAGGGGTGAGAGCGGCCGAAATACTTATTCTCAACGAATACGAGCTCAGTGTATTGAGCAAAAAAATTGGTCAGTCTACTGAGGTAATCATGGCTCAAACTCCCATAGTCATCGTCACGCGTGGGCCACTTGGCTCGAGCATTTCAGGCGCGCATGTACAACAACCATTTGACGTTGGGGTAGCCGAGCCAGAAGCAGTCATTGATCCAACCGGTGCCGGTGACGCCTACCGTGCCGGATTTATCTACGGCTACGCTCATGACTTACCGTTGAAGGCATGTGCCCAGCTCGGTGCCACCTGCGCAAGTTTTGCCATAGAGACTCTCGGCACCCAGACGCACACCTGCACCAAGCAGGATATACTAGAACGGTACGAGCTTTCATTTGGTGCAAAGCTTCCCGTAACAAAATAAGGAGACGCCATGGCCCAAGCCGATTACAAAGTTGCTAATATTTCCCTTGCCGACTGGGGAAGAACTGAGATTACTCTCGCAGAAAAAGAAATGCCCGGCCTGATGAGCCTGCGGGCCGAATATAGGCACTCAAAACCCCTTAAAGACGCCCGTATCGCTGGATCACTGCACATGACCATCCAGACTGCCATACTCATCGAGACCCTCGTCGAGCTCGGCGCCGAAGTTCGCTGGGCTTCATGTAATATTTTTAGCACCCAAGACCAAGCAGCCGCTGCCATAGCTACAGCAGGCATCCCCGTGTTTGCCTGGAAGGGCGAAACTGAGGAGGAATACTGGTGGTGCACCGAGCAGACGTTGAAATTTGCGGACGGCAAAGGTCCCAACATGTTGCTCGACGACGGAGGTGATCTGACAGGGCTCATCCACACAAAGCATCCCGAACTACTCGTCGACATTAAGGGCGTCTCCGAGGAAACAACGACCGGAGTACACCACCTGTACCAAATGCTCGCTCGAAACGAGCTCAAAATTGCGGCTATAAATGTCAACGACTCCGTGACCAAAAGCAAGTTTGACAACAAATACGGCTGCCGCGAATCACTCGTCGACGGCATCAAGCGGGCGACCGATGTGATGCTCGCTGGCAAAGTCGCAGTCGTCGCTGGCTACGGAGACGTCGGCAAAGGCTCAGCCCAATCGCTTGCCGCCTATGGTTGCCGCGTCCTAGTGACCGAGATCGACCCCATCTGTGCGCTCCAAGCCCAAATGGAAGGTTACGAGGTTGTCCTCATGGAAGACGCCGTGCGTGAGGGCGATATATTTGTCACAACTACCGGCTGCCGCGATATCATCACCGTTGAGCACATGGCTGCCATGAAAGACACTGCCATCGTCTGCAACATCGGTCATTTCGATGTCGAGATCCAAGTCGATGCACTCGGCAAAGTACCGGGCATGAAACGGAGCGAGATCAAACCACAGGTTGATCTCTACACCTTCCCTGACGGCCACCGCATCATCCTCCTCGCCGAGGGTCGACTCGTCAATCTCGGCTGCGCCACAGGTCACCCTAGCTTCGTCATGAGCAACAGCTTTTGCAACCAAGTACTCGCCCAGATCGATCTCTGGACCAAACACTATGATGTCGGCGTCTACATGCTCCCCAAAGAACTTGACGAAAAAGTCGCGCGTCTGCACGTGGAAGCCCTCGGCGGCAAGCTCACCAAACTCACCGACGCCCAATCTGCTTACCTAGACATGCCAAAAACTGGCCCTTTCAAACCCGACCACTACAGATACTGAACATGGGCAATGCGGAGATGAGGTAAAGCTCGCCTCTGGTCTTTTGGTCATTCCGGGTGAAATACTAAATCCATGATTCGAGGTTAGAGGTTGTAGGTTAGAGATGGCTGCCGTGCAGGCCGGTAGGGCCGCACTAAGAAGGAAGCCGCGTCGAGCGGTTACTGCTTGTGACGGCCATAGCGGAAGGTCACCGCTGGCGTGTTGTTGCTCGACACTTCCCAGCCAGAGTAACCCGGAAAAAGGTCGCTCGGGGCCGGGACTAGACACAGGAGTGGAGGTGAGAATCTGGAATTATAGACCGAGATCCTGAAACAATACTGAAACAAGTTCAGCACATGGTTCAGGATGACTCTACGCGTCAGTTCAGGATGAGACTGTGTGTCAGTCTGGGATGACGGTGGGATTACTAGCAGCCACCACCTACCGGGCGAGGTATTCATCGCGGTCGGTTGGCTCAACCGGCACGCCGTATTCATCGAGATCGTCGTCAGCATCACCACCAGTTTCACCACCGCCAAACACTTGGTCGAGGCTGCTCACCAGCACGTCGCGCGGACGTGAGCCGTCTGCCGCGCCGATAATCCCCTGCTCTTCCATCTCCTCCATCAGCCTCGCTGCTCGGCCATAGCCGATACGGAGACGTCGCTGCAAGAGCGATGTCGATGCCTTACGACTTTCTATCACCACGCGCACCGCATCGCGGAACATGTCTTCGTCTGCATTACCACCGTGCGCGTCCTCGGTCGCCACCACGCCACCTTTGCCGATCACTACTGGCTGACTCACCACTTCATCGTTATAGTCAGGGGCTCGCTGTTCTCGGATAAAATCATTTATCTTCACGGTTTCGTCGTCACTGACGAAAGCCGCCTGCACGCGTTTTGGCGCCGGCATTTCCGCCGTGATATACAGCATGTCACCGCGCCCTAGTAGCTTCTCTGCGCCCATCTGGTCGATGATAGTGCGGCTATCGACTTGGCTCACTGTCGTAAACGCTATGCGGGCGGGCACGTTGGCCTTGATGAGTCCGGTGATCACATTGACACTCGGACGCTGGGTAGCAAGTATCAGATGTATCCCAGCCGCGCGGGCTTTTTGGGCTATACGCACGATCAGCGCCTCGACATCGCGCGCCGCCATCATCATCAGATCGCTCAACTCATCGATCACGATCACGACGTACGGCATGCGTTCCTCTGGCTTGATTTTGTTGTATTCTTCTATATTGCGCTTGCTGACGCCCGCCATGGTTTTGAGTCGGCGCTCCATCTCTGCCACAGCCCACTTGAGGGCCGAGATACATTTCTCTGGCTCATGGATGACAGGGGTCAGTAGATGCGGCAGATCATTGTAGGGCGTCAGCTCGACTTGCTTGGGGTCGACTAGGATGAGTTTGAGATCGGACGGCGAATTGCGGTACAGCAGGCTCGTCAGTATGTCATTGATCATGACCGATTTACCAGAACCTGTTTGTCCGGCGACGAGCAAGTGTGGCATACGCGCGAGATCCGCCACCACAGCATGACCCACGATGTCCTTACCGATGGCGAATGTCAGCGGCCCTGTCGACTCATTCCATTCACGAGATTGCACGAGTGAGCTCAGGCGCACAGTCGCACCCTTGATATTTGGCACCTCTATTCCCACGGCACGCTTGCCAGGAATTGGCGCTTCCATACGTATGCTCGTAGCAGCAAGATCCAGCGCAAGGTTGTTTTCCAGCGCGGTAATTTTCGTTAGCTTCACCCCTGTCGGCGGACGGAGCGTATACTGCGTTACCCGTGGCCCGATATTTGCTCCTTCCATTTCGACGTCAATGCTGAAGTTTGCAAATGTCTCTTTGATCAGCCGTGCGTTTGCCTCGACATTGCCGGCATCGGCCTTGTCTTGCCGCTGATCGAGCAGATCTACGCCTGGGAATTTCCAGTCCGGATCACCAGCAGTCGTCAGCGCCTCGTGGTTTTCGCTGAATGTCATTTTGGTACCCGTGTTTTTAAACGTCGAGTGATGTACCTGCTCTTTTGGTAGCTGGCCCTCGCTGTGTTTGACCACCGGCACACCCTCGTTTAGCTGAAAGCCGCTATCTGCTGCCTTGGCCTTGAGCGATGCAAGCTCTCCTTCTGGCTCATCTCGCACCGGACGTCGGAATATATTCCCGATACCGAGCAATATTTTTGGAGATATGCCATATGCAAAAAAGAAAGCCAGCAAGGCAAATGCAAAAAAGAGTAGGCTCGCCGGCACCTTATCGAGCGCACCGAGCACCGCACCACCCACCACACTCCCTGCATGCCCGCCAGTACCGCCGGTGGTCTGGCCAACCGTGCCGGGTGCCTGCACGGTCTGTGAAAATGCTGTATAAACCCACGCTGCCGCCAGTACCCAAAACAGATACATACTCCACACTTTACCCGCCGGCACACGATGATCATCATCAGTAAATTTGTAAAAACCCCAATACATCAGTCCGATAGGTACCAGCCAAGCCGCCCATCCAAATACCCAAGCCGCTGCGTCGAAAAGTC
>CAZNLV010000032.1:0-9916 GCA_964574245.1 uncultured Candidatus Saccharibacteria bacterium
CAGACGAGCCTCAAGACTTCGCACACTACCTTCCGGTGATTTCTGCATTAGCAAATAATACCACACTGACATTTTTCTGTTAATGCATAAATTATGCTATTATTACTATATAACTTGGGAGGTCTACGTATGAAACGACTGGTTTCGATAGTTTTTATAGCAGTTTTTGTGGCAGCCGCTCTTTTTCCGCCCCTCACTGCCGGTGCAGAGAGTTCAAGCATTGCAAATGCGCAGCGTATCATGACAAAATTTGGCATCCCAGCCGGACCGATCGACGGTCTCAGCGGCGCACAAACCTCGCGTGGGCTGTGCATATTCCGCTATATCGCCGGCCTCAGCGTCAATCGCAACAACCTTGACACTACCACGTATACCTATCTCAAAAAATACGACTCGGCTTACAGCTCGCTCAGCCAAATCCGTGCCAAAAGTAGTAGCGAATACCTTGTGGCTCACGAGACCTGCCAGGCCATGGTGTACGCTCGCAGCGGCTACTATCAACGGGTGATGGCGATATCAACCGGCATCAGTGGCCATCCCACACCAAACGGCAGTTACAGCCTCGGCTACACCCAAAAAGGCTGGTCATGCAGCACACTCTACCCTGAGTCATGCCGCAATCACACGGAGGGACGGTTCGCTTCAGTCTCCAGCTATGGAAATATGTACAATATGCGTCAAGTCACCGGCCCAATCTACGTACACGGCTCGACAGAAGTACCAACCTACCCCGCTAGTCACGGCTGTATCCGCGTCACCGTCAGCGATAGCGACTGGATGTACGACAATGTCGGCAACGGCGGCCGTCCTATCATAACTATCACTGGCGCATACTAAGCGAACTTCTTCTACCCATCTCAGGGCAGTTTAAGAATACGAGCCTAGTCCTTGCGTTTTGGGAGCGGGACGAGCAGTCTCGTTTCTCGTCCATATGTTTTCCAGCCGACACGCCTACGCAGCCTCTTTTCCTTGGGAGGAATTCCGGAAACATACAGTATCAGATAGGTTATCGCGGCCGCACCACCCACACCCACCCAACCGTGCGGTGTCCCGAGTGACATCAGCGCAATACCCCACCACATGATGAGTTCGCCAAAATAGTTTGGGTATCGGGCATACCGCCACAAGCCGCTGCGTATAAGTTTGCCTGCGTTTTCTGGTTTGCGAGTAAAACCTGCGAGCTGCTTATCGGCGATTATTTCGATGACAAATCCCGTCAGCCATACGGTCAGTCCCGCAAAAATCCACGGACTCCACCGCGGATCTTGCTCGAGGTTTATATGCACAACCGGTATGCAGACGACGAGCGCAAGGAACGACTGCAGGAGAAACACGCGTAGAAATGTATGCACCGATATGTTGCCTCGCCACTTTTTGCGTAGCTCAACATAGCGTTTATCCTCTTGGTCAGTCAGGGAAATTCGCCGTGCAATATGCCAAGACAGGCGGCCGCCCCACAGCACCACGAGTAGCGTCGTCAGCGCCTGTGCATCCCAGCGCAACTCATGTCCGTCCTGCAGGAAAAACCCGGTCACGGCAATAGCGATGCAGCTCAGTCCCCAGCCTACGTCCACCACATCGATCCGCTTGAGGCGACGTCCCACAAAAAAGAGCAGTGTCATAACCAACAGTGCTGCCAGCCAGCACAGGACCATCCGACTGATAACCGAGGCAAATATCTGATACCGCGCAAGTGTGTAGACGCAAACCGCAATATATCCTAAAAAGAGCCAGGGAAAGAGCTTTTTCATCGGTTCAGTATACAGTAGGTTACCGATGCAACAACCGCCGTCAAGAACGCCCCCCATAGCAAATCTACGACAACCACTTTGACGGTAAAACCTTTGAGGGTGGCCAAATTTGTCAGATCGTAGGTAGCGTAAGCAAAAAACCCAAACAGCGCGCCCCGAGTGAGAGCAAAGGTGAAAGATCCTTTCTCGAGAGCCGGCGAAATGACGAAGATTACGATACCTGCTACGTAAATGCAGTAAAACAAAAGCGCAGCCGTCATATTCGGCTTTTCGAGCAGCAAACGCCCGATTTGCGATCGATAGAACCCCCGGGCTACTGCGCCGAGCCAGATGAAATCCAAAACACCCATGACCCCGCCGGCAACCAGTAATCGCAACACTATATCTCCCATATACCCTCCTCTTCTACGGCATATTATACGCGCTCACCGTTTCAGCACACAAATAGTATACGTCTACCAGTGGTTTCAATTGCTCACTCGACTGATTCCGCTACGGTACGAGCAACATATCCGTACCGCTTTTCATGGCGGCGTACGTTTATGCATCAGAAAGCGGCTCCAATGAAAGTCATAGAGGCGCCCAAAATGGCAGTTGTGGTATGCCGGTATCGGCGAGACCGCAGCCCCCCTTCTACTTTCGCAGTGCTGGGTTGCGACGAAAACACCGCTTTCTCGACCTCACCGAGTGCTGCCGCTGTATTGGTCAGTACGCACTCTCGAGCAGCCTGTTCGTTCACAGCGTAGCGCGCCGTACATGCCGTACTTGCGCCGGGTGCCAAACTCGTCTGCCTACATTCTAACGCCGCATGGGCTGCCTCAAGCATCGGATCGCTGATGCGGATGTTTGACGCAAGAGCTGCGCCATATTTGTCACATCAAAACTGTACAAAACTACCTCTCCTGCGTTCGCCCGGGAGTCTGTATTGACATCTTGCAAAACGGCTTTTTTGACGAATTTTAGGGTCGTGCTGGTTATAGCGTAGCCAAAGTCAGCATCAGGCATCGAGGTGTTTTGGCCAAGCGTAAAGCTCCCGCTGTCATTTATGGGACTTGCTGTCCCGCCAGCGAGCGAATAGGTGTTTTCGTGATCTGTCGGAAGTGTCGCTGGGTCTACTTGAACGTGATACGTACCTTTTCGTAGTGAATCGAATTTGTATTTGCCCTGACTATCGGTTGTCGTCGTTGCATGGACACTATTGCCGAGGTCATCCGTACCGTCGAGTACTACCTTGACATTTGCCATACCCATTTCGTCAGATCCTAGCAGCCCGTCACAGTTCTGGTCGTACCACACCGTATCCCCTACCGACGAACCAATGACGGTTTCGGGCGAGTCGAAGGGACCAGCTGGCAGCAAACCGGTCATTGCACCTGATGTACGGTTCACATAAATATCACCGGATTGATTTGCGCTCGGCAGCATCGTCACAAGGGCACTAATGATTTCGCCGAACATAAATGAGCCAAGGCGCAAGTAACGCGTCGCCGTCACTTGAGCTGCACCGGCTGGGCAAGTCCCGGAGCCAATCACTGGGGTCCCACCACTCGGTTGGTCGCACCATGTCGTCGTGGCTGTACCGTTCGCATTGGACGGATCTTGGGGATTCGAGCTCGCAAGTACGTCTTTTGAGTACAGGACTTGCACGGGCTGCGGGCCGGTTGAGCCCGCCGCTACCGATGTACTGACAAATTGCAATGACCCATGATAATTACTACCGGCATAGTTATTACGAGGTAAAATATCGATGATATCGATGTCGGTCGAAGTTGTGGCTGAATTGATGTTAGCCAGATCAATCCGCCAACGCAGTTGATCGACCTGCGTACTACCGCTCCTATTTACTTGTACCAGCGGGGTTAGGGGCAATTTTATCTATCTTGATGCCGGAGGGCTGCACAACTTGAATTTGCGGTGACGAGCTGCGCTGCGCTAGGGTTGAAACCATATCTCTAGGTGCCGAGACAAGGACTCGGTTAGTGTACATACCGGGAGAGATTGCCGTGTTGACCACTGCGCGAAAGGTTATCGGCGGGATTACTGCATTTATAAGCTGGTCGGAAATACCCACCGCATATAGGTGTCTGAAGCGCCGCATGATAGCGTGGCGGCCCCAGGCGCACCAGTCTGCACGATATTTGGCACAACTGAGGCTGAGCCAACTTGGAACTGTTGACCTGCTGGTAAACAGTCTTCGAGCGTTAATGTGTCTGTCGTACCAATCGAGACGCCTGCCGCCAGTGTTGGCGACAATCTATACTATAATACTTGGTCTCCCGTTATTGACAGGATAGCGGTGGTGTAATCCGTATTACTCGGCCCTTTTACCTCTTTTTTGACGCGCACTGTGTCATGAGTCAAAAGTAGAATGCATGTGCCTTGAACATATCCAGCTTGAACTCACGAGTGTCAACGCACGTTTCAGGAATAATCTATAGCACCGCCCTACCAGCATCGGTCATCAGCCTTTGACGCTCTAGCTCTGCGACTAAACGCGTATTACGCACCGAGGTGGTACCTTTGCTGCGACGAGGAGTAAATTTTTGCAAGTAAAAGTGCGCATCACCAGGCAACCGCATGCTTTCGCTCCACCCAAAACATAAGCCCTCTTCCAGCACGTCTTGAAAGCTCACACTCTCTATCCCAGACGATTTCTTAAAGAGTTGCACCATGATTCCGGGTGAAATGGCGTGATTGGTCCGCAGCCACGCACGTAACTGCGAGCGTGTCGCAAACGCAACGATCGGTAGGTCCGGGGAACTCGCCATTTATACACCACTCTCAACAAATCGTATAGAACACATCGCAAAATCTGCATAATGGTCGCTGTGTTTTGGCGGGACTACAACCCATTGTTTCATCAGTGGGCCTTTACGGCCGTGCATCTCAGGTTGGAAAAGATGTGAACCCTTGAGACTGAGTGCCTGCTGCATCTCCTCACTCTGGACAGGTAGCCTGAAAACGACCCCATCGTCGCGGAGTCCGCAGACCGCCTTACGTCCCAGTTTCAGTGTCGGCATACCGAACATCACGGATTTTTGCACGCCGAGCCCTGTCAACTCCTCGGCAAGCAGCTCGTAGGCCCGCTCAGTTGCAGTCATGCTTTGCCGCCAAACTTTGATGCTCTAGACTCGGTAACAGCCTACTTCTTGCCACCATAGTGGTTAAGCCGGCAGCCACACCGCCCACCATAGTGCCGGCGAGAGCGATGACCCGCAGAGCGTCAGTAAAGCTACTATCACCGTACTGATTGGTATAAATGGCGAGCACACCGATCGAAGCGCCCATAATCGCGGTGAAAAGCACTGCTGCGTTTAGTTTTTTGTCAGTGTCATTTGCTGTTTGCTTTGCCATTGTCGTACCACTCCTCTATCTCATTGCTGTTATAACCTGTGCCATTTTCTCATAAAACCCACCTCACACCAAACCGCCACACGCTGAGAAGAATAATAACCCGAGCTCAACGTCAGCGCCGAGATCTTCTGGAGAAGGTCCCGCCATTCCCGCTCTACCCTATAATGCCGTACTACTTTCTTGCTGGTCGCCCCCCCACTTTGCGGTGGTGCATATGTCGAGTCGGGGTTAAATATCCAGAAACAAACAAACAAACAAACAAACAAACTACATACCATAATCCCCCCGCATCACCCTCAATCAGCCTTTTTCATCATCAAGTATTCTAGTTCTGGATGCTATAGCATGTGGAACTAGAATGGACGTAGGTGAACGGTGGAGTTAGGAATATTAAAGACCTAGTCGTGCTACGCGTTTGGGATGCTAGAAGTCCGAGGTTCTGCAAATTATGCAAAAACGTGCAGGATCCACGCTCCAGCCAGCGTACACACTAGGCCACCGCCAGCCATTACGGCGAGCTTTTTTGCAATCCATCGCGGGTCAGTCCCACCAAAAATTACCGCCAATACCTGTGTCGGCACGATAAAACCAAGCCATAACCACACTGCGAGGATGTACCATGCAACCTCCGGAAGCGCCTTTAGAAAATGCACGAGCACAAAACACGTCACCACGCTCATGAGCAGTTGTACCCCTAGTAGCGGCATCATCTGTTTTTGCATCTCAGCTTGCGTCTTTTTGTCGAGCGCATCAAAGCCGTGTATCCGCCCCCACAATTTGCCAAAAATAGGGATATACCAAATCCCTCCGACAACGAACTGTGCGACTGCCGCCACCAAAACCGCCCACATATGAAACGAAGTATCCATGTTCTGATTGCCCTCTTTACATAACATATACACTCACATTGTATCCTAGGAAATTCGTATGTCTATGCGGCTCTCTATGAGTCTTGATATACCCGGCTCAGCACGGTGTAGGACCGAGTGCGAAACGCGAGTAGCGTGATGATAATCATACTGAGTCCCGCTAGTAGGAACACGAGAGCGATGCCACGGACTTCACCTCGTCCTAAAATTGGGCTGAGATGTTCGGCACCACGTGCTGAGTGGGCGTAGGGGATGATGAAGAACTGTGCGAGCGGCGCAATAGCAAACGCCGTGATCGGTGCCGCCGCTGCCTCAGCACTTTGCGCGAGCCCAAACACCCTGCCCTGTCGTTTGAGTGGTACCACGCGTTGGATAATTGTCTGTTCGGCAGCTTCGGCGTACGGCACTAGGCACATATAAGCCCATATGCCGAGCGCGTACAGCCACCACCATTCTCGCAGCGTAAATACTGCACCCAAAGCACCCATGAGCAGCAGCATGCGCAGCAACGTACGCAGTGGGTTTTTGCCCAGTCCAAATTTTGCGATCAGCAGACCGCCTACGATAAATCCGGTCCCTGCCACCGCAAACACGATCCCCCATTGTCCCACACTAAAAAGTGTCAGGCCATATGGGTCCATCAGCGCCATATAGACGCCGCCGATTAGGTTGTTAAACGTCGAAAAGAAAATCAGCGCGAGCAAGCCCGGGACGGCATGTATAGCTTGAAGTGCGCCTTTGATATCGATTTTTTTCGCGTCGAGCGACTTGTCATGAACGAGCCTTGGCTCTGGTATCTCCACAAAAAACAGCAGATGCAAAAAAGCTACTACGGTCAGACAGAGCGCAATCACTAGTGTCCAACCCAACCCGAGCACACCAATAGAAAGGCCGCTCAGCGCACTCGTGACGATAAAACCGACGCCCTGCGTCGCGCCCACCATGCCATTTGCCTTATCATGCTCATCTTTTGGCACCAGCAGCGTGACGGTGGTACTCAGCGCGATATTACGCATGTTTTCGATCACGCCACCAGCTAGGACGACCACGATGAAAAGCCAAAAAAGCGGACTGTGCAAATCCGCGAGAGATTTCTCACCGACCAGCAGATAGAGTAGCCCCGCGAGCGTAAACATGACGAGCGTCACCATGCTCGAAAGCACCATGGCCCGCTTCTTTTTGTGATGATCGACATAGGTACCAAACGCCAACCCAAAAATTGCCATCAGGAGCATATACGACCCGCCGATGACTCCGGTAGCAAGCACCGATTTGGTCTCGAGATACGCCCAAAATGTCAGTGCGAACCATAGATAGCTTGTCGTCACATTGGCTACAAGTGTATTGAGTAAGACTTTGCGAAACTGCTGCATAATTTTCGAGTAGTATACCACGCCGCGTGCCCTCAAAACGCAAAAACGCGGCTCGCCGAGTTTTACCCCATTTGCCTCGCGACCATCTGGTATCACCTCCTTATTTCACCGCATTCTTCCCACCCAAACAGCAAATCCAACATCGAGAACTGACAAATTTTTGCAAGCAGATTTCACCAAACACACTACGCACGCCCGTACTTAAAAAAGAAATTACATAAGACACGGGCTTCGATAGGGTCATGTGTGACCAGAGTATAGGCGCATCGTTCCGTCTTGAAAAAAGAGTCAGGCTTAGGAATTACACGGAGCGTACTTGTACTGGTGCACTAAAAATATTAGGCAGAGCTATGTAATCAAACTGCTATTCGACAGCATAAAAATATGATCCGATAGATCCAGCGTCGTGAACCAAAATATCCTGGAATGTGGCGGCAACGAGAAGGTATCGTAGATAACCTTACCATACCTTTTTGATTTTCACACGTTTTTTGAATTCCCTCGCCAGCATATAGGTGCGAGTGTCACGGACGCGGTCGACGAATAGGATGCCGTCCAGGTGGTCGGTTTCATGCTGAAACACGTGTGCGACAAAGCCTGAAAGTTCTTCATCGTGCTGATAGCCGTTTTCGTCGAGCCAGCGAGCGCGGATTTTGCGGTAGCGCAGCGCTTTAGCGTAGAGCGTGCTTGCGCCCGTGCCACTACTCTGGCAGCCTTCCCACATGCCGGTACGCCGGCCGGTCCCCTCGTAGGTCGGGTTGATGATCACTGCCGAGAATGGTTCAAGATTCGGCCGGGTCGGTGTCGGTTTGATGCCGATGACACTCAGCGCCAAACTCACGCCGACTTGCGGTGCAGCCAGCCCAACACCATACTTTTTCACTTCATTTGTTTTTTGTATATCTGTTACTAGACGCTGGATTTCACTTGATTTGATTTCTTTGGCCGTAAGCCGCCGCGCCCTTTGCCGCAAAATCGGGTCACCAAATCTTCGCAGTCTGAATATTTTGAGAGCTTTCATTGTATATCTGATTTTACTATTTTTGCGAATGAGTGGCTACGAGGCATCAGCAGTAGCTTCCATATAGTTCGGCCGTGACCTTCATGCCCAATTGATAGATTAAGACAGTCCGGCAGCGTCGTATCGTGCGAGCGAAGCAGCTTGTCGCCCGGGCTGTAGAGACATGTTATTGATTTTTTACGTGAATGATCTAACTCTGAAAATCCCTGTTCTGCACACATGACGGCAGATTTGAGCGCGGGATAACGCATATCATAACGGGCTGTTATGGAGCTAGCGCCACGATTTTTCCCGCAAACGGTAACTAGTTTTGTGACGATCTCTGGCAGCTCGGTGAAAGCACGCACACCCATGCCACCACCGGCGCTTTCGGCTACAACCACACACTTTCCGTTTGGAACCTTCAGAAGTATCCCCACTAACCGCTCGTATTTTTGCTCGGCAGTTTCTGCAGCGTCGTCCCAATTCATAGGCGCGAAGTGTACTTTGGCACCGATTTGCAACGGCCACGTCCATAGCGTCAGCCGCCGAAGCCAGTCAAACGATCCGCCCAGCCCCGGCACATACACTACGTGGTTTGTTGAGCGTCGCGATAACTTCATAACTCTAACTCTACAACCTTGTTGTTCGGTATGCCATGTACCTCAAGAAATGAAGCAGGCTCTTTGCCTCTGAGAAGCGCGACTGGCATTTGGTACCATGTGCCGTGACCAACGATCAAAACGCAGACTTTCCCATCAGCGAGTGCGCGCACATTTTGCAACGAAAGTCGTACCCGCTTAGCAAGCTGGTCTACACTTTCTCCGCCCGCCTCGACAAACATCTCAGAAAGCTCATCAGGCATAGCATTCCACGGCTTACCTACTAAACTGCCGAAATCGCGCTCATGTAGTAGCGGCTCGATCACAATATTTTCCGTCGGGTACTCGAGTGCGGCAGCAATTAATTTGGCTGTGTCCACTGCTCTGCTGAGCGGTGAGCTGAGTATCAGGTCAAACACCTGTCCTTCGTGGGCCAGTCGCTCACCCTCCGCTTGCGCACCCAAGCGGCCTGTTTCAGTCAGCGGTGACTCAGCGGCACCGGCAAAGATCCTATCGACATTGGCCTGGCTTTCGCCGTGTCTGGTGAAATAGTACTTTGTCATCGTTTGTAGGTGATTCCTTTCGTTGGCTTATCGACTGAAAATGCACTTGCCGGAACCGCATGTAGTGATTCGATGTGCGAAAGTAGATATGTATAAATGTCGGTGGTATCTTGCAGCGCCTCTCCCCGCTCGGCAGCTTTTTGTAATTCATCTAGCGTCAGCCAGCGCAGCTCCTGCGACTCATCTGCGTCAGGGTCCGCCCCAGACGCAAATTCGGCGCAGAAGCCGTAGCAGTTGTCGCTGTGGTAGTGTCCGCCGCCAACATCATGCGTATTCATAAGAAACGGTTGCGGATGCACGACCGCATCGTCCAATTCTGGTGGTTCTGGTAAAGATTGCAGCACCTTTAGCTCTGCCAACTCATAGCCCGCCTCTTCGCGTAGCTCAGTGGCTACCGCCTGCCA
>CAZNLV010000033.1:0-9511 GCA_964574245.1 uncultured Candidatus Saccharibacteria bacterium
GAGTAAATCATGGACATTGTCGTAACTGCCGCCCGTCACCAAAACCGCTTCTTCGCGGTTCAGGATGACAACTTCTGTGCGAGCATAGATACGCTTGAGACGCTCTACTCCAGCTTTCATCTGAAAAGTGCCTGGCTGAAATGCCAACTTAACTTCTGAGTTTTCTGCAAGCCAGTCGGCAATATCATCTGTATAATCAAGTGCATTTTCAGATATAGAGCTGAAATAGACCCATTGTGGGATTTCCCCTTTACGAAAATGTGGCCACTGGTAGGCATATTCCTCGTGTTTGATGAGGATGGTTCGCTCCTCTTTATACCAGAGCACATAGTGTATGTTGCTAGTCTTTCGTCCGTTTACATGGACAAACCGCGTATCGACCTTTTCTTTGCTCAGGTGTCGTACGATTTCTCTACCTTCTTGATCACCGCCAACCTCGGTTTCAAAGGCGGCAGTCAGCCCGAGGCGGCTGATCGCCACAGCTGCATTGGCCGCATTGCCAACTGCATGAAGTGTCTCAGCATGGTCAAACGGGATCTTTGTGCCAAACGGTATCGCCAGCCATTTTCCATCTTCGTTTCGGTATGTATGCTCAACCTCATCGATTAATTTGATAAATACGTCCGTGACGACGTCACCCACACACAAAATATCGATACTACTCATAGCCCCCACCCTTTTCTTTTTGCTTATGCTTATTGTCCCACATGTGCTTTTACTCCACAACTGCCCGGCCAGCAGAATTGAACGTGCGTAACTTATCTTCTACCACGGCTTGGACGGCCGCTACAACTTCTTTGTTCACGAGCTTTGCTACGGAGTACTCTGTAGGATTTTGCTCAAGCACCTTTTCGAGGGTCTGACGGTAGACAACACGCATATCGCTATTGATGTTGATTTTCGTAACGCCGATGCGCACTGCTGACTCAAAATAATGCCCCGGGGTACCACTGCCCCCGTGCAAACTAATATTGGAGTCTATGGCGTCACGGATACGCTGCAAAAGCTCAAGATCCAGTTTTTTGGGTACAGGATATTTGCCGTGCAGATTACCCACTGCCGCCGCAAAGGTGTCGATACCAGTTGCGTCACGAAATATTTTGGCACCCTCTGGAGTACTGAACGTCTTTTTGATCTCCGTATAGTCGATTTTTTCAGTGTGCAGGTTAGACGAGCCGCCAAAATAATGCGGCTCGCTCTCGACCAGCGCACCCGTAAACCGAGCATACTCCACGACTTCCCGAGTAGCAGCGATGATTTCTTCGTCCGATGCTTCGTGGTTTGCCTGCGAAATATCGATATGGATGAACTCGTATCCGGCGTCGATACCTGCTTTGGCCGCCGCGACAGACGGACTATGATCGAGGTTTACGTACATCTCAACGCCGTACGTGCGTTTGATGTTATCCACAAGATCACGAACGTTCTCAAGGCCGATATCGTTCACCTCTCCTTGGCTAACTTCTACGAGAACCGGCGCATTCATTTTCTGTGCGGCACGGGCTACCGCAATGAGCGTCGGCTGGTCATCCAAGTTAAACGCACCGAAGGCCCAGTGCTCATCCCGGGCGTTTTGCATCCGCGCTCGGGCTTTTGCGCAATTATCTCTGACTTGCTGTAATGTGAGCGGCATAGCCGTATCCTCCTACTTTTTTTGCTTTGTTTCTGTCACGTGGTGAGCAGCTAGCCGTATATGCTTGGCGTCGAGGCCAAAGTGTGCCATCAACTCAGCGCCCTCCCCGCTTTCACCGTAGTGGTCCTGCATGCCAATACGCTTCATGGGCACGGGGTAATTCTCTCCAAGCAGTTCCGCAACCGCACCGCCCAGACCGCCATTGATCTGCGCTTCTTCAGCTGTAACGACGCAGCCGGTTTTTTTGACTGACCGAAGTATGGTATCGGCATCAAGCGGCTTGATGGTCGGGACATTGATGACCTCGGCGTCGATACCGTCTTTGTACAGTTGCTCTGCCGCCAGCATTGCCTGATAGACCATGACACCACAGGCGATGATAGTGACATCGGCCCCCTCGGCGTACACGTAGGCTTTACCGATCTCAAAAGGTGTTTTTTCTGTCGTAATCACCGGCGTAGCTTCGCGGCAAAGCCGGATGTAATTCGGTCGATCGTCTTTGGCCATGGCGAGCGTCGCCCGTTCGGCTTCCAGACTGTCGCAGGGCACGATGGTCACCATGTGCGGCATCACCCGCATAAGCGCGATATCTTCGAGCATCTGGTGCGTAGCTCCGTCCGGACCGGTGTAAAGCCCTGCGTGGCCACCGACGATCTTGACGGGCACCCCATTGAGACACGCTGTCGTCTTTATCTGCTCCCAGTTACGTCCCGGACTAAACGCAGCATAGCTGGCGACAAATGGCACCTTTCCCTTGAGCGCCAGACCAGCACCGACAGTGGCAAGATTTTGCTCGGCGACCCCAATCTCGATAAACCGGTCCGGAAATGCTTTTTGAAACCCATCCATTTTGACAGATCCCGTCAGGTCCGCACAGGCTGCCACGACATTTTTATCCAGCTCTCCCGCACGCACTAGTCCGCGGCCAAACCCCGCCCGTGTCGCCTCGGTTTTGACCTCGTGCGTTATATCTGCCAGATGTAAATCGTTCATTTTTGCACCTCATTCTCATTTGTCAGACTGCTGTATGGATACCCAGCGTACGGTATAGCCTGGCCATTTTCTGTAGTTGGTGTGATAGGAACCGCTGCGACCGCTCTGTGCTTTCTGTATCGCACATCAGTGTATGCGATGACGCCAGCCACCAGCCAATACATCAAGCAAACGACTATCGGGACTACGGGTGCACCCGGCAGCGGTCCAGTTGGATCGTCTGCAAATACGCCCCATACCGCGCTCACTACCGCCAGCAGTAACACAGGAGCGATGGCCGCACTCAATATGATAGCGCGTGTATTCCACTGCAGTGTTTTTTTGATAAGGATACCGATGCCGAGTAGCACCGACCCCACTTGGACAATATAGCCCAAAACAATAGGAAAAAGCACCGCCCCGCCCAGCTGGCCAGCAGCATCCTGTCCGACGGTCGTCCTCGCAAACGAAAAGACTTGGCCCGCTAGACCGATTAGGCCCGAGATGATGACGAACACTCCGAGAAGCCCAGTAAGATAAAACGTAAGCGGTCTTGAAGCAACGGGGTGCATCAGTCGTGTTCCCCTTGTATGCGGCCGCCGAGGGTGCGGAGTTCATGGAGGGCCCTGACGGCTTGCTCGTGATTGGGCGGCACACCGTGCCAGTGAAAATCATACTCCATAAAGTCAACGCCCTTCCCTGGTATGGTATAGGCGATAATACAGACAGGTTTCTCGGTAACCGCCTTGGCCATAGCACACGCATCCAAGACAGCTTCGATATCATTACCATCTATCTCCATGACGTGCCAACCAAATGCTTCCCACTTAGCCCTTAGGTCCTCAAGTGGCATGACAACTTCGGTGGACCCATCGATCTGAATGTTGTTGCGATCGATGATAGCCGTAATGGCATTGAGTCCATATTTGGGCGCGAGCATAGCCGCCTCCCAGACATTACCCTCGTTGAGCTCGCCGTCACCGAGTACAACATAGATGTGACGACGCAGCTCGCCGTCCATACGCATCGCAAGTGCCAGCCCGCATGCTTGACTGAGACCACAACCCAGCGGTCCGCTAGTACCTTCGAGCCCAGGAAGTCGCAGTCGCTCAGGGTGGCCTTGGAGACGACTGCCAAATTTACGCAGTGTTTTGAGCTCTGCCCTCGGAAAATAACCGGCCTCCGCCATTGCCGCATACCGTACCGGCACGCAGTGACCATTGCTCAGCAGCAAGATGTCGCGATCTTCCCAATCTGGGTTTTTGGGATCGTGCTTCATGACCTCAAAATATAACGCAGCAAATATATCAGCCAGCCCGAGCGGTCCAGCACTATGCCCACTCCCCGCCGCCTCAAGCATACGGATGATGTCCTCCCGTATGACATTGGCTTTTTCCTCGAGTTGCTTCAGTGTATATGCACCCATGTTGGTTATGATTATACCTGTTTGGCAGCAAAGAAGATAATATTGTAATATTACAATATTTGTGTATTAATAAACATATGTACGTCGAACAACTCTTAACTGATATCAGGGAACTTGGTATAGCTAGTGCTAGGCATAATCTCTCCTTCACAATGCCGCTGCGCCCCGATGCGGTTCCGACACTCGAAGAGATCATGTCTCAGACAGTATTTGACATCTCTAACCCGCTTAATCCCCCGGAGCAAGTTGCTGATGCCTGCGCTCGATACTCCTCCCTGACAAACCTAGGGCGGCAAATAGCTCAGGCGTTTTTGGCGGGAGCTTGTAATGATTCAAGCCTTGAAGCACGTTCCACGCAGCAGCACTTACTGCCAAGGGCATTGCACGTTAATTCTTGCATGCAAGCCGAGCCTCGCTTTGCCGCCAGCTTGGCTAGGGCCGGCCTCTCTGGGGATTCCAGCCCTGTGCCCATACTCGTTACTGGTTTCGGTGGAGAAGTCTGTGCGTACCTAAAAGAGCTGTACGAGCCGAGTGGTCTTGCGCTAGTAACGCAACCTGAGTACGGCCTGTTTGCTGGTACTATTTTTAGACCCAACGCACTCCGTAACGCCATACAAACCAACCGTCAACATCCGGGGCGGATTACCCTCGAAACACTCGGTGTATGTACGCCGATGCGATTCAGTACTTTCGCCTTTTCACCTGAAGAGTACACTGGACTGCGCCAATCTGGATATACGCTTCAGGTCCGAGATTCAATGGCAACGATCATCACTCAAGCAAATACCATGCTTGCAGCAGCTACACCCCTGTCAGAAGATGAACTCAGAAAAATATCCTAGTGCTGTGCTGGGGTGATACGCGCGTAATGTATCATGGCTCAATCATTCGGCACAGGAATATACTGGGGTACAATAGTCCTATGAAAACACGCACCATCATCGTATTTGGCGGCGCATTTAGCCCCCCCCGACTCTCGCGCACGAAGCGATACTGAGACAGTGCTTGCGTCTGCCAGACATCTCAGAAGTGTGGCTGCTACCATCTGGACACCGTACCGACAAAACCATCTCTGTTACTCACGACCACCAGCTTGCACTCTTACAGATCGAGCGTGATGTCGTATTCCGCGGTGAAAAGCGTCTAAAAATTGACGACCGCGAGATCCGCCGCCCTCTCGTAACCGAAACAGACGACACCTACCGGGAGCTGCAGCAAGCATACCCTGACACCAATTTCTGGTTTGTTTTTGGCGCCGACAGCTATAGCACAATACGAAGCTGGCAAAATGGCGACTGGCTCGCCGATCATCTCCCCGTGCTCATAGCTCCAAGAGGCAATGCCACACTCCCGGCGCCGAAACCCAATACGATGATCTTGCCCCCGATGAGTAATGCCTTACAGCAGATATCTTCGACGACAGTCCGTGCCGAGCTCGCACGTGCCCAACCGATCGATGCATACGTATCTAGGCCTATCGGTAACTATATCCGACATCATAATCTTTTTGCCGAGAGCTGACCCGCGTACCATCTCAAATCAAGCCATGCCCAATATACCTCCGCCACGCGCACGTATACCGGGCAAAAGCCCATGCATGACACGCGGCAATACTACTCGGTGCCGACAATGTGTTGGATACGGTGCCATGCCGCTACCGGGTCATCGCCGTGCAAGTAGCCGCCGCAGTTTATGACGTCTATGCCGCCTTCCATCAGCTGACGTGCATTGGTATCATTTGCCCCGCCATCCCAGCCTATCTCGAGCTGTGGTTTGAGCGCACGGAGCTCATGTGCTTTCGTCAATATATCGAGGTTGACCCCCTCCGGGCCAGTATTTTCTCCGAGCGTACCGGCAAATATGAGAACGTGGTCAATGTACTCGAGCGCCGGCACGATCGCCTCGACTGGTGTTTCACGCAAAATCGATATACCAGCTTCAATCCCGTGCCGATGCATTTCCCGTGCAAAGGCCAGAAAGTCTCCGTCCGCCTCGGCATGGACGATCACCAGCTGGGGCCCAAGCGCCTTGATCGCCGCTACGTGCAAAAAAGGCTGCTGAAACATGATGTGCAAGTCTGCACGCATCCCTCCCGGCCACCAGACGTTTTCTATATCCAGAAACTTTTTGGTAAAAATTCCATCACCGAGATCTATGTGGACACGCGTTGCGTAGCGAGCGATCTCCTCCATCTGCGACTGGTACACTTCTAGGCTATCCGTCATAACCGTCGGGCAAATAGTAACGCTCACGGGGCCATACCTTCCTTGTCCCGAGCATTTGCCAGACTGTAAGCCGTTCCACCATCCCTCACCTGGGATGTCCTAGGTACACCGAGAGATTTCACCTGAGTTGCTGTGGGATAGCTCAAAACCTCTCCCAAGCTACACCATCTAATTTTGCGATCCGACGAGCATGACGCTCAGCCCTGCTAAAAGGCGTTTCCAACCAAATACCAAGTGCTTGCTTCATTTCATCCATCGTGAGAAAGCGTCCAGACAGGCTCAGTACATTTGCGTCATTGTGCTCACGCGAGAGTTTCACTATCTCGTACGGATCGTCGCTCATGTTGCCCTCAGCATCTACTGCTACTTTTGCCACGACTGGCCCATAAAACACAGCGGCACGGACACCCTTTACGCGATTTGCCGCCATAGCTTCTCCCTGACCGCTCCCCCCCATGATGACACCCCTATCACACTCACCACGCGCTACCGCTTCTGCGGCCGGAAACATAAAATCTGGATAGTCGTCATCCGCATCAAAATGATCAGGCCCGTACGAAACACAGGTGTGCCCCAAGTTTTCTATATAAACCTTGAGCTCCTTGAGAGACTCAAACCCAGCGTGATCAGTGGTGATTGCTATTTTCATTTGCCCTGTCGTCCTCCTAGTATTATGCCCTCCGAGGCGGTGGCGTTTCAATAGTGCCTAATTGGTCGAGCAATTCTATCCGTCTTTTGTACCGCGGTGCGCCGGCAAATGGCGTCATCAGCCATGTCTGGACTACTCCAACCACTTCTTCAAAACCGAGACTTTGCGCCGGTAGACACAGTACGTTGCAGTTATGATCATTGCGGACGTTTCTGGCTGCCTCTGGGCTCCAGCCCACGCAGGCGCGTATGCCGCGGTAGCGATTGGCCGCCATCGCCATGCCCTGTCCGCCTCCGGATATCAATATACCCAGCACGGCAGCCGAAGGGTCTGTAGCCATACCTTGGACGACTCGAGCAGCAAATTGTGGAAAATCATCGTCGGGGTGTTTGCTACTGTCACCTTCATCCACTACTTCATACCCGCCGCGTCGCAGGTACTCGCCGAGTGTCGTTTTGAGCTCAAAACCCGCGTGATCCGCCCCTATGTATATCGTCGGCTTTGTCATATTTGGCTAACTCTTGTGCAAAAACCTTCCCGTATCGGCGACTACTTCAACTAGCCGGTTACTATATCCCCACTCGTTGTCGTACCACACCATAACTTTTACAAGGTTGCCGCCCACGACTTTGGTCAGCAGTAAATCCACTATGCCGCTGCGGCTATCTCCGATATAGTCACTACTCACGAGCGGCTCTTCGCTGACGCCGAGAATTCCTTGATAATATGGCTCTTTTGCAGCTTTTTTAAACGCAGCGTTTATTTCCTCGACCGTGACATTTCGCTTGAGCAGCGCGGTCACATCACTCAGACTTACCACTGGGGTGGGGACACGGATACTGAGACCATCAAATTTATTTTTGAGCTGAGGCAAGGTCAGTGTAACGGCGATAGCCGCACCCGTCGTGGTCGGGACGATATTTTCGGCTGCGTTGCGCCCCTCACGCAAATCTTTCGCCGGCGCATCTTGCAAAACTTGACTTGCCGTATAGCTGTGCACTGTCGTCAGCAGCGACTTTTCGATGCCAAACTCGTTTTCGAGCACATTCATCACGGCCCCGAGACTATTGGTGGTGCAGCTGGCATTACTCAGAACTTCGGTCGCACCTTCCAGCTTGTCGTCATTGGCACCGAGGACTATCGTATCGACACCGTCACTTTTACTTGGTCCGCTGATGACTACTCGTTTCGCGCCAGCCCGTATGTGACCGGAAGCACCCTCTTTGTCAGTAAACCGGCCGGTGCTTTCTATGACGACATCGACTTCCATATCCTTCCACGGCAGCAATGCCGGGTCTTTTTCGGCGCAAACCCGTATCTTTTGACCATCAACGATGATGTTTGTTTCATCAAATGATACCTCATGGTCGTATGTGCCATAGTTGCTGTCGTGTTTGAGCAAATATGCCAATGTTTTTGTATCTGTTAGGTCATTGACCGCAACAATCTCGACGTCACTCCGTACAAATGCTATCTTAAACGCATTTCGTCCTATTCTGCCAAACCCGTTTATTGCCACTTTGGTTTTCATAGCCGCTTCGCTCCTCACCACTTTTCATTATGCTGCTTACGCTTCTTATTCTAGTGTCTACTAGGGCCACTGTAAAGATCTCGCTTACAAAGACCCTGTCGGCAAAAACCATCTAATCAACTCGGAGCGTACCACATGATAGCTGACTTTCGTAGTACGACCCCCGGCCGTACTACCCGAACATTCTCAACTATAGCCCGATGAAATGTGCTGATACTCGAAGCACGGTCGGCCAAGTATCCGTACCGACACCACCATTCACGGTGAGAGCATGTTTTGCCTCAAATTTTTTGACAGCCGACTTGGTAGCTTCGTCAAACGTACCGCTCGGTAAAACTGGGAAACCATCTTGAGTGAGTACCCATTGTAGATAAGCCACGCACTTATCCTTTTGGCCGATTTTATTGAGTGTGGGAAGCTGGAACTTTGCCTGCCAGACACAACCGTAGGCACGAGCATGTTCATCTGGATATTTATTGACGAGGTAATCTATCCCACCCCAAGTCTCCGGTCCGGCTACGCCGTCGACAGTTTTCTTAAATCGTTTCTGAAAACTTCTCACGGCCGCCTCGGTCAGCGGACCAAAGGTTCCGTCTGTTTTTAATTTTGGCGAACCAGTTTCATAGGCGTAATGGTTGAGTGCATACTGCAAGTAGCGGACACAGTTGCCCTTGGAGCCTGTCTTTACGGTAGATCTAGGATAAGAACACCCGTATGCCTTATCGTGTAGATTGGCGTACGTGTTACTATTGCCGTTAACATTTGCGCACGAATAGCCGTATTCACCAATCTCTGTGTATCTGACCCAGTACGCTTCTTGGCCGGGGTAACATTTCAGGACCGGTGCCACTTTACAGATGTAGACTTCTCCAACTTTTTTCACAGGGTATTTACCCCAGAGGCAGTCATAACTTGTCGCCATACCCTTATAGACAGGCCCCTTACACGTTTCGATTTTCACGCCATGACCCATATCCATGACACTGTACTTTGTTCCGGGCGGACATGATATTGCAGCCCTACTCTTTAGTGTCAGGTACCCGCCAATACTCGCGACAATAAAAATCGCAATTAT
>CAZNLV010000034.1:0-9234 GCA_964574245.1 uncultured Candidatus Saccharibacteria bacterium
TAACCGCAGAGGACATCGCCCGGGCAACCGCAAAAGGCATTTTGAAGGCATATAATAAAATCAAAGCAGCTAAAGATGCCGAAGATAAACAGGATCGAGAAGCTCAGGAAGCGGCCGTGAGACAGGCGCAACAAGATAGGGATGACCTGCAGACCCCCAAACCAGATACTAGCTTCCCCCACACCTATTTGCCACGTACTCTCGGCGAGACGACCGACGAAGATAGAGACGAAATCTTGTTTGAAGCGGAGTTTGAGAAGTGGCGAAAAAGACATGCCGAGGCACTAAAAGCAGACCCAAACGCCGATCCGGATCCACGAGATGATCCTCGGCCACTAAGAGAATACTTTAATGGAAGATATGGCGGCACCGTATCTCGGCCCACTCAACATACGCACACAGCAAGCGCCAACCTCGGAAGAGCACAGGAGGCTCACGCTGCAGTGGCTCCACAACCGGAGCCGGCGCAACATCAAAGTGTACTACGTAAGATGAGAGGCTGGTACAACCGCGGGAGCAACTGGTACAACGGCAGGAGTCCGTACGATGCCGCCCTGAGACAAGGAGCAGGAGACCTTTTACGCGCGCAGAGACATACATCGGTAAACCCAGACGATCCCAACGCACCGATGGTTAAGCATTCTGCGTTTGATACCTTTTTCCGACAGTTTAAAAAAGTACCGCATCACCCACATAATTACCAGCGTCCCGGCTCTGGCAAACACTAGGATGGTCCTTTCGCGTACTGTATCGCCGCAATCACGGACCGACTGCAGGATA
This sequence comes from uncultured Candidatus Saccharibacteria bacterium, assembly GCA_964574245.1. Lineage (GTDB taxonomy): Bacteria > Patescibacteriota > Saccharimonadia > Saccharimonadales > UBA4665 > JAGXIT01. Next base: position 781 of record CAZNLV010000034.1, read on the forward strand.
ATTGGGTGACAAAAGAGCAGTAGACAGCATGCCGTACTTCATCCGACCAAGATAACTAAACCCCTAGTGGTATACTAGTAGGGTATGTCGACGTATAAGGTACTTCAGGATGTGGAAGCAGAGGACAAGCTGGTTGGGCCGCTGACGCTGCGGCAGTGCATCTACGCTGCTATCGCCGGCCTCGGCATCTATCTGTCCTTCCTAGCCTACACCAAACACGTCGGCTTCATCATCATCGTCTTTGCACCAATAGTGCTTTTTGCGCTGTTCCTCGCCATACCGTGGCGGGGCGACCAGCCGACTGAGGTGTGGGCCGTGGCAAAGCTGCGGTTCCGTATCAAACCCCGCAAACGCGTGTGGGACCAGAGCGGCATCAAAAACCTCGTCACCGTCACCGCGCCCAAACACATCGAGGAGCGCCTGACAAACGGCCTGAGCGAAAACGAAGTGAAGAGCAGGCTCCATGCCCTCGCCAGCACCATAGACAGCCGAGGTTGGGCCACCAAAAACATGAGTGTAAACCTGACAACCCCGCAAAATACAGCCGACATGACTTCTGACCGGCTCGTCGAATCGGCGATGCTGCCCCAAGAGGTAAGCACGCTGGACGTGCGAGCGTCAGACGACATGCTCGATGCCCAAGCCAACCCGATCGCGCAACATTTTGACGCGATGATAAGTAACGCCACCACCACAAACAAACAACGGCTGATGCAGCAGATACGAGAACCGTTACCGCAGCCGCAGGCCACACCGAGCCAGCCGCAGCCTCAGTACTCCCAAAATCCCGCAGCCACCGCTGGGCAACAGCCGACAAACTGGTTTATGCCGCAGCCAGCCGCCCAGCCCATCGCCCAGCCAGCCCCGTTGACAGCTCAACCCGCCAGCCCGGCGCCCACGACCGCTCCAGCGCCAGCTATCACTCGGCGCCCAGAACCAGCGCTTCCGCCAGAACCTGTCAGTGCCGCTGCGACGCCGTACCCATATGGACCCACGGCTACGCCACAGCAGTTTATGCCGATGCCACCAGCCGGAACGCTCCCGGCGCAGCCCACGCAAATGCCACAGCCTCAGCCCCTACAACCCGTGCTGCTACCAGATGAGCAGCAGGCCGAAAACCTCAAAAAAGCACAAGTGACTTCGGAAAAACAAGCTGCTATACTAAATTTGGCACGTAACGACGATTTAAGCGTGGCGACACTAGCCCGCCAAGCGAACGAACAAGACCATAACGGCACCCAAGAAGTCGTTATACCGCTCCGCTAGCCGCTTAAATCGATGAGGTGAATAAGCGCGGCAAGGGCGTAGGTGTAATGAATCCAAACCAACAATACAACACGCAAGGTGCACGAGGCGGACGACAACCCCAGCCCCCAGTTGGTGGCGCGGCAGCACACCACACACCGGCCAGTCCGCACAACCCAAACAGCACCCAAAACACCCTGCACATCGCAGAAATACGGGACGGCATCGTCATCATGAACGACGGAAGCTACCGCGCTGTTGTGATGGTCAAAAGCATCAATTTTGACCTCATGAGCCCACAGGAGCAGGAAAGTACCGAGTATGCCTACCAGAGTTTCCTCAACTCGCTCTATTTCCCCATACAGATTTTCATACGCTCCCAAAAAGTAGATTTGCAGCCGTACATAGACAAGCTCGACAAGATACGCACCGAACACGATAACATGCTGCTCGCACTCCTCATGGACGACTACATCGGCTACATAGATCAGCTGGCGCAGCAGACCAACATCATGGACAAAAAGTTTTATATAGTCATACCGTATTTCCCAATAGCCAAGGTCGACGGCGGAGTGGCGCAGAGCAAAAACTTTTTCAGCGGCATAGCGGACATATTCAACAAAACCGAAAACCATGTCACCATAAACGAGGCCGAGCTAAGCAAAGCAAAGGATGAGCTACGCAACCGTGTACAGGCCGTCATGGCCGGCTTGCAGCAGTGCACCATCCAGAGTTTGCCACTCGACACCCAAGAGCTGATAGAACTGTACTACGACACCTACAACCCCGACACGGCGACCCGCCAGCAGCTCAAAAACTTCAACGACCTGACCGTCGACATCGTCCAAAAAGGCGTCGGTATGGCGGCGCAGCAGCACCTGCAAAAGGAGATGCAATGAGCAGGAGAGTCACAAGCCACGAGCCCCAAGTAACGGCTGCCCCGAACGCTGTTTTACCTTACCGGGCGACACGACTGCGGAAGCCCTACGCCCAATCAGAATCGTCTGTCACCGCACGGCTCCAGAAACCCCGTACATCCGGCGGAGCGCTGCAAGTCTGGGGTCGTGCCCAGCCGAAAGGAGCCCGCTAATGGCGTTTGGCAAAAAAAAGCAGCCGCCCGTTGACCCCGTGGCGCTCGCGCAAGCACAACAGGCCAAAGAAGAAGCCGAGGTCGCAGAAGCGTTTCGCAAAGGCATCACCGCGCTGCGCGATTTCATAGCCCCGAGCAGCATTGAGTTTTACAGCACGTATTTTCAACTCGGCACTCGGCTCGCCCGCACATACTACGTCTACGGCTACCCCCGCCAGATATACACCGGGTGGCTGAGCGGACTCGTCAACCTCGACGAGGTTATCGATCTCGCGCTCTACGTATATCCGGTCGAAAGCCAAGTGGTGCTCGACAACTTGCGCAAGAAAGTTACGCAGCTCGAAGCCGGCCTGCAAATCGACTCCGAAAAAGGTCGAGTGCGCGACCCAGCCAAGCAAGCTGCCATCCTCGACGCCGAGGAAATGCGCGACAAATTGCAGGTGGGCGAAGAGCGCTTTTTCCGGTTTGGTTTGTACTTTACGATCTATGCGAGCAGCATGGACGAGCTAGAGTTTGTCAGTCACAAAGTCGAATCTATGCTCGGCCAGCAGCTAGTCTATAGCAAAGCCGCCAGCTCACAGCAGGAGCAGGGGCTCAACAGCGTCATACCGCAACTCGTCGACCAGCTACAGATACGCCGCAATATGAGCACCGGCGCTATCAGCACGAGCTTCCCGTTTACTAGCGCCGACCTCAGCCAAGACAATGGCATCCTCTACGGCATCAACATGCACAACAGCGGCCTCGTGATATTTGACCGGTTCAGCCTAGAAAACGGCAATTCTGTCGTCTTCGCCAAATCTGGTGCCGGTAAAAGCTTTACGGTCAAGCTCGAAGCACTGCGCAGCCTGATGTTTGGTACCGAGATATTCATCATCGACCCTGAGAACGAATACGAACGCATGTGTGACGCCGTAGCCGGAGCGTATGTGCGTCTCAGTCTCGGCTCGACGACACGCATCAATCCTTTTGATCTACCCCGCGTCGTTGACGGCGAAGAGGCCGACAACGCACTGCGCAGTAACCTCATCACCCTACACGGCCTCCTCCGGCTGATGATGGGCGGCGCACAAACCCAGATGCTGGGCGGCGCCAGCTCGCTCATGCCAGCACTATCCCCGGCTGAAGAAGCCGATCTGGACGCTGCGCTCATCGACACCTACGCCAAAGCGGGCATCACCCAAGATCCTCTGACACACGGCTCAACCCCACCCATCATCGCTGACTTGTATGATACGCTCCTGCATATGGGCGGCACGGGCCCAGAGCTCGCGCAGCGTCTGCGCAAATACACGAGCGGCACATTTGCCGGGATATTTAGCCAGCAGAGTAATATCAATATCAACAACCCGCTCGTTGTCTTTAACGTCCGCGACCTAGAGGACGAACTGCGACCGGTTGCTATGTATATCGTCCTGAACTACATATGGAACAAGACGAAGTCCGACCTCAAACGCCGCATCCTGATCGTCGACGAGGCGTGGCAGCTCATGAAATACGAGGACAGCGCCAGCTTTCTGTTTAGCCTAGCCAAGCGCGCCCGCAAATATAACCTTGGCATCACGACCATTACCCAAGACGTCGAAGATTTCATGGGATCGCGTATGGGGCGCGCCATCGTCGCCAATGCCAGCATGCAACTGCTGCTCAAACAGTCCCAGAGTGCTGTCGACGTGCTTGCAGAGGTTTTCAAGCTGACCCAAGAAGAAAAGAAGCGACTCGGCTCGTTCCCGGTCGGCCAAGGATTGTTTTTTGCCGGACAAAACCACGTCCACCTGCAAGTTGTCGCCAGCCCCACCGAAACCAGCCTTATCACCACCAGCCCTCAACAACTCCAGTCCATGCAGCAAGGCGACATGAATCAGCCGCAGGGCACGATAGACCTGCAAAACCAGTTATTCCCCGGGAGCGCAAATAACCTTTCGTAAGGGTACAAACTATGGCAGGACGTCAATTTGCTCAAAAACCCCAACCACACCGCCGACCAGACGATGACCCGCTCACTCAGCACCCTCAGAGTTGGCAGCAAGGCCCAACACCAGGATCAGTGTATTCTCCTATGCCCACTGGGTCGCCCGACTCTTGGCAGCAGCCCGCTATGCCGCATTCTGCAGCACAGGGAGCACGCGGCGTCAATGATACACTGGGCAACATAGACGATGTGCTCGCAGACAACGACGCTATGCGGCGCGGGATGGACGGTGGCCCCGGTGAGCCTGCTCCCGGAGATGCCGGCGACGATGGCTGGTATGGCCGTAACCGACAACAGAACGAGGGCTTACCGGGCGTGCGCGACCGTGAGGCCAACCCCGAAAGCGACCCCGCAAAAAACGACGCCGAAACTGCCGAGGACGACAAACTCGGGCGGGGCTACAGCGGCAGCGGCAAAAAAAGCAGCAAAAAGCCAAAAATACTCGGTACGCGCATGCGGCGCGGGATGGCAACTGCGGGTATATTTGCCGGTTCTGGAGTGGTGGCGGCTTTTGTGGCGTTTTTCATGGCGCTCCCCATGAAAGTCGAGGCCATGATACGCAACCTCGAGGAGCAGTACATGTCGCAGGCCTACGCCGGCGTACAGGACGCCTCGCTCAAGATATTTAGCGACTTCGTCGAAAAAGTTATCCTACCCAATTTCAATGATACGTGCACAAGCACCGTCGACCCTCATTGCACATTTGTTTCTCCGGGGACCGACCCAATAAATCGCTTCTATCAGTCTTGGGGGAAGGCAAAACTCGAGACTGAACTTGCGACCAAGCATGGCATCATCATCGGTAAGCGCGGCGGAGGCATAACCACCCCCAAGTACTACATGAATCTGAACGGCAAAGAGATAGACATCACCGAACTGAGACGGGGAGAAAAAAGCCTTTTTGACCTTCCTGACACAAAAGAGGTTACACGCGGCGAGTTGCGACGCACTGTCATGGACGCGCTTGATAAATCACTCCACCCAAAGTCAGTCTATAAGCGTTTTGTTGTTAATCGTTATTTGCGGAAGCAGTTCGGCATCGGCTGGTGTGACCAGCACTGTAAATGGTACGAGGGGACGCATAATAGGATCGACGACATCACGGCATCAGTACATGATAAAAGGTTGGCCTTTAAGGCCTGGTCAGTCCAAAAAGCAGTGCCGGAAAAATACCAAATGATTATGGACTGCGTGCTCGACGTTGATGTTTGCACGAGCGCACTAGGGGGAGCTGAACCGGGAGACCCTTCTCGCTTAAGCCCAGCTCAACAAAAGCTTCACGAACATTTATCAACCGCCCGGGCTCGCTTCCATGTCGACAAGCTTCCAGAAATGGTCAAGCTATCAGAAGAGATTGGCAAGCAAGGCATAAAGGTGTACGTTGCTCGATCGATGATGAAAAGCGTGGCCACAAGATTTCTCGGTGAAGAAGTAGCAAAAGAAATAGAAACTGCAACCATAAAGATGATGGAGTCAAAACTCATTCCATGGATAGGCTGGATAATCACCGCGGCCAAGGTATTACACTTTATGAATGTAGCCCCAGATGTATACCGAAAAACAATGTATGCCATCACGGCATCTTCTGCCGTTTCAACGGCCGCTATGTATATGACCCACGCTTCTGAAATCGAGTCAGGCAACACTGATCCGGAAATAATGGCCGGCTATAGCCAGTCGCTTACCGTTGACTCGCCCGACTCGACAGAATTTGCCTCTGACATGACCGACACACCGCTTTTCCACGCAATGATGGGGAAAAATGCCGTTAACCCCCTCGCGTTTCTGGGGGGAAAAGCATACGCTGATACTCCTGCAAGTCGCTTTCGCTGCAGCGATGGCTCAGTTCCCTCGCTTTCGGCAATCTCCACACTTACCTGCTTCAAGCTCGTAAACAATAGCGCCTTACTACTAGGCATGAAACTTGGCCTTGAGATTCAATATCCCGGCATTGGTCAAGTTGCCGATGGCGCCGATAAGATAATTAGCTTTCTGGAGAAAATTCTTCCTCTGAGTTTGATATCAAAGGCCATAGAAATCGCATGCAAGACTCCAGGACATGGTTCCATCCCGGGCTTAAACGCAACATGTGAAATAGTGAAGCTTGCCGGGGATGCCGGAGTGTACCTCTTTAATTTCTTGCTGGATAACGTGCCGAAGGACACTCGTGCAGACGGAGGGAGCAACTTCGAGAAAACCGCCGCCGGATACGACGTGATCGCCAGCCAGTCAACCCGCGACACGCTAGGGGGAGTCCTAGCCAGCCCCGAGGCGATCACGAAAGTTCGCAACGATTACATCGCCGAGCAGAAGGAAACATTCCGAGAAAGATCATTAACTGCGCGTTTGTTTGGCAGAGACACGCCATACTCGCTCTCTATGCGGGTCGCGCTCAGCAACCCTATGGCTGCACCTTCTGCCATACCATCACAGCTTCTAGCCAGTATTTCCAACCCGCTGGGAGAGATTGGCGGCTCAGTTTCATCGCTCGGGCAAAGTCAAGCCATAGCAAGTAGCACAGATATTGCCAAGGCGTTTGGAGTACCACAATTTATCGTACCTGCCGTGCCCGATCATCCGGGAGAATACTGGATGGCAAATTGCCAACAACGCTACGATGACACAAAGGGCGAGCTTGATAACTCAGAGTTCCTTAACACAAACACCTACGAAGACCCCATAACCGGCACCCCCATCAACACGGTTCCAAACACGTGTCAGACACTTCTAACAGCATACCAAGGGCTCGGGGCGCTTTCGGGAGGGTTTAAGATACCGGACGATGCGTTTACCGGCAGTACAACCAGCACACCATCAGATACTGGCACCTGCTACGACGACCCGGCAACCCCAGAAAAAGAAACAACCGATCTAGGCGTCCAAGATGGGTATGATGATGGCAATAAGACGCCGATAACAGTGTGTGCAGTGAGCAATATGCCGAGCGGAGCTTCGGAGAGCACAAAGGGGAGTGAGTTCTATATAGAGGGTGCGGACGGAAAGGCGATCGTAAACGCTAGCATGTCAGAGAATTGGTACAAGCTCGCCAAAGACATGAAGGCAGCGGGGGCAAACCCGGCCGTCGTTAGTTCATTCCGAACCATGGCGCATCAAGAAAAGCTATGTAGGGAAAATCCTAATTGTGCGGGCGGTGGCTCGGCAATGGTAGCACAGCCTGGCTATTCAAACCACCAGATGGGGTTAGCGATCGACTTTGCTGAGCCATCAAACGGCAAATCAGACGCGACGAGCTGCGCTAACCGCGCCACTGAACCTAGCTCGGCCGTGTGGCGCTGGCTGGACGCAAATGCGCGCCGTTACGGCGGCATACAGCAATATATGCGCGAATCATGGCACTGGGACACGGAGGGCGGCAGTACGCGTTGCGGCGGAGGGGCGCCGGCATGAAAAAGAACCGACTAATAGACCGAGATACCGTGACCCGCCCACTGACGGTACTCATAGTCTGCTCCATACTGCTCAGCCTAGTGCGCGTGCCGCTCGTCCGGGCGATCGCATGCCCACCCGAATGGCCAAGTCCGGACTGCAACGGTATTGTCTCCAATGGCGGTACGGACTGGATACCAGAGATGGCTACCTGCACCACCACAGACTCGAACTCCAACACCGCCGAGCAGGCAATCGCCCAAACCCTGATACTTGGTTTCAACGTCAACACGCCCAAAGACGTCATCACCGATCTCGCCACAAAATACCGCTTCGGCGGCATCTATCCGCTCGGCACAACTGACGCAGCCAGCAAGGGATTTGACAAGGCGTTTTACGACTCGCTGGGCGCAGCAGCAACCATACCGCTGCTTGTTTCCAGCGATGAAGAAGGCGTCGTCACGCGCTACGCCTACCCACCCGGCTCATTCCCGAGCGCTGCAGTCATGGCCACCAAGACAGATAGCGAAGTGCAGGAAATAGGCAAAACCGCAGGAGAGGTAATGGCACTCAGTGGCATCACCGTAGACCTCGCCCCAGTACTTGACCTGCGTGATGTCGGCATAGCCGGACGCGCCTTTTCGTCCGACCCTGCCGTCATAGCTGCAAAAGCCGGGGCATTTGCAGCCGGACTCAGCGGCAGCGGTGTCCGGCCTGTCTTCAAGCATTTCCCGGGTTTTAGCGAAGCCACACAGCCGAG
>CAZNLV010000035.1:0-9053 GCA_964574245.1 uncultured Candidatus Saccharibacteria bacterium
ACTTAGAGCAATTAACAATACAGGGTTAGTGTCCTACTTGGGGGTATCCTGTACGAACTGCTACTATCGGTATATAGTAACATCTTATGGATATATGTGCAATTATCTCTTCGCCCCCAGCCTTAAGTTATTGGCCTCCTGCTACGAGTACATCGATGGTCTTTTCGGTGAGTATACGGCTCAAGATGTCGCGCTGACTTTCCGGCTTATCGAGTTCGGCCATCATCTGAGCATCGGTGCCATACTGTTTTTTGAGTTCTTGGACACGGGCAGCAAACTCTTCGTCTGTCACGACCAGCTTTTCTTTCTCGGCCACTTCACCGAGAGCAATACCTGTTTTTACTCGTAACAGGGCCTGATCGCGGTGACCTTCACGGTGCTCTTCTTCGGTTTTGCCTTCAGCCTTAAGATGTTCCTGCCAGGTCTGACCGCGGTACATGAGATTGCGTTTTTCTTCTTCATCCATGCGATCTATTTCTTGCTCAACCAGTTCCGTGGGTACTGCAACTTTGGTCGCTGCACCGAGCTTTTCGAGTGCTGCATTTTCCTGCTGCTGTCTTGCTTGGCGATCTTTTTCGATCTCTATTTGCCTTCGTACGTCCATTCGTAGCTCAGCAACACGCTTAAATGGTCCGAGCTTGGCCACAAAAGCATCATCCAGCTTCGGCAAAACTCGTTCCTGTACTTTTTTTACCGAGATAGTAAACGAGACTTTTTGTCCCTGCATAGCTGGTACGCCGTAATCTTTCGGAAATGTCACGGTAAACGTCTTAGCGTCTCCGGTCTTCAAGCCCACGACCTCCGGCTCAAAACCGGGTATAAATGTGTTGCTGCCGAGCACCAATGGGTAGTCTTCGCCTTTTGCGCCGTCTATAGTTGCTTTAGTCTTCGCATCAACGCCTTCAAAATCTATAGTCACCTCGTCGCCGTTTGCGGCCGCGCGTTTCACTTCATTTTTGGTCGCGTCTCTTGCCAGCAAATCGTCGATAACCGTCTCTACTTCCGCATCTGATACGGGTTCTTTCTTTTTGCTTACGACAAATTTTTTATAGTCAGGTAGTTTTACCTCACCGACAGCAGCAACCTTTGCTACCATCTCAAGAAGGGTAAAAGGTACAAACTTTGTGACATTTATCTCTGGCTGGGCTGCGACGCGGATGCGTTCCTGCTGAATTGCCTGCACATACAGATCACTAACGACCCTTTCGATGACTTTGTTTTGCAACAGTTGCTGGTCAACAACTTTTTCTACCATCGAAACTGGCGCGTGTCCTTTGCGAAAGCCTGCTAGCTTCAGATCTTTGGCCAGCTCTTTGAGGACCGCTTCTTTCGCCGGCTGCATATCTGCTGCACCGGCTGTAATTGTGAGCTCTTGATGGGTTGGGTCGAGTGATTGTGTGGTTATCTGCATGAGCATACACTGTACCAGATATGGCACTACCGCGCCAGCAGATGCACAAACAAAGATCCGATCACTCCCAGCCATGCTACTTCAATCACGGCTCCCCATGGTCGTTCGGTTTGGATGGCACTATGAACCGGCGAAAGGCATTTGACTGTACTCGCCCCTGTCCAATCTTATTCGCGGCCAAAAACCGAGGAAATGAGTACAGATCGGGTGCAGTTGCCAAAAATGCGGCCCAACATGCGAGCAGCCAATGATTCGGCTGATAGAGCGCTAGGAGTGCCACGATGGCAAAACAGAGCGCCATCTCGACGACCAGCAACCATTTGAACCATGGCCGTGTGAGCACCTCCTCATCTGTTTTGATGCCCTTAAACCCAAAGCGGCACACTATCCAGTACAAAATGCGACAAAAAGGCGGCCGGCAGTGCTACCCAGGGATTAGCGAGCACCATCCCAAGCACGGCGCCGGTCAGCACTTGATTGGTAGCTGTCATAGCTCGTCAACTACGTCGTTCTGAGCAGCAATTTCTGTAGCCCTGACGCGATTTCGGCGATAGTCAAGCAGCAGTGCGATTGTCCGCTCGACGCCATGCGTTTCTTCCTCGCCGCTCGCGAGGTTTTTCACTTTGTAGCGATCTTGTTGGAGCTCATCCTCTCCGATAAAAATCGCATACTGCACGCCTTTTTTCACCGCGGATTTGATTTGCTTTTCAAGCCTTCGGCCAGAAGTATCCACTGCGAGCCGTAGTCCCTCTGAGCGGAAACGGTCCAAGACTGCCTGCGATTTCTCATACATAGCTTCACCGAGCAGTAGTACGTATGCGTCCGTTTCACTTGGAAGCTCCGGCAATAGCTCGTGCCCCTCGAGGAAATTTTGCATAGTTACGTCACCCATCGCGATACCGACCGTCGGCACCGGCTCAACCCCAAACAGACCGACAAGGCCGTCATACCGTCCGCCGCCAAACATGGAACGGTTATTGTCCGGGTGTTCATCAAACACCTCAAACACGATATCGGTATAGTAGTCAAAACCACGCATGAGGGTCATATCAAACTGGGCGTTGGTGATATGTGAACTCTGCAGCAGATCGCCAAGTCGCTTCATCTCCTGTACTGCCGGTTGGGTTTGGACAGCCTCCGGGAGATCACCGAGCTTTTTGACACGCAAAAGCTGTTGCAGCTTATCAAGTGTCCCGATCTCTCGCTGCGTCGGGGTGAGCACGGCGTCAACCTGCGCGACAAAGCTCGCCTCCTCCATTTTGTGCATTCGGTCAATCAGCCGCACAAGTGTCTGCTCCTGCGTATCACTGAGCCCGAGATACTGCTGGAAGAGATACGATGTGAGCGTCCGGCTATTGATACGGAAACTGTACATAGTTGGCCGTGCGCCGAGACTTTTCAAAATCCGGTCAGCCAGCACAATGATCTCGTGCTCTGCTTCGACGCCTTCTATGCCAAAAATATCGGCGTTGTATTGCCAAAACTCACGCAGGCGCCCGCGCTGCATTCGCTCGTACCGCCAGACGTTTGGTATGCTGTACCACCGCACCGGGTAGCCCAGCTCTTGCCGTTTTGCAGCCACCATACGGCTGACCGTCGGCGTCATTTCGGTACGTATAGTAACGCTTCGACCACCCCGGTCCAGAAATGTATAAGTCTGTTCGTCGATGATTTCTTGATTGCCTTTGGCAAGGAAAAGATCTGTCGGCTCCAAAATTGGTGCGTCGTACTCCTCGTAGCCAAACTGTTCGCTCACCTCGCGGATTTTGCCAAACAAATATTTCTGCAGTCGTTTGTCCTCGGGGTAAAAATCCCGTGCCCCCTTATAGGGCTGAGTTGAAAGTGCCATTGTCGTCTCCTTGTCTTTTAGTATACCCGACCTCACAAACCTTTGCACTTATCTGGAAAGTTGGCTCGCTGCCGGAAAGACGTTTGATAGTAATTGGTTGGCCCGATGGCTGGTATATATTTGACACCACGCCTGTATTCGTCCCAAAAGCATACAGATACGCGGCAACACTGCCCGAACCACAGGCCGTCTCGTCCACTAGGCTATCCACCTCTCTAACGTACACCGTCGGACGAATCCCCCATGCACCGATATGCACATAGCCGAAAGCGGGACGTTGGTACTCCTCGGCCGCCGCCTCAAGTAAACGTCTCTTGCCCTTGGATGCCAGGGGGTCTTGGCTTACGCAGTAGCCAAGCGCATCGAAGAGTACATACAGATCATCTCCCTTTTTAGCGGCGTCAAAGGGTAGCGCTAGTCTGATCTCACTGTGGAGCTGCGAAGCGGCAGCCACACAGCTCGAATCATGTATCAGGATTTCTTGGCCGCTACTTTTCAGTAGCCTAGCGTAAGCGAGTAGCGCATTGATGCATAGCTCTCCGCCCATCATTTCTAGCTTAGCTAAGCCGTTTTCTTCGCTCACGAATCCGACTTGTTCTATTCCCGACCCTACTAGCGCTCTGGTAACTGCTCGTCTCTTCCTCATGAAGACACCCCCGTACCAACGCTGTCCTATTCCCGCCAGCTATGTCATATATCTGCATATCAATATTTTTTACTTCATTCATTGTTTTCACTCCTTATATTTCACTTCATTTTAAATTGTCCGGCCGAACATTTTATTTGTCCGCGGTTGTGGTTAGTCATTTTGGCTTGAAATTACCCCCACTAACCAAAGTAAAACGCCGGAGAGTTTCCGGCGTTTGTGATTGAGCATACTAGCGAAGGCTAACGACAAACTACCCGGAAACCTCCGGCGACAGATGAGTATGATGTGTTGACACGTAAATCATAAGGGAGTATTTTACCAAATATACTAACGAATTGTACAGTGATATATCACACTTAAAACAAACCTCCCATATATCATGCCGACCCAACCGACTTCTCCTAAGCTCCATGATCCGAGCCAACCAGACCTAGCAGCACTGCGTAGATCACTAAATGATACAAACATTGCACGTGGGGCAGCTGCTACGGCCCTAGGTGAGGCTATTGCGATGGGAGATGGCATTAGAGCGCAATTTGCCGGGAACCCCCATGCCCTAACCGACCTACTCACCGAGCCAAGCCCCACAGGAAGAAGCGAGGTGAGAGCGGCCCTAGTATACCACGGCGATCGGGCCGAGGAACTACGGGGTAATCAAACGGCCTTGAGGCATCAAGCCGCAGGTCTGAGCGGACAAATTGCGATAGCGGCAGGTTCCAGAGCAGACCCCACTCACCGAGCTAGACGCTCTGAGCCTAGCTTGCATGGATACCCAGTGAATCGGCGCGTCGGACCCATACACTAGACCGTACCAGAGATAACAGCAACTCTTGCGCTCTACAGGGTGGCATCAATGGTGCCTAGGCTTTCACTGTATCAAGAGGGCGATTGAGATTTCCCCGCCGATTGGCGACATGTAGCAGTACGATACCAAACACCAGCCCAACAATCATTACCACGATAGATGCCTCAGGGCCAAAGCTCCCACCAGTGAGCAGCTCCGAACCCTTTATGGATCCCTCGATAAACCCGCCGCCCGGCTGTACGCCTGAAACCGTCTGTCCAAATACACCTCCAAGCATAAAATTCCACATAAGATGCACTCCTATAACAAACCAGAGTCGTCTCGTCACAAAATACGCTGCACTCAGAAACACCCCAGCACCTATTACAATTCCCAGCACACCCTGCCATGAAAGATCACCGCTCGAAAGAGTGTTGACTATATGAACGCACCCAAATAGCACAGAAACGACAAAAGTAGCCAGTTTCCATCCCCACCGCGTATCAAGGGTGCGCAGGACAAATCCGCGGAACACCGCCTCCTCTAGAAACGCCCCTCCGATACCGAGCCCTAGGGCAACCGCTATGCCATGGTGCAGACCAAATCCTTGCGGGTGGTAGGCCCCCAACACCCAGAGCAATCCCATCACGACAGAGATGAAAAGCACTCCTACGCCCGATCCTGCCAAAAATTCTTGAGTAGCCCCGGGTCCTTGCAGCTCTATCGGCTCGCGGTTTTCTTTTCGGCGGACCAACCATTTATAGCCGAAGTACCCTACAAGGGCCTGTCCGAGCATCCCGACAGCGAGTCCAGGCCACGGATGTTCAATCAGATATTTTTGCGCATCACCTACAATATGCTGTCCACTGGCTTGCGCAACGAGTAGCGCGAGATTTAGCATCACCAAGCTCCCCGCCGCCATAAGGAAGACGGCGTAAACTAGGAGCGGTAATTTTTTGAGTCGGTCTTTCATTGTCAAATCTTTCACCTTTGTATAGTGCTAATACCCCGTAGTATACCATCTCGTGCGCATGATACGTTTCGGCCATACCGTTTTGGTACACACGCTTTCGTAGGCAGCAGACGGGGAGGCCAACACCCTAGACAGTTCTGGTCTAAGCCGAGCCGTTCGGCAGAGTCAACGGGCGGTACTCATACCGCTTGGTCCCAGTTATTTATGCGATTTATTGACCTGCTCGGCGGTGATCATGGCGTCCCGGATCTGAGACTGAAGGTCCTGCATGCCGCCTGGGCTGTGGGGAATGAGGATGGTGTTGCTATTGCCACTGCTACCGAGGTTGGTGAGTGTGTCGAGGTACTGTGTCATCATGACGAGGTTCATGGCATCTTGGCTGTTGACTCCGCCGACGCCGTCTTTAAAGTTTGCGACTGATTGCTGTAAGCCCTCGATAATAGCTTTGCGTTGGTTGGCGATACCCTGACCTTGGAGCGCTTTGCTCTCTGCCTCACCCTCGGCGGCTTTGACCACCCGGATCTTGTCCGCCTCTGCCTGCTGAATTGCGGCCTCGCGCAGTCGCTGTGCAGCGTTGATTTCATTCATACTCGATTTGACTTTTTCATCTGGGTTTATATCTGTCACGAGCGCCTTCACGATGCCGTAGCCAAAGTCGTCCATTACGGTATCTAGCTCAGCCTTGACTGCCGTCGCGATATCGTCTTTCATTTCAAATAGCTGGTCGAGATTTACACCAGGCACTCGGGCACGCACGGTGTCAAAGACGTAGGCGGTAATTTGCTCCTGCGGGTTTTGGAGCTTATAAAATGCATCGATCACCTTTTCTGGCGGCACATAGTACTGCACACTCACGATGACAAACACAAACACATTATCCTTAGTCTTGGTCTCGACCTGAACGTCGAGCTGCTGCACGCGCAAGTTCACTCGACCGGCTATCTGGTCGATGAGAGGAATTTTGAAGTTTAGACCGGCACGAGAAGCTTTTGTAAACTTGCCAAACCGCTCTACAATAGCCACCGTTTGTTGTCGCACAGTAAAAAGCCCTGTCGCCAATAGCAAAACCAACACTGCTAGAACAATCCACTGCACCATAGCCCCTCCTTGTTACGTATTCACTACAAATGATACAACAAATGCGTCTCGGCGTAAACAGATGCCAAGTTTCCCAAAGTCTATGATCGCGGCCACGGCTACTTGACCATATTGGTAATAATTGTATTATACAAAGTACTAATCTCAGGAGGTGCACTATGACTGTAGGAGCATACACAAAAGAACATATCGAACAGGTCGTGTCCATGGTACTTGCGGCCATGCTCATGGTCGGGCTACTTCTACTGCCCGCTCAGTCGGCCTCAGGGCAAGCGTCTACTAATACCGCGGCAATGGAGCAAGCCTATCGCACGTCACTACTGCAAGCCAAGAACGAGCCTCGTCTGCAGATCACCCCGAAAGCCACGACGCCAGAAAACGAACGCGCTACCGTCACCAATACTACTGATGGCATAACGCACTGCGGCATCACCAGCGGCCATACCGCCGTCTGGCTCACATTTGACGACTCGGGCACTACCTCGCAGATCAGCTCTATTCTCAGCATCCTCAGACAGTACAATGTGCGAGCGGTATTTTTCCCTACCGGCGAATTCGCAGCCGCACGACCTGACCTTATCACTCTAATCAAAAATGACGGTCATTTCGTCGGAAACCACTCCTACTCTCACCCCGATCTTATGACGCTCTCAACTACCCAAATCCGCAGTGAAATCGCGCGGGCGGAGGCAGCCATAAAACCATACCCTTCGACACGCAAGTTTTTCCGCGCCCCTTACGGTTCAGGAGCCTACAGCTCCACACTTATTAGTATCCTAAACGGCTACGCATATCAGGACTGTTTCTGGACCGTCGACACCCTCGACTGGACCGGCGCTAGTGCCAGCAGCATGCTCAGCACAGTAAAAAACTATACGCGGGCGCGCGGCATCGTCCTGTTCCATATGCACGGCAAATATACCGCCGCTGCTCTGCCCAGCGTTATCCAATACATCCAGTCCACCGGCTACGGGATGCCCAAACTCCGCTAGCAAGCGGGGTTGACATAAGCGTCTCCTATTGAAGTCCGCCGTCGTACGGTGTAGATTTTGTGAATTTGTGAGTATCAAGTGAAATTTTGAACCTCTTACGACAAGGCAAGAACCTATTTCCAAGAAAAATGCTGGTGAAGGCAAACCTCGTCCCGTCAGCCCTGAATTTTGATTATTTTTGAGATTTCTTGTCGAGTTTCTTTCTTGAGGTTGAGAGAATCTAAGTCTGTCAGGTCGGCTGCGCCAGGGCACAGAAACGATTTGGTTTTGTTGTGGCATTTAACATATACAAATTTGTTAAACTGTTAATAATGACTAACACTGACAAAGTACCGGTAAAAATGCATGTAAACGAGTTAGATATAGAGGTCGGTCTAGTTACTCGTTTACTCGCAAAACAATTCCCCAAGTGGTCTAAGCTGCCAGTTGAGCGTGTGGTATCTTCTGGGACAAACAATGCCGTGTTTAAGCTGGGCGATAGTATGGCGGTTAGGCTGCCTCGCATACCAAATGCAGTTAAGCACATAGACACCGAACGCACATGGTTATCAAAACTTGCGCCACATCTACCCGTAGCCGTACCGATGCCGCTTGGTTTGGGCGAACCCAGTGAGGGCTATCCGTGGCCATGGACAATCTATACCTGGCTAGACGGTGTAAACCCCAAAGAGGGTCAAGTCACCGAATTATTTGCAAAAGACTTGGCTGGTTTTATAACTGCCATGCAAAATACTGATACAACTGACGCACCAAAAGCACGCCGAGGTGCACCGCTACATGTACAAGACCCTCGGGCTCGGCAAGCCTTGAAAGACCTTGCTGACATGATTGACACGAAAACCGCCACAAAAATATGGGATAAATGTTTGCAAGCACCGCCTTGGGATAAAGAGCCGGTGTGGGTACATGGCGACCTTATGCCTGCCAACCTGCTCGCATCCAATAACCGCCTGAGCGGTGTTTGCGATTTTGAGGGTGTAGGTATCGGCGATCCGGCTTGCGACCTGATACCGGCTTGGAACTTATTTCCTACAACTGTCAGGGGAGCTTTCAAGGCTGCCGCAAATGTTGACGACGCAACATGGGAACGTGGTAAAGGCTGGGCGTTCTCAATGGCTTTGATACAATTACCGTACTACAAAGACACCAATCCAGTTATGGCTGATAACGCTCGGTATGTTATCGGTGAAGTATTAGCCACTGGAATTTATGAGGTCCGTTCTCGTACGGCGTAGATTTTGTGAGTTTGTGAGTTTGTGAGTATCAAGTGAAAATTTTGAGTTGGTGCAATTTTACA
>CAZNLV010000036.1:0-8482 GCA_964574245.1 uncultured Candidatus Saccharibacteria bacterium
GCTCGAGCTCAAACCTCTCGGTGAGTTGCTCAAGCTCCATTTCATTTGGAGCCACGGCGTGCACCCAGCTGCCTGGCTTAAATGTCTCGAGCTCCTGCATCGTGCTGCCCCGCAAGCTGCGGTAGTAATACTTGATCATTTTGGTACCTCTGGTTCGGGTTGACTTACCGCTATTGTACTCTAAGTGGTAACCGAAAAGAACCCTAGGCTACACTGATTTGCTATCGCGTGGCATACCCCTGCCATACACTCGCGGGAGATTCATTTCTGCGTCGCCATCTCGTAGCAGAAAGCGCCAGAAGGGTCTTGTACGTACGCAAAACGGAGTAACGTCCCATCATTGATTGGGTGACGAGTTTGCACCCCCGGGCGATAAAATCGGCGATATCTGCCTCAATATCATCAGAATAAAATGCAATAGGATTGCTGATGTACCCTACCCATTCATGTATCGTGTCCTCGAACTCAAACAGCTCAAAGGCATGGTCGCCTCGACGTACGATGGCCGCATGGCACTTCGGAATATCTTTGGTAAACCTCGTTTCAATCGTGTATCCCAGATGCTCAAATAGCTCAATCGATCGCTCGAGATTTACTACTCTAACTCCGTTATGGAATACGCCAGTAATCATGGACGATACTCCTGTCTCGGATCGCTCGGATAGTTGACCGTATCGAACAGCACCAATGCTTCCGGTGTCGGACGATAAAAACTGCGTGGACGATCTGGATGAGCCATAAAATCTTCCACTTGTTTGCGCGTGAAAATGCGGCCGGCGTAGTGCTGCATAGCGTGTGCTATTTTCGCCGGTTTGGTGAGTGCTACTGCTGAGCCTTCGATCTGCAAGCCGCGTGCATTGTCCTTTGGAGACTGCGATAGGCAGATCGCCGCGGAAACATGGGGATTTGCACAAGTTCGATGGAGTGACGACGTGAAGTAGCCGAAAGCCAGTAGATATTTAGACCTTAGTCGGTGGCGAACCAGACGCTACAGGCCCACGGCCTGCCGTTGTCTCCTATGGACGCTAGTGGCATCATTTTAGCTTCGTTTAGATATGCTTGGATGTGTTTTTTCAGTTGGGTCTGCTGCCTCATGGTTGTCGCACCTCTCCTTTCATATGCTCAATTTCTTTTTGGAGCAACGGGAATGTCGTATACCCAGCGGTGGTGTTAAAGTGGCCGGCATGGGTGATTCGGTGGAGCGTGACGCCGAGTTTGGCCGCAATTTTTTCACCGTTTCCGAGTGATACGTAGGGGTCGTTGTCGGAGTGGAATACCGCGGTCGTGCCGGCGTTGCGACGAATTGCGCCCCAGTTAAAATCGAATCCGCCACTAAACTCGCTGTCTGCCTCGTACAATTTTATGGGCTTCACCCCGGCAGAAGCGGCAACGAAGACCGATGCCCCGACCGAATGGCCTAGCTGCTCTAGATACCGGAGTAGAAAGAGACCACCCAAACTGTGCCCGATAAGCACGGTTTCTTCGTCTATTTCTGATTCGTGGGGTTGCATGACCGCAAGCCAAGCCTCGAGAGATTGTCCTTCGGGAGTGGGAAACTGTGGTACTGTTGTCAAAATACCCTGCTCATCGAGCTTGGTCTTGAGCCATGGAAACCAGTTTTCTTCTGGATACCCACCGGTGCCATGAAATATGAAGGCGTTTTTCATGACGTAGGCTTCTTGGCGAGGTTTTCGATGACGTGGGCATATGGGAGTTTTTGGAGCTCATGCGGGTCGAGGACGAGTTTGCTCGAGCGGTTGCCGCCGCCCATGACGATTTCGTGCTGTTCCAATATGCGGTTGTCGATATATACGGGTATATCTGTGGGCGCACCGATGGCGACAACTCCGCCGATTTCCATGCCGGTGAGAGCGCGGGTGGTTTCGGCGTCGGCGAAACTGGCGCGTTTGATGCCCAGTAGCTCACAGACTTTTTTGTTTACATCGAGCCGGGTTGTACCGAGCACGACACACACTGCGTATTTGACTGGCTCTGTTTTCCTAGAAGCGACGAGGATGGTGTTGGCCGCCTGTTCCAGCGTAAAACCGTAGTGCTCACAGAAGACGGTTGTGTCCGCAAGCTCAGGATCACAAGCGATGACTTCGTGGCGAATGCCATATTTCTCGAGAGTAGCTTTCACCTGGGATGAAACGTGTGCCGCCATATATTTTTAGCATACACCAACACCCACGAAACAGGGAAAAATAAAACCGAATGGCGTTGTGCTACAGACGCACGAATATGCGATCTCTGGTGTATAGCTCAGGTCGTAGTTTTTACAAGTTTCTACACTCTCACCCGGACGAAGATGAATTCATTTTCGTGTTTGGTGGGGTTGGATATTTTGTGCTGAACACCGGCCGGGAAGACAAATACGTCCCCCGGTTCGTATCGGTATTCGCCGTCTTCATCGTGGACGAGTCCAGTGCCTTTGACGGCGACCATAATCTCTTCGACATCCGGGTGATCATGCCAGTCGTACATGCCGCCGGCCGGCATAAACCCGTGCGTCATCATCTCAAACGCGGTGCTCTGGAGTTGGTCTGGCGAAGCGTATACCTTCCGCTGCCCGCTCCCGCCATGTGCGTCCTCTGTGCCGATGTCTTTTGCTGCTCGCTTGATGATTTTCATACGTGTCAGTATATTCCAACCTAGACAACCTAGCTATAGATGCCAATAACGAGTTGACGTAGTGGATGTGAAAACTAAAAAGCGGTCGCACCAAGACTAGGTCATGCTTGCATATAGAGCTGGATTGCGTACTATAGGGATATGCAGTTTGTAAGCCTACACAACCCCGAAGAAGTCGTCTCATTTGAAATAGCATTGCAACGAGGCATCCCAACCGATGGTAGTCTGTATTTCCCTGTAAAGATTCCGAGGCTGACAGATAGCCAGATTGCCTCTCTCTCTTCGCTAGACACCCAAGCGATCGACCAGTTGCTCCTCACTGCTTGGGTGGGCGACGAAATACCTGCCGAGGATATCGCACGTCTAGTCGCGACTGCTGCGACGTTTGAAACGCCCTGTGTGCCTGTGGCGGATAAGCATGTACTCGAGATATTCCATGGCCCAACTATGGCGTTTAAGGATGTGGCGGCCCGATATTTGGCTGCGCTCATGGGGTATTTTA
Organism: uncultured Candidatus Saccharibacteria bacterium; assembly: GCA_964574245.1. Classification (GTDB taxonomy): domain Bacteria; phylum Patescibacteriota; class Saccharimonadia; order Saccharimonadales; family UBA4665; genus JAGXIT01. The sequence goes on from CAZNLV010000036.1 coordinate 3,134, forward strand.
ACGCCAAGACCGGCAGAAGTTCCACGGTGCTTGTGGCGACTAGTGGTGATACCGGTGGAGCGATTGCTCATGGATTTGGCGGTGTCGCAGGGACGCGCGTGGTGGTGCTGTACCCGAAAGGCCGCGTTTCTCAGCTCCAGCAGGAGCAGCTGCGGCGTGTAGCTGACAATGTACATACGCTGGAAGTGGATGGTGATTTTGATGCCTGCCAGGCGCTAGTGAAGCAAGCGTTGGCCGATACGGAGCTGGTCGAGCGGGTTGGTCTGACTTCGGCAAATTCTATCACCGTTGGCCGGCTGATCCCGCAGACGTTGTACTATGCGCGGGCATTTGCACAGCTGGACGGACGTACAGACCTGCGCTTTGTCGTGCCGAGCGGCAATCTCGGTAACATAACCGGCGGTGTGCTCGCACAGCAGATGAGCGTGCCGATCGCCGGTTTCCTCGCTGCAAATAACGCCAATAATGCCATAGACCGTTACGCCCGGGAGGGCAGTTTCACCCCATTTGAAGCCGTCGCTACGATGTCAAACGCCATGGATATCGGCGCGCCAAACAACCTTCCCCGCCTGCAGCGAATATTTGGGCAGGACATCGACGCATTTCGGGCAGATATCAAGACAACTCAAGTGAGTGACGCGGACACCGTAGAGACTATCAAAAAGGTGTATGAGCAAACCGGCTACCTGCTCGATCCGCACACGGCCGTTGCATGGTACGCGAGTGAACAAATCCCGGGTGAAAACATGCACGATGTCATTGTCTCTACGGCCGCTCCCGAGAAATTTGCGGAAGAAATCACCGAAGCTACTGGTATAGCCGTCGATAATACTGCCGATCTCGAAAAACTTCGCGCCATTCCGGAGCGTTACGTTGAAATCGCTAACTCTGTAGATGAGCTAAAACAGGCAATTCTTAACTCATAACTCTTATGTCGTATCTCTTTCACCCATGGATCACCCGATAAACCCCCATCAACCAGTGCGCATCGCGGTAATGGGGCTCAGCGGTGTCGGCAAAACGACCTTGGCTCGCTGCCTACCGGTTAGCCGCTGGTTTCACTACTCTGTTGATTACCGTATCTGGACGCATTATCTGGGAGATGAGCTCAATGATTACCTCAAAAAGCTGGCGATGAGCCACCCCTTACTGCGCGATATGCTGCGGCGCGATGCGATTACGGTCGAACACCGCGTACATTTCGACAACTTACTGGCGACCTCGCTCTATATGGGCATGTTAGGTAATCCTGAAAAACACGGCTCTACCCTGCCTGATTTCACGGCGCGCATGGCACAGCATGCTGTAGCCGAAAGGTCAGCAATGCTCGATATCCCACGCTTTATTGCTCGGGCAGAAGAGCTCTATGATTATCCGCATTTTATCGCTGACTTGTCCGGTAGTTTGTGTGAAGTCGTTGAACCTGATGACCCCGAGGACGCATTGTTACGTATGCTCGATGAGACGGTCACCCTGATATATATCCGCGCGACCGCCGAGCACGAAAAGGTACTCATCGACAGAAACATCGCCGATCCGAAGCCCATTTACTACCGACCCGACTTTGTCGCCGCCGAGTTGCCGGGGTTGCTTGAGAAATTTCAGGTGGGTGACGTGACTGAACTTTCGCCGCGCGATGTGGGTGCGTACCTCTACCCTCGTCTGCTTGCCCACCGCGTCGAGCGCTACGAGGCAATCGCAGCTCGACACGCCCTCACTCTCACCATGGAGCAAGCCGCAGCTCTCCGCTCCGAAGCCGACCTACTCAAAATTTTATAGAGTAAAAAATTTACTAATAAACCTTATTGTGGTATAGTCTAGACTATTATGAATATTCAGGAAGTAAACCCGGGTGTGTTTGATATTGCAGTTTTGCCAAATGCAGAACCAAGACGCCTTCAGTCGTTCACAACGACAAGCTGGGCGGAGATGAGTGAGTTATTTGTAGAAGTTGGCGGCAAGACTCATGTATACCCCTATATCTTTGACGGATTATCTGGGTTTTTGTCGCAGGCAGACCAGAGACACCCTCTTCATGGAGTAAGCCGTGCTATCTCCGGGGATCTTTATAGTGACGATGATAGTTTAACCTTGCTTGCTTTTCAGGTGGGACAGACAGTGACGCCCGAAAGAACTAAGCCGGTAAAAAAATGGGAGCGGGATTACATCCGGGACATCGAAGACCAAGTTGCTGGGGAAAAGCCTCTGCTGCTGCCTAGAGGGCTTCGAACAGGCTGGAAACAGCCCGATATGCACAGCTACTACGAGCAGATAAGGGCCGCAGAAGCAGCGCGTTTACACGGACGAGTTACCGAACTTGCTGGTCACATTGCGAGTCAAAACGAAACGGAGCAGCTATTTGTTGTTAGAGAAAAGGGCCTATCCAAAGGGTCAGGCTGGCTGGCGCCTTTGTTGGGCTTAGCCATAGATACAAAAAACACAAACGATTACAATCATCAAGTTCACGATGTTATACCAGTGGTTCGGCAGACGGATGGTGCCGAAGCCCTCTTGCGCGGTGCAAATAGAGATCTATACACAGCCAGAAATCCGCATGCAGGGAATCAGGGTGTCGTCGGTCGGTAGATACTTATAGATGATCTTGGGACATGATGAGGACGGCGTGGGGTGGTAGTTTTAGGGTGACGAGATTGTCGGTTTCGGTGGTGAGTGTGTCGATATCTGTCTGGTGAAAGTCGGGACTGTAGCCTTTCCATGTGCTGTTGAAGCGCGTGGTCCAGGTGCCCGCCAGCGGCAGATGTACCTGATAGTCTCCTAAAGTGTTGTTGCTGAAATTGACGATGATGAGCACGTCGTCGCCCGCCCCGCCCTGATCCCAGCGGTGATAGCCGAGCACGCCGTTATTGTCATCTTGGTGAAAGACAGCGGTGTTTTGACCCTGTAGCCCCGCGGTATTACTGTGGCGGTTCAGCCGCAGGTCGATAAGGTGACGGTGCGCGAGAACCATGCCGGCATATTTCTCAGCTTTGTCCCACTCCAGCTCTTGCCAGTCATTGAAACTGCCTTCTTGCAAAAATTCTTGGCCTTGGAGCAGCATCGGTCGGCCCGGCGCCGTCAGCGTGACAGCGTCGGCAAGCAGTGTGCGCTGTCGTGCGGTTAGGTCGGCGGCATCGCCGAGGCTAGCAGCCTCATTGAGCCGGACCGATCCATTGGCTGCAGTGTCATGTGAATCGCTGAAGACGACTTTTTCAAACGCATCACCGTTGTACAGGCGTTCGAGCTCGTAGCGGACGCCAGAGAGAGTGCGGACTCCTCTGAGTCCGAGTGCATCACGAAGCGCATGAGGAAACCCCAGTTCCCACTGGGCATCAAAACCGCAGCCCGATTCATCCCGAGGTTTTGTCAGGTACGCGCTATTGGCGCAGTCCTCGGCAATGACGATCGCTTCTGGCTTAATTTTGTGAGCGAGCTCGACGATATCTTGCAGCAGGTACCACGCCTCAGGTATATCATGAGCTGGATCATTGTCACGCCCCTCAGTATTTCTCATGTATATGGTGGAATCGACCCGAAAGCCATCAAGGTGGTACTCGGTGAGCCACAGTGCGATGTTATCGAGGATGAACTGGCGCACCTCCGGTCGACCGTAATCTGGCCGTCCGCCCCACGGAGTATCGCCACGCTCGTCATTGTAAAAATAGATTCCACCGCGGTTGTTTTCACTCCATCCGTCGAATTGCCAGAGGTCAGTTTCACCCGAGAAGTGATTATAGACGACATCAAGTATTACACCGATCCCCTGTTTGTGACATTCGCGGACAAAAGTCAGTAGGCCGTGACGTCCGCCGTATGCATTTTCAACAGAATACATATGGTTCGGTGCATACCCCCATCCGTAGCTGTGTGCCATAGAAGTGATGGGCATGAGTTCTATGACGTTCACGCCCAGTTCTTTTAAGTAGTCGAGTTTGCTCAGTGCGTCATCAAAAGTGCCGGTTGTCGCTGCGTCGGGTCGGTTAAATGTGCCAATGTGCATTTCGTAGATGATCTGTTTGTGCGGAGGTGGAGGAGAAAATGCATCATTTTGCCAGTCAAAACTGGGGTCAGTTATGACCGACGCGCCACCATCAGAAGTTGTGAGCTGCGCAGCCCGAGGATCGTTTCTGGCTAGTGTTCTCCCATCTGGGGTTGTGATGAGAAATACGTAGTTTTGACCTGGCTCGACCTCTTTGAGGCTGACTGACCAGTAGCCGTCTGCCTCACTTTTCATGAGAATGATCTGGTCGTTTGTGGCAGTCCCCTGTATGGCAACCTGTGCCGCAAATGGCGCCCAGACACGAAACTGGGTAGTGTCACCGTGAGTTGTCATGCCTAAATTTTTCTTAACTTGGTGTGTCATGATCGAGAGGGGTGTGAAAGGTGGGGCTTATAAAAGCCGGTCGTGGTTCTCGCTTTCGGGTACGCTGGAGTTAGGGTTTGGTGCGGGATTTTCGTGCGGGATTTTGATCCAACCCTGCTGAGATTGTTGCGTAGTTTGTGAGTACTGCTGCCTACCGTGCCGAGTATGCGCAGACGAGCCTGCCTCTACTATGGCGTCTGGATTTGCACTGGGAACTGTTTCTTGTGCTGCTGCCGCGGGTGCCGCTGCCGCTTCCTGGTAGGTGCCTAGGGGTGGTACATATGCGGGATAGTTTGATTGAGCAGGCGGTGCCATGTTTACGGGAGCCATAGGCACGATATCCGGATCGCCGTATTGTTTGTACATGGCCTGAGCGGCTTCTTCGTAGCTTAAGTTTGGCTCAGCTGGCTCTGCCCAGACTGGCTGCATCGGCTCCGTCGGTTGAGTTGGTTGAGTCGGTGCAAACATTGGTGCGGGCGGCATCTGAGCCAGTTCTGGTGGGGTTTCAGGAGGAAGCGATGCCGGACCATCCGGACTATTGACAGGTTGAGCCGTCTGTGCCGGGACAATCGGTTGTTCGCTCGGTGGTGTAGCGTAGAAGTTTGTTCCAGAAGCCACGGGCACGGGAGCGTTTCCGGCATACATGGAATCGTAGTCAGGTGATGGGTACGCATCGGTGGTGCCGGTAGCCTGACGGCGCCGGCGCCAAGCCATTAGCCCAAAAGTGGCGAATGCGAGCAGGAGTATCCCCAGTCCAATTGCCAGTGCCGTCTTGAGGCCGGAGGATTTGCCCTTGGTGGTGGATGTGAATTATGTATGTCTGCTGATATCAGAATAGCTTCATCAAAAGCTAAGTTTGGTCAACCGGAATCAGGACTTGGAATAACACCAGGATTTTCAGGTACACAAAGGCTTCCAAGACTTGTAGGATTAGGCATTGCTAAAGAATTAATTTATACGGCAAGCATAATTAAAGCAGATGAAGCGTA
>CAZNLV010000037.1:0-8154 GCA_964574245.1 uncultured Candidatus Saccharibacteria bacterium
CCGTTTCGGCTATGCAATCGCTGGCCTTGCAGACCACAGCGAAGCCGGCAGAGAGAGTTAATCCACCGGCTGCTGCTGCTCCAAGGGAGGCAGGTGGCTCAAGGGAAGACTACTTGCGGGCACTAGAAGCACCAGCACCGACTCAGTCCGCTGAAACTCCTGCGGAATCTGGTGCTGTCGTCAGTTTAGACGAGGCACGGGCTAGGGTGCTGGCTGCTCGGCTTGCTGCACAGACAGGGACGCAGGCACCGACGCACCAAGAGGGTCCAGACACTACGCAACTGACCCCAGACATGCCTCGGGCAGCGGGGTTCTAACGTGGCATTTATAAAGTTTTTTCCCAGCATTTTAACCAAAAATGCGCCAGATAAACGCGCCGAAGCATACCGTCAGGCCATCCATGAAGAAGCAAAGGTTGGCGGTACTGTCTTTGGTCCCATACCCAAAGGCGTTCGGCGTGAATTTTTCTGCCTCGATGAACGTACGTGGGTGTGGCACGAAGAATGGGATGAAAAAGGCAAGCACTACGTGCGGACCACCCGCTACGACGTTCGGCCGCATGGGATATTCAAGGCGCAAGACAATCAGCCATACCGCCCCATCAGCCGTGAAGAAGCCAAACGTTTTCTCGTCGCCATCCAAAAATACAATGATCGCATCGATAACGAGCTCGCGCCGTATCTTGTTGAGGTAAAATCCCAGTTCAACGGCTATCTGTAGATGGATTATATATATCTGGACCATGCTGCCGCTACGCCGATGAGCGAGTCGGTCCGTACGGCCATGCAGCCATATTTCTCGGATAATTTTTATAATCCGTCTGCGACATATTTGCCCGCTCGGCAGGCAAGGGGAGCGCTGGAGGACGCTCGACATCACGTCGCGATGTATCTCGGAGCACGCCCGACCGAAGTTATTTTTACGGCTGGCGGGACGGAGGCAAATAATGTAGCTATAGCTGGGGTTATGGCCAATTTTCCAAATTGCTCCGTTACGGTTAGTGCCATTGAGCATGAGTCGGTGCTCGAGCCAGCTCGTCAGTTCAATTGCTCCGTTGCACTTGTATCCCAAGAGGGCAGGGTGAACCCAGCGGATCTACGGCGAAAAATATCTGAAGATACGGTGCTGGTGAGTATCATGTATGCCAACAATGAGGTGGGCACGATCCAGCCGATTCGCGAGGTCGCCCGTCTGCTTGCAGAGCTCAGAGCTGAGCGCAAGCAAAAAGGGATTGATCTACCGCTCTATTTTCATAGCGATGCCTGCCAAGCGACCAATTACCTAGGCCTGCAAGTTGCCAGTCTGGGTGTCGATATGATGACACTGAATGGCAGCAAAATCTACGGCCCAAAACAGACAGGAGTGCTGTACGCCTCTAGTCATGTGCAATTGGCGCCGCTGATCCGTGGAGGGGGGCAAGAACGAACCCTGCGAAGCGGTACAGAAAATGTGCCGGGGATAATTGGGTTTGCGGCGGCTCTAGGCGAAGCGCAGCAGATGCGAGCTGCAGAGACGACTCGACTCACCGAAGTAAAAAACCATGCACTTCACCTCTTGAATCGTACTATCCCCAGTAAAATTATCGTCAATGGTTCGCTCAAACATCGGCTGCCCAATAACATCCATCTGACGCTACCCGGGCTGGACAATGAACGTCTGCTCGTAGAGTTGGAGATGAGGGGGATATTAGCGGCCGCAGGATCGGCGTGCAGTGCGAGCAACGAAGAACCAAGCCATGTGCTGAGAGCTATGGGGCGAACAGCCGAAGAGGCACGCAGCTCGCTGCGTATTACGCTGGGCCGCAGCACTGCACTCGCTGATATGGATAGATTTGTCCAAGCCCTAACAGAGATAGTAAAAAGCAATTAAAACAACAATCTGAAAGAATAAATCCAAAACCACTCCTCCGTCAAAAAATCACCTCTATAGGTTCAACCTCGAGGTTGAACCCATAGAGGTTATAGAGACTAGAGGGATGGAGGCGCTAGGGGCTCTCGGGAGCGAATTTTGTGCAGCAGAAGGAGGATTTTCGGATAAAACTAGAGACTGGAGGCTGGGTTTGTGTCGGATATAACGACTTGGTTGGCGTGGAGCCAGCCTTCGACAGTGCCGGCGTCTAGATATTGCCCGTGTGCAGCGACGACTTTCATGCTATTGCCGCTGGCGATAACTTCTTGGAAGGGGTGAAATATGTAGTATTCTCTACCTGCCTCAATGGGCTGAGCGACGTAGGCGCTGATTGCTTGAAGCATACTGTAGTTGAGTACATATTTACTGACGTTTTTCATAAACTGGTCGGGCATAGGGTCGGGATGCTCGATGATGCGTACGAGGTTGCCTGACTCATCAGCGACGACATGGCCATAGCGCTGGATAGAATCGTCGTGAACGGGTACGGCCAAAATAGCGCTTTGCCCTTCGGGCGTAGCCTCGAGGAGCCGAGCAATGTCAGAGCTGCCGTCGGCGTTGTACAGACAGTCGTCGCCCATCATCACAACCACCGATTCTCCTTCGTGAATGTAGGGCATCGCAAGGTCTACGGGAACGGCAGTACCGTATTTGCCGTAGCTGGGCTGTACGATGTAGTGAAAGCGCGCCAACGGAGTTTCGGTCAGGGGTATCATGTCTTGTTTGCCGTTTCTGATGAGATAGTCAGTCAGCTCAACATTGTCACGGTAAAATGCATGGAGCTGCTCACTTTGCTCACTCACAACAAAGTATATGTCAGTGATACCGGCCGCAACGCAGTCATGAACCACATAGTCGACTATAGGCCGATTGCCGATAGGCAGCATGCATTTTTCGATCGCTTTGGTGATAGGAAGCCGACGGGTACCCCAGCCGGCAACAGGAATAATAGCTTTTGTGATAGACATAATGTCTTCCAGTATACCGTATAAGCATTGACGGTGAGCAAAAAACTATTGTCGCACTTCTGATAAACCGGTTATACTTGCAGTCATAATGCTCATGTCGCTCAAACAATTCAAACGGACCGCTGTACTGACTCTATTGCTCGCGGTGTTTGGGGTGGGCGGCGTGTGCTCAGTGCGCGTAATGGCGCAAACGGTATCTCAGGGGTATGGCGTGACCGGTGATGTGCAAAAAGGCATGCTCGTCATGCTTGATCCAAAAGACAGTCACAAGGTCCAAGCTCTGACGAACAAAAAGGACAAAGCTATGCAGGGCGTGGTGGTCGCCCAAAATGATACCGTGGTTTCACTGGGGGACGATTCGAGCAAAGCGCAGGTGTACGTCGCGTCAAATGGCAAATACGATGCACTGGTGAGCACGCAAAATGGGCCGATAAAGGTGGGGGATATCATTAGCATTTCTGCACTCGATGGGGTTGGTATGAAAGCAGACGCTGGTCAGAACGTCATTCTCGGTAAGGCTCTCGGCACTTTCGATGGGAAGAAAAATGTCAGTGGGAGCGCTGCGCTTTCGACAAACGGTGGAAGCAAAACAGTGAATATCGGACTGGTACAGATAGATATAAGCATATCGCATAACCCCTTGGCTGCGTCTGTCAGCGGACCACCGCTGCCGGCTTTCCTAAGGAAGACGGGCGACAGTATCGCCGGTAAACCCGTGAGCACGGTGAGGATGTATATCAGTCTGGCTGTGTTATTGGTCACCATCTTTATGACGAGTAATCTGTTGTACGGCGGCGTGCGGAGTAGCTTGATATCGATCGGGCGTAACCCACTCGCCAAAAAATCAATTTTGCGAGGTCTGATACAGGTGGTGGTATTTGGCCTGATTATTTTCGTAATTGGCCTCGTCACGATATACTTATTACTGAAGCTATAGCACTATGGTCTATCGAAAGAGAAAAGTGGTGGGGGTGCATATATGACAATGTGGTGGTTGGCACTGATAGTCGGAGCGCTGGGCGCTACTACGGCCGCTTTTATATGGCTAGCGACGAAGGTTGGTGCGCCGAGACAAAATGCCAAAAATAAAGCCGAAGATTTGGGTCAGGCTGCCGAGGATGACGTAGAGCATATATTTAATGACACCTTCCGGGAAGAGCTTAGAAACAGGGGTCGACTTCACTTCGAGAAGATTATTTCGGAAAATGCCATGTTTTTGCAGCAGGATTTGCGTCTGACCACGAGCCAGCTCAATGACTACATGAAGGCCGAGATCACCAAGAACCTGAAGGAAGAGTTCGCAAAGTACGAGCAATCGATCAACGATGCCAAGCAACTTGCGATCGAATCGATCCAAAAAACCAATACGGCGATCGAAGAACAGCGTGAGCAGCTCGGGCAGCAAGTCCAAGCGCAGATATCGGCCGAAAAGAAACAGCTCGTGGAGCGTTTTGAGCAAAATATGACCGATATCGTCAATCACTATGTCTTGTCAGCGATAGGCAACCAGATTGACCTCAATGATCAGCTGGAATATATATTGGCAGATTTAGAAGCAAACCGTGAGGCTATAGTCGAGGATATTCTCCATGGAGCATGATGCTCCGGCGGCACCGGTTTTGCCTGTCAGTATCATTGGCCTTGTCGAGGTAGGTCGTCTCATGCGTGAGCTTGAGGGCTTAGAAAACGCCATGCAGGCAACGGAGATTCGAACCGGGCAGAACCTCCCTAGAGCAGGCCGTCTTCCTCAGCTGAGCATGCAACTGCAACAACTGGCAGAGGCAAATAGTATCACGCTTTCTGAGGAGCGTGATCGTCACAGCCTACTGCTTTTTTTGAAAGAGATTAAAACTCATGCCCCCCGGGTGCACATGAGTTTTAGCGCTGATCCATCACCGGATTTCATGGCAAAACTTATGTCTTGGCTGCGTCAGCATATCCATCCGCATGTGCTTGTGGCCGTCGGGTTACAACCCGGTATTGGCGCAGGGTGTATGCTGAGAACGCGCAACCGGTTTTTTGATATGTCGCTCAGTCGGTCTTTTTCTGGCAAGAGGGAAGCGTTCATGGCTCGTCTGCGAGGCACTGACGCCCCAAAGACCCCGGCTGTAACTGCTACCGCCGAGCCGATCGCCGTACCGCCGCAGGAGGTTGCGGCATGAGTTTTGGCAATAAACATTTCGACAAACTGGTTGAATCTGGCAAGCCCGTCGGTGAAGTTATTGCGGTCGAAAAGTTCTTGGTGCAGGTCAGTGGTTTGCAACCCTCGGCTTTGCATTCCCTCGTGATGTTTGAAGACGGAAGCAAAGGGTTCATTAGCCAAATATATCCCGATCGGGTTGTGGTGCTGCATCTGGGATCAGAAGCACTGCGCGTGGGTATGGTTGCTGTACTGCAATACGAAAAATTAGTTTGTAAAGTCGGCAAAGATTTTATCGGCCGAGTCGTTTCGGTGACCGGCGATCCGCTCGATGGGAAGGGGCCGGTGCCCGCTGATAGCGTATGGCCGGTCTTCAACACGGCGCCAGCGCTGTACGAAAGAAAACTGCTCTCAGATCAGCTAGAAAGTGGTGTTTCGGCAATCGACGCACTATTTCCCATCGTCCGTGGCCAGCGTATGGCACTTCTGGGTGATAGCAAATCAGGCAAAAGTACGGTGGTAACACAGCTTGCGATCAACCAAAAAAATACTGACCAGATCGTAGTATACTGTCTGATTGCGAAACGCCGCAGCGATGTCGATACCTTGCTCACGAGGCTGAAAGAAAATGGCGGGCTGGAAAAAGCCATCGTTGTTGTCAGTACGATGTTTGAATCCCTCATCATGAGCTACATTGCGCCGTATGTGGCATGCGCCATGGCGGAATATTTGTGGCAACAGTGCGACCAAGATACGATTATTTTGTATGATGATTTGACGAGTCATGCGCATGCGTACCGAGAAGTCGCGCTGCTATCGGGGGTGAGCCCGGGGCGGGACTCGTACCCTGGCGATATGTTTTATGCCCATTCGAGCTTGCTCGAGCGTGCCGGCCGTCTCGATCGAAATGGTAAATGTTTGACGTCAATACCTGTGGTACATGCTGCAAACGGGGATATCACCGCCTACCTACCGACGAACATCATGTCTATCACGGACGGACAGTGGATTCTGGACATGGACACGTTCCGCAATGGTATACGGCCGGCCTTAAATATCGGACTCAGTGTGACGAGGGCCGGCGGAGTCGGACACACCAAGCGGCAAAAAGATCTAGCGGCGCAAACGCTCAAAATGTTGGCCGGATATCGTCAAGCAGAAGAGTTTTCACACTTCGGCTCAGAGCTCGGGCCTGAAGCAAAAAACGCGCTCGCTACGGGTAAGCGTGTGTTTGAAATGTTGACACAAGCTCCGGGCGAAACATTTTCTCTCATGGCCCAGCAGCTAATGCTCGACATTGTGTTAAATCTTGAGGAGGGAGGGCAGCTCGATATCAATGCCCTCAAACTGAATGCAAACGACTTTGCAAAAAAAGTAACCAAAGACGAAGAGTACCAAAGCATACACGATATGCTGTACAAAACATGCGTCAAAGGCGCGCCAAATGCAGCAGAAAAAGACGGTGGTAAAAAGACTGACGGATCAGACGGGAAGTCTCCCGATCAGTCGGATACATCAGCTGAAGATACCAAAGCTGAACCCAAAGATGACAAGCTGCCCAAAGCAAACATCAACAATTCAGCGGAAGATGTCAAACCTGATGATACGGAGAAAAAAGATGCTGATGCCGCCCCTCCCGTAGACGACGCAAAGCCAAAGGGTGCTCCGGAGGCGCCTCCGGCTGAAGCGCCGGCCGCCGATCAAACGGACGCAGAGGCGCAAAGCGGACAGACCGAGTCCCAGCCTGATGCGGAAGATATTCAGTCGGAATCTGTCGAGGCAGCGCAGCCTGACACTGGAGATGCGCCAGATAATGAGGTGAGCCAGACTGAGACCCCAGCTACAGGAGCGACTCCTGAAACCTCAGTCACAGAAAAGTTGTCAGAACCTGCGACACCGGAAGCTCAGACTAAAGATGCTGATCAGCGAACCGCTCCGGAGCTATCCGACGAACAAGAAGAACTCAAAGTGGACAAGATGCTTTCGGTCGAGTTGGAGCGGAAGCGGGCAAAAGAACAAGCCTCGCAGCCGGAGAAACGCACATGAGGCGTCCAAACGAAATCGCAAAGGACGAAGCCAGCATGGCTACGCTCGTGGAGTTGACAAGTGTGTTTGAGGGGATCGCCAGTATGCGAATCGCTCAGACAAAAAACCAAGTGCTCGAGTCGACGAAGTTTTTCGATGAGCTATGGAAAATCTATACTCAGCTTCGGGTCGACAGCCTTTTTAGCTTCGGCCGAGAGAGAAACCAAGACGTAGTGCTGGACAAAGAGCTCTATATCATCATCACTGCCGAGGGTGGATTCAGCGGCGATATAGATCAAAAACTGGTGCAGTCCATGCTCGATAGCTATGATCCGGAAAAAAATGACATCATCGTCATAGGCCATCATGGGGCCATGCAGCTCAGTCAACGTGGCGTTTCTTTTCGCAAATACTACAAGCTGCCGTCAAAAGACAAAAACATCAACGTGACGCCCATCATCAAAGAAGTTCAGGAATACAAAAAATGTAGTGTGTTCTATCAGCAGTACATATCGCTCATGAACCAAGAAGTGAAGCGTATATCGCTCTCTATGGCGGTAAAAACCGAGGGCATGGCGAGCGATCGGCCAGACGAAATAATCAGCGAGGTGAACTACATATTTGAGCCGAGTAGCTTTGCGGTTGCTTCTCATCTCGAAAGATCAATGATGAAAATCGCACTTGGACAGCTAATCCTGCAGTCAAAATTGGCACAATATGCCTCGCGTTTTCGAGCTATGAGCGCCTCGCATCAACGAGCTGATGAGTCAAAAATGGATCTGCATTTGGCGTACAATAGGGCGCGTCGCGGTGTCAAGGATGAGCGACTAAAAGAAATCATCAATGGCATCAAAAAAAGTAAGGCCGGAGCGGCCACATGAGCAATTTTCAGTCTTCAACATTTGCAAAAAGGCAGCTAAACAATGCTGGCGCCGGAGGAGGTAGCCCATGGAAGGCGTAATTATTTCTATCAAAGATTTAGTTGTGCGCGTGCAATTCGATACTGACTCTCCAGATATCAATGAATTGCTCGAGGTTGATAATGAGCACAAAACTCAATTACTCGTTGACCACCTCGAAGCGGGCGGGATAGCCTTTTGTCTGAATGTACGA
>CAZNLV010000038.1:0-8116 GCA_964574245.1 uncultured Candidatus Saccharibacteria bacterium
GTTTCGCCGTTTCGCTCGCCGAGTATATTTATCATGACGGCGGCCGGAACGACGAGACTGGTGTCGCCGAGCGGTAAACCGGCAATGGCCCGGATGTGTTGCTCAAACTGGCCCACTCGGCACGCCTCCGTGGTGTAGTGGCCGCTATTATGGACGCGCGGAGCTATTTCGTTGACGAGCACGTCGCCAGTTTTAGTGAGGAACAGTTCGATGCCGAACGTACCGGCTCCGCTCAAAAGTTCTGCGACCTGACGAGCGACGGTTGCTGCTTTGGTAGTGATCTCTGCAGATATAGGAGCAGGCACAATCACTTCAGTGCAGATATTGCGCTCGTGGATAGTCTGGACAATCGGGTACAGTTCGACCGCGCCCTTTTGGTCACGCGCGACCATAACCGCCAGCTCGCGCTCAAAATCTACGAGGCCTTCGGCGTAGAGGGCTTGGCCCGCAAATCTGTTCAGTGCTTGGTGGAGGTCAGCTTCGGAGCGTACGACCATATTGCCACGGCCGTCGTAGGCGCCATGGCGGGTTTTGACTATCATGGTGCCGCCGAACTCTACTAGAGCATCCTGGGCGGAACTCTCCTCTGTTATTTCGACAAATGGGGCTAACGGCACGTCTTTTTCGTGCAAAAACTGTTTCTGGGCAAACTTGTCTTGGATGAGCCGGATTGTGGACGGCGAGGGGTTGATAGTGGCACCGCTTTTCTCGAGGTTTTCGAGGGCATCGGCATCAAGGTGTTCTATTTCTACGGTGATGTAGTCGGCCTCGGCCGCGAGACGAGCGAGGGCGTCAGGATCGTACAAATTACCCACAATCTGTCGAGCGCCCACCTGCTCGGCTGGGCAATGTTCTCCAGGGTCGACGACGACGACATCAAAGCCAAGCGATTTGGCGGCGAGTGTGAGCATACGCCCCAACTGCCCACCGCCGACGATCCCAATCACAGTTTTTTCAGACATAGCTAGTAGTATAGTCTTCAGTGGCAAAATTGTGAAACAGTGGCCCGACGGTCGACTCCTCTGCCGAGATGTCTTGAGGCTCTACGACAGGGCGCCTAAGGCAGTAGCGGTCACACCCAGCACCTACCAAGCAGTACCGGTGTCGTATGAGTAGGTATATCGAGCGTTATGCTGGAGCTGGCCTGCAAAGTTCGCCAGTGTCGCTTGGTCGTAGACGTCATAGCCGCTATTGAGCTCGATCGATACGGCTTTTTGGTCGATAGCCCACTGAATAGTTTTTTGCCAATCACCGATTTTGGCCGGTACGGCTGTCTGAAACGATAGCGGCGGTCCGGCCTTTTTCATGTTTTCATACAATGTCTTGTAGTTGCCCCCAAGAAGTGGCCAACGGATAGAATGATTGCTCAGAACACAGCGAGGACCCAGCGTTTGTCGGCAGTATCTCATGAGCTGTATCGTGTCATCTATACCGCCACGCCCCCGCGGCGGAGAAAAGCCTTGGAAAGGATTGAGCGCAAAATGGACGCGGGTATTGGCAAAAAGGTGGGCCGCGCTTGATGAGTCTGACCGTGTATCAAACAAATCAATATTGTGTTTCTGGCAGTCATAGTCTGCTCGGTAGGTGTAACCGGCTTGCCCTGCGCGGACTTTGTTTTCGGCGGCGCGTGCCTGACGTATGAGCGGCTCGCTATAGGTGGTCGTGCACATGGCAAGCGTAATCTCTGAGACATTTGATACGCCGTCGTAGCGCTCGGATAATGCGCTGAGCATGTTTTTGTAGAGTTGTTGGTATGATCCCGTCCAAAACAGCGGGAGTTGATAGGTGCCTTTTTGGGTATCCTCTGGTTCGCGCCAAGGGATACTGCCGACGCGAGATTTTACCCAGTCGGGCGCAAGTCGACCAGCGGCCACTGAAAGCCTGACCTGCATGTGCTGTGCGGCCGCGCGATCGATTTTGGACTGAATACTTGAAAAATCAAATTGCCCTTCCCGCGGCTCGATTGTTTTCCAGTCAGTCTCTATAACGAAATTACGGACCAAGGCTTGGGTATTGTAGTTTTGATAGGCTGGTTGCGGTATGTCTTTGCGGTCCATCAGTCCCGACAACTTTGGTTTTGTGCTCTCTGCTGGCAGGGCGTGTACGTGTGGGCGTGAGAGGAAATACGAAAGAGTACAGCCTATGAGTAGGAGCAGGCCTATCAACCAGAGGAGTCGCTGGGGGTTGTTTGACCTGTGCGTGATACGGACTGCTGGTGTATATTTCATATGGTAAACACCTCCCTCGAATACAAGTAGTATACAGAGGACCCACGCAAAACGACACATTCCGAGCAAAAACCTCCGCTTCTCGCTCTGGTGTACTTCTCGTACGCCCCTCGCTCTAGTAGTCATATTTCAACCGAGGCTGTACCACTGTGCGTAGAGGCTAGTAGCAGTTTGCAGGGAGAGGCTAACATTGCCATTTTGTAAAAACAAAGCTCACTCGGCAGCACGACGACGGGAGTGGACAGCATGTATGCGACAATTGTTTAACTCTGAACCCCGGGGCCTGTATACTAGACCGTATGATCCGCGAAAAAGCCGTACGCAAAGAACAGATTATTTTCTACCAAGGAGAGGCCTCGTACGGTGTACAAACTATCAAGCAGGGTATGGTTCGAGCCTACACCATACTCAGTAATGGCAATGAAGTGAATGTCGCGATTTATGGCCCGGGAGACTATTTCCCTGTCGAAACTGCGTATGAAACATCGCCTGCGACACTCTTTTATTATGAGGCACTCACAGACTGCGTGGTTATCGCGCAAACCAGCACTGAATTTCAAGAAGATCGGACGCGTATGCTCGACCGCACGGTTGCCGATAGCCGTAGATATGTTGGCGCGCTCCTGCATGTCAATGCGCTCGGGCAAGCGACAGCCTACGACAAGCTGGGGCACACGCTGCGATATTTGGCCATGAGGTTTGGCATCGAGACGAGCGGCAAAGGGTTTGTACGTATAGACATGAAACTGACGCAACAGGACCTCGCTAACCTATGTACGATGTCGCGCGAAACGGTCAGTATAGAGATCGCCAAATACAAAGAGCAGCAGGCAGTGATGGAAAAAGCCAAGTTGTACACGGTCAATCTGCCTCGGCTCAACCGACTACTTGGCGACGAAGATGTGGTCAACGTGCTCCTCGGGGGCACCGAGCCAGCCTGATACTAGTACATACTATCCCACAGTTCAACACACGAGGGTCGCGAAGTGGTTATTTGAGTGTGTCTTTGATAACTCGGACGAGTTCTGGGGGTGTTGCCCAAGCCTTGAGCATGTAGCGAGTAGCACCGAGTTGTAAGACGTCTTCAACTTCGCTTTTGGCGTCAAGGTTACTAAAGACTATGACGGGTATGCCTGTAGGGTTATCGAATCGCCGCAGAAATTCTCGGCCGTCCATAATAGGCATCAGTAGATCAAGCAGAATGATGTCGGGCGTAAAGTCTGACATTTTGTCGAGTGCTTCTGTGCCGTTGAAGGCTGTGACGACTTGAAAATCATTTTTCTCAAGCATTATCAAAAATGCATCGCTCAGCGCTGCGTCATCTTCTACGAGTAGAACCTTCTTTTTTGTCATATTGGATCAGTATAGGTATGGCCCAGAGGCTATTCTGTAATCTGGATAACATTATTTTCTGCCCCGCCTTGCTTCGGTAGCACAAGCGTAAACCGCGACCCTTTACCCTGCTCAGTTGTGACGCCTATGCTGCCGCCGTGTGCTTCAGCCAATCTTTCTGCTAGGTATAGCCCGAGACCGCTGCCGCCTTCTTTTGCGGACAGGGGGTTTTGAATCCGGCTAAACTTTTTAAACAATTGGTCTTGGTCCGATTCGGCGATGCCGACGCCTTTGTCCCGTACGGACAGCTTGACGAAACCTTGGCTGGTCGTGAGGCGAACTGTAATGGCGGAGTCGTGGTATGAGTATTTAATCGCGTTGCTGACGAGATTTTCTGCAATCATTCGCAGCAAACGTTCGTCGGCCGTGATCATGAGCTTTTTGGGCAGCACTGCGTGAATCGTAATCCCCTTGTGGGTGGCGGTTGAGGTCATGTCTTCGATAGTGCTTTTGATGACTTTGCTCAGGTTAAATACTTCCGGTTGCAGTATCAGCTGGCCGGCATCGGCCTTTGCCACATAGAGGAGTTGGTCAATAATTTCGAGCTGCCGATCATTGGCGCCATAGGCCTTTTCGGCAATTGCAAGCTGGTCGGCGCTCAAATCGCCGAAATATCCCTGTTTGAGCATGCCGAGGTATTGCCGGACACCACTAGCGGGTGTGCGGAGCTGATGCGAGGCGAGCGCGAGCAATTCGTCTTTGGTGCTTTGTAGCTCCACCTCGTGTCGGTTATGGATTTTGGCGATACGGTTCCGGAGAAAAGAGTATACCAATGTCCCGAGAATAATACTGGCAACTATACCGGCTAGGAGGAGTAGTAGGATCTTCACATGAGCGTTGCCGGTTGCGCGTGGAACATGCAGCGTAAGCCGCCATGTACGTAAACCGACTTTGATCTCGCCCGACACGCTGTCGCCGGGAGCCGTAGTCCCCCGAGTAAAAGCGTACATGTGTTGGGGTTTTCCCTGAGTAACGTCGTGGATGGTGTACGTGATGCCGCTGCCGGCTAGTTCCATCTCTCTGTCTTGCATCATTTTTTGCACTTGAAATGCAATGTATACGTAGCCTTTCAGATCGTCTCTCCGCTCAGCCGCGGTCGTACTTGTGCTGTCTGTGGCGTACACGGGGTAGTACAGGAGACCATTTTTAGAATTTTGGTCCGTGTCGTCTTGGCGCAGTGTCAGCGGGGCGGTTAGCGCAAAGCCGCCCGTATCCCTAGCCCGTACCATTGCATCGTGACGGAGCGGCTCACTAAACATGTCGTAGCCAAAGGCTTTCTTGTTGATGCTGTTGAATGGTTCGATAAATATAATCGCGGTGTAGTCATCCCGCGTGCCGGTGGGGTAGATCGAAAAATCCGGAAATCCTTCACCTCGTATAGTTTCAGTGACCGATGCGACGTCCTCTGCTGGGATGTGCCGAGCAAAACCGAGACCTAAGATACCCGGAAAGTTGGATTGAACATGATTGGTGTCGTAGTACAGTTTCCAGTCGGTGCGCGTGAGATTTTCGGCTCCCCTGATATTGACTGCCGTAGCGCCAGCGAGCAAAACTTGTTGGTAGGAAACAAATTTGTTGTGGATGTACGCACTGGTGTTGCGCAACTGGAGGGCTTTGGCAGCTTCGTAATCGCGATACAGTTGCTGGTCGACGGTATGTACATATATATAGCTCGCCAAAACTCCGAGTCCAGTTACAACTATTGCAGTGATAATAGCCGAGGTTATCATTTCGCGCTGGGTGGCGTCACGGAAGCGTCGAAAAAGATAGTGCTGCATGATGCCTGTAGCGTAACAGATTAGTAGAGGCGTCAATGTGAGCTAGGCCACAAATTTTCAGTTAAGCGGCTCATAGTTGGCGGCCTGCCGCTCCTCCTACTATAGGGACATTGCCAAACGCGGCACTTTCACAAACAGCGAAGCTCCACAGCAACACTCTCAATCCGGCATGGGATAGAGCGCGCTCAACTCAGGATTTAGCACTAAAACAGTAGGTATCGGGCACTCCTTTCCTCTCGACCCAGCCATATGATATTCGGCTCGATGAACGGCGTACGAACGCGTCCGACACCTACAGCCACTTTTTACACGATAATTAACCTCATAACATACCAGCGATTCTACCGCGAAAGGAGAACACACATGAAACAGCCAGAATTAAATAGTCGTATCGATCAATTTCTCACGCGAAAATCACGTGAGTTTCCAGAAGTTTTTGAGCAAAGATAAGCAGGATGGTTTAGACAGCCAAACTTGCCATAGCGTGCCCCAGCTTGAGTTGGGGTTTGCATGCTCGAGCATGTCCTATATATAAACAATTACGAACAATTAAGAACTTACAAGGAGTTTTAACATGAATATTATTGTCTGGGTAATCTTTGGTGCTTTAGCTGGGTGGATCGCTTCACTCGTCGCCGGAACTGACGCGCGTCAAGGAGCCGTCGCAAACATAATCGTAGGCGTCCTCGGTGCATTCATCGGTGGCTTGCTCATGCAAATGCTCGGCAAAAGCGGTGTCAACGGTTTCAATCTGTACAGCTTGCTTGTCGCCATCGGAGGCGCGGTACTGCTTCTCTTTGTCTACCGTAAGGCTACGCACAGCTAGGAGAATAATCATGCCTATTTCGCAGTTTTTCACACGCACCATACAATTTCTGATTGTTGCAATTGGCATAGAGGGTGCTGCGTTTTTCTACGATCTGTTTTTCCACATTCGGCCCACAAACCCAGTTTGGGATGCAAACTATAACTGGTGGCCGGTGATTACCGCAACCTTTGTTGCTGCACTCCTCGTGAGTGCGATCAGAATTGTGTGGGAAAGCCACCAGGCATCACTCATCTATCGTTTGCCGCACAGGGGTTTGGGCGATCGGAGGGTTCAGGCGTAGCCTGCCCTCCCACCTCAAATATATCTAGCAGTTTTTCATAGGGACACTTACAAACGTGCGGGTTTCATTTGCGAGGCGCTAGGATCGTGCCCCCTGCAGGCTTGATCGTGGCGCTGACCCGCACGCGCAGTACGGTGGGACGTATCATTACAGTAAAAGAAAGATAGGATTATCACAATGGTTCAAGAATCACAGGTCGATGTCACGCGTGAAACTGGGGTTGATCAAGAGGGCAATACCGTGCAGTCACAGCGTGTGGTGCGCCGTGAAGAACATACGGCGAGCGCCTCAGGGACCGCACAAAATGTAATATATTTAATCTACGGTGTGCTTGCGAGCTTACTTGCCTTTCGGCTGCTTTTTTCGCTACTTGGCGCCAACAAAAGTAATGCGTTTGCGAGCTTCATATATACGACGACGAATCCATTTATCGCGCCGTTTCGTTCGCTTTTTAGCGTAGATACTACCATAGGCGACGGCACGAAACGCTTCGAGCTTGAGACGGTGGTGGCCATGCTCGTATTTGGGTTTGTCGCTTGGATACTTGTGAAGCTCGTCCGTGTGCGCAAAGACGCCGCGTAAACCTAGGGTTTGCCCGGAAAACAGCTCATCTGATTATCAGACGAGCTGTTTTTGTGTCTGTCGTGACACGAGATCCCCGGTGAAAGTGGTATCTGCTGCGAACGGCTTTTGGGTGAAGTGCCTGATTTTAGGTTTTAGGTTATAGGTTAGAGTAAGCGCGGGTTGGCGGGGCGTATGAGGGAGGAAGCGCGCGTGGAGTGGTTACAGCCCCTGTGAGCCATGGCTGAGGACATTGGTTGCTCAAGGCTGAGGCGAGACGCGAAGATAGGGATGAGAGTCTGAGGTGTATATCGAGATCCTGAAATAATACTGAAACAAGTTCAGCACATGGTTCAGGATGACGGAAATGGGTGTTCGGAGTGACACTCCACTTCTTCACTGCCGGGCTTGACCCGGAATCTCGTCGGAGTGGAGGCATACGTTTAAGGGAACGAGATCCTGAAACAAGTTCAGGATGACACTACGTGTCGATTCAGGATGACGCATATGCGTCGGTTCGGGAGGACGCCTCCGTTTTGGTTTGGGAGGAGGATGAAGCTGCCTACCTCTAGGCTTTCGGCGATCGCCTTGTGTTGCATGGAAGATGAGCATACTATGAAGCCTTGATATACGCACATGGACTTTTTGGCAATGAATACGATCTCTTGAGCGCCGCGCTTGAGGCTGCCGATATCGCGTGGCGGTTTATGGAGCTTCCCAGCGGCGCGATAAACACCAGCGACACCAAAAGCCGCATGCTCGGCTATACCGATCCGTCAGCATTTGGTCATTACAAAAGCTACACTGACCTGCTGCACCCTGATGACTATGATCCGACCATGCAGGCGATGCGAAATCATCTGGCGGGCAAAGCGGAGTGGTATGAAATGCGCTATCGTATAAAAATTCCCAAAACGAATACGTCACGTTTTACGACAAAGGCCGGATTGTTTCCAAAAAAGACGGCGAAGTCTATACCATACGTTCTGGTCAGAAAGTGATCGTGACATGCGAACGCACTGTGCTCCGCTGCATCGTGTAAACTCGA
>CAZNLV010000039.1:0-7896 GCA_964574245.1 uncultured Candidatus Saccharibacteria bacterium
GAGGTTAAGTGAGGGTGACCTCCAATCAACTATCTACTGCAGTATGGTAGAGGAGTCACGTCAAGGTCTCGCGAAATCAATATCAGCAGCAAATTTAACACCCGTAGGTTCGCCTGTCGTTCTTGAGCCTACGAGGTATAGACCCGCGACAACACTCGTCCCTATTATCATTAATCCTCAAGAATTTGTGCCTAATATATTTGCAGCGCACACTGGAGCGCTTCGAAGAGGGGATACAAAAGGTACCATAGCTTATCTTAAGAGTTTAATATTTTTTACCGAAGGGCTTACACCCGATGAAGTCGGAGAAGAGATCTTGGAATACAGGACTGCAATGGTTAGGCAGATCAATGCGTCCCAAGGAAAGGAAATAAAGTAGCTGACTATGAGTTTGGCGGCTGAGGTTCATGGTCACCAAGACCGCGGTAGTTTATTCGATCATTATCCCTTAGGTCCCTCAAGGCCAAGTGACTGGAGTGCTCCGCAGCTCTTCGATCTTACGAGGCCCTCAGACGAGGAAGACGTTCACCGGCTACTTCGGGCGGGCGCAGTGACAGCATTGGTAGATCATGGGGATGAGATTGCGGCAGATTTATTCGATCATAAATTTCCCGGTGAGCGTAATGATGGCGCCGCGAAGCGCGAATTTGTTGAAGCTGCCAAGGAACAGGGCGATGCGTTTGGAACGTTCGTATATTTTCCGTGGCTGCAAACAATCGTGAGATATGCTCGAAAAGAAGATCATCTTGGCCTTATTACATCGAGAAACCGAAATCTGATTACAGCGGAGGAGCAGCAAACGCTGTATAAGGGCGTAACGATACTCAATGCCGGTCAAAGTGTAGGCGCATCTGTCACTGAAGAGCTTGCGGGCATGGGTATTGGCGATACGCATGTCATAGCCGACCCAGATGTAATAGATTATACGAATCTCAATAGGATACGTAGCGGGGTCATGGATCTTGGACTTTCAAAAGTTGATAGGACGGCTAAAGTTTTGTCATTGTACAATCCATGGATAAACATTGTGCCACTGCGTGATGGAATTACACCCAGTAATCTCCTCAAGCTCACGAACACCGGTTTGATCCCGAGTCTAATAGTCGAAGCAGTAGACGATATGCCTACAAAAGCTCGACTCAGGCTCTTTGCCGAACAACACCGAACTCCTTTAGTAATGCCAGGAGATTTTGGGGATAATTCAGTTATACATGTTGAGCGATATGATCTCGAGGAGACAAACCGTTTTGGTCGTAGAAAACCCATAATGATGGGAGGCCGGATTTCTGCCGAGGATACCAAGAAACTTGCCTCAGGGGAAATGGATAAAGGCGACAGAGATCGTGCTATGCTCAAACATGCTGGCATAACGAATCTATCTGCTGCGATGATGGGATCGCTTGTACTCATGGATTCAGAACTTGGTGGCCTACCTCAACTCCGAGCAACGACAACTCGAGGAGCTGCAAATGTTGCATTTGCAGCTCGTCAGATACTTCTTGCGCGTGATTTGCCATCTGGTGTGCATAAAGATCGACCGAGAAGGGTCTTTGGGACTGCCCCAGATGCTACCGCAGTGGGGTGGCTTGGAGCCGCCAAGGATCTTGCAAAATTCGCAAAACAGAGATAGTTTTTCGCTAGTGCTTCTAGCAGTATTACTGCAAGCCCGGTATACTTAGAACTATAAATGAATACTGCTTTATTGATTGCTTGCGCTAGTATTTTAGTGAGCATTGTTACTGCTGCGACGGTTTGGTCAAAGAATACTCGAAAGATATCGGACACGCTCTATTTGTTAACTTCGACAGCATATATTCTTCTTGGTATCACAAACTACATCTCTACTCAGTCGGAGGGATCGATAAAGTTATTTTATGCACGGTCAGTGATGTTTTTGAGTGCTCTAGCAATAGTCCTCACATATCATCTCATCATAGCCCTCCTGCATCCTAGTGCAAAAAAAACAATGCCTATACTATCAAAACTCCAATATGGGGGTATTTTGGCAGTTCTTATTATTAGCTTCACGCCGCTGGTCATCAATGGACTCACTGAGTTAAATGGTGCTCAGAATCTTGATTTTGGGATCGGTATGGTTTTGTATGTCGCCCTGTCGATGTATTTTGTATCCCTATCAATACTGACGCTAGTCAAAGTTAGAAGATCCCAAGCGGACGCGCACGTCAAAGATCAGGCACGGTTGCTTCTTATAGGGTTTCTGCCAGTATTTTTTATTGCGCCAATAACTGGTATATATCTACCAACACGGGGAAATCTAAGTCTTATTGGCCTCACTCCGGTCTATTCGGCATTTTTCGTTCTCATGGTTGGCTATGCTATGTTACGACACAAGTTGTTTGATATTCGTGGTTTTGTGTTGAGGGCCGCAGCATATACGGCAACAACAGGGTTGTTGGCAATTGTATATCTTGCCCCTGCGATGTTTCTGTTTATGTATATCATGGATCTCCCCTACAAAACGAATACATTTATCTTGTCTGTTCTTATCGGGACTATAGTTGCGAGCAACTATTATCGTCTCCAATCATGGTTCAATAAAGTTACTAGCGGAATTTTTTTCCGTGACTCGTACAATACCACCGAGTTGATGGCTGATCTGAACAAGACTCTTGTGCGTACCATCAATGTGAACGAGCAGGCGATTACGACAAGTAAAATTATTGAGCAACGCTTGAAGTCCTCGTACTGTCGCTTCATGCTGAGGCATGCTACAGAAAAGGGACAGGAGTTTAGATTTGTCGACCAAGATGGAAATATACAGGATAGTAGATCCTCAGGGTTGTTTGAGAAGTCATTACCGGGCAATGCGGTGTTTGTTGATATGTTAAAACAAAGCGACCCCTTGCGAGATACTCTACAAAAAAAAGATATAGGTGCCATTCTGAAGCTTATGCCGAGTGATGACCCCGACGCTACGGTTTTAGGATACATGATTGTTGGTGTTCGCAAGAGTGGCAAGCCTTATGACCTGCAAGATGTACAAATCCTAACCGCCGTCTCCGACGTGCTTGTCATCGCTATGCAAAATGCGTTGCATTATGAGGAGATTCAGAAGTTTAATGTGACGCTGCAGGGGAGGGTGGAGGATGCGACGCGGAAGCTGAGGACTACGAATGACAAACTCAAAAGGCTTGACGAAACAAAGGACGAGTTTATCTCTATGGCGAGCCACCAGCTCCGCACGCCGCTCACGAGTATCAAAGGCTATCTGAGCATGGTGCTCGAGGGCGATGCCGGTAAGCTTAACTCTCAGCAAGAGGAGATGCTCAAACAATCGTACATGAGCAGCCAGCGTATGGTAAATCTCATCGCAGATCTGCTCAATCTATCTCGGCTCAACACCGGAAAATTCGTGATCGACCCCAGTCCCACCGACTTACGCATGATCGTGGACCAAGAGGTCGGTCAGCTACGCGAGACAGCAAAAGCCAAGGGGCTGACGCTGAACTGGGTAGCGCCAAAGATGTTTACTGTACTCCCGCTCGACGATGGCAAGATACATCAGGTGGTGATGAATTTCATAGACAATGCCATCTACTACACCCCGCCCGGGGGTAGCATAGATGTGACACTCGTCGAAACACCGACGGCCGTCGAATTTCGGGTCAAGGACAATGGGATTGGGGTACCGAGAAGCGTCCAGCACCATCTGTTTACCAAGTTTTATCGGGCCGAAAACGCTCGCCAGGCACGACCTGACGGCACGGGGCTTGGCATATTTATGGCCAAAAAAGTTATCGCCGCACAGGGTGGCTCAATACTTTTTGAGAGCAAAGAGGGCAAAGGCAGCACATTTGGTTTCCGTTTCAACAAAGAGGCGCTCAAGACTCGTATGGCAGCCCAGAACCCAGATACACTAGGTTCTCCGGCGTCTAAGCCGGTCAGCACATAAACTCAGAGCTTGGCTGCCGCCGCCAGATGCGAATCGGGCTGGCAAAGCGCATATGTTTGACGTATGCTGGTAGGGAAAGCATGAGCGCTGTACAGATAAAACCCTACCGTCACCGAATTTTTCTTGTTTTTTGCATGAGCATACTTCTGTCCTTCTCGAGCGTAGGCAGCGTGCTGGCACTGGGAAGTACCGATCCGCAGCAAACGGGCACGACGGGTTT
Source organism: uncultured Candidatus Saccharibacteria bacterium (assembly GCA_964574245.1). Taxonomy (GTDB): domain Bacteria; phylum Patescibacteriota; class Saccharimonadia; order Saccharimonadales; family UBA4665; genus JAGXIT01. The sequence continues at coordinate 4,134 of CAZNLV010000039.1, forward strand.
ACAGGGCAAGGTTTCGAGTCCGCCACCCAAAACCGCGGCTACTATTTCGGCACCCACATCAGGCAGCACGTTTCGGACGACGCCTATCACCGTGAGCGGTTTGTGTACAACCGGGCTACTCGTCAAGATATTTAGCAACAATATTTTTATTGGCTCTGCTCAGTGTGTCAATGGCAACTATAGCGTACAGGTTGACCTGTTTGGTGGAGATAATGAGCTGGTAGCCCGAGTGTTCGATGCGTTGGACCAAACAGGGCCGGACAGCAATATCGTCAAAGTCAGCTTTACTAACGCCGAAGGTGTACAAATATTTGACAGAGTAACACTCACGAGCACCATCGCTCAGCTTGGGGCTCCGGTAGGATCTGAGCTGACGTGGCCGATTGTGATCAGTGGTGGCACCGGGCCGTATGCTATCAGCGTTGACTGGGGAGATGGCACGGCTGCTGATCTCAAAAGCGTGCCGTTTGCCGGCTCGTTTACCCTCAACCACACCTATAAGTCCGCAGGGTATTACCGGGTGGTGATCAAAGCGACTGATTCCAAGGGTTCTACGGCGTTTTTGCAGCTCGTCGGTGTGGGGAGCGGTGATGCCTCGCAGAGCAGCACGGGCAGCAAAAGCGCAGCCGGGACAGGAGCAGGCGGCACCACTCGGAATGTTTATGTCTGGTGGCCGGTCCTGACCATGGTGCCAATCATACTGGCGGCTTTCTGGGTGGGCAAAAAATACGAACTCTCTGCACTGCATCGTCAGCTCGAGAAACAAGCACAAATGTACGACAGCGAAATTCAACGCTAAGCTTCCTCCCACCGCTTCTTGCGAGCGCGCCACGTCCCAACACTCATCTCTTAATCATATGTCTTACCTCTGAACCATGAACCCTGTATCATATAGATATGAAAATATATGTTGGGATGAGTGGCGGTGTCGATAGCTCGCTAGCGGCGGCGCTACTGGTCGAGCAAGGGCACGACGTGACAGGTGTCTACATGAAAAACTGGAGCAAAGACCTGCCCGGTATGGTGTGCCCGTGGAAAGAAGACTATCAAGATGCCAAACGGGTTGCAGTCCAGCTCGGCATACCTTTCAAACTCTATGATTTTGAGACCGAGTATCGACAGCGCGTCGTCGAGTATATGCTGGAAGGGTACCAGCAGGGTATCACGCCTAACCCAGACATCATGTGCAACCAAGAGGTCAAGTTCCGATTGTTTCTGGATGCTGCGTTGTCTGATGGTGCAGAGATGATCGCGACGGGGCATTATGCGAAGGTAGAGGCAAGAGTCATGAGTCATGATCCAGAAGATGGGGCCGCCAAGGGCAAGAAAACACTCGGTGCGTCGCTGCATATAGCGGCAAATGCAGAAAAAGACCAAACATACTTTCTGTACCGGGTGACCGAAGATGCACTGGCGCACAGTCTTATGCCGATCGGCGAATTTCAGACCAAGGCACGCGTGCGCGCAGAGGCCGAGCGTCGTGATCTCGCGACCGCGCGCAAAAAAGACAGCCAAGGCATTTGTTTTGTCGGCAAAGTGGGCATCAAAGACTTTTTGCTCCACGAACTCGGCGAGCAACCGCACGGTGATATTCTCGACCAGCACGGCGTGCCTATCGGCGAACACGACGGCGCAATCTTTTATACAATTGGCCAGCGGCAAGGTCTTGGGGTGGGCGGCGGCCTCCCGTACTACGTCACCGGCAAGAACATGGCCAAAAACGAAGTCTATGTGACGACCGACCTGCAGGACCCGCTGCTCTGGCGTGAGAGACTAGATCTCACGCTCCTTCACTGGATTAACGGTGCGCCAGAAGCCGGCAGGACGTATCAAGTGCGTACGCGGTACCGTGCAGAGCTCGTCCCGGCTCGTTTCACTTGGGACGGGCAAAACGACAGGGGTAGCCTTCACCTAGACGAGCCCGTACGCGCCATCACGCCCGGCCAGTCAGTGGTTTTCTATGAGGCGGACAGGGTGGTCGGGGGCGGTATTGTCACGGCTTGAATTCAGTCTGGAGCGCTCGTATACTGAAGCTATTAACGAGGGGGTAGGTATATGAACGAGGAAGAGCAGCGTGCCCAGCCCGTGGTGTTAGAGGAAAACGCCGTCGATGAGACGACACAAGCACCAAGCGAGGAGCCACACATACCGGTGTCTGCGCCCGCTGAAATAACCACCCAACCACAGACTCGAAACAAGAAAAAACGGCTTATCGTCATCACAGTAGCACTGGCAGTGCTCGGAGCTGCGCTCGGGGCTGGGTATCTATGGGGACAAGCTCAGCACAAAGTACCGCCGGTTAAAAGCCAAGCTGCGCCGACACCCCAGAAACCACAGCAGAAGGTCACGCCTGCCATGATTCAGGCCGATCCAACCCTCGAAAAATTCATGCACCCCACTACCGGTGAGGTGTGGTACACAGAGCCAAAGACTATCGCCCGGCAAGGGTGGATGAACAGCGAATACCTTGAGACCTATCAGAGCGCTGGTACGAGCGAGGCCGATGCGCAGGCCCAGTACGAACAAATGTTGCCCGATTATTACCTCGTTGGTTCGCGGGGTACGCACACCATCATCATGGTAAAGGCAAAAGCTATGATAGGGCAGCCCTATGCTCGCTTTTTTGAGCGGGGCGGGGACAACAGTGTAGTCGCCATCCTCAAGCCAAGCGCCACAGCAACCTATGACCAATATTATCTCCCAAGCGTAAAAGATGAACTGAAACTCAGCAAGATCTCGACTCTCGATGAGACGACGCACTATGATTCGCTCAGCCTCCCTGACGCCATTATGCTTAAAAACGGCGAATCCGTGGTGAGCACAAAAGACCCCTTTCTGAGCTTTGGCAATACGTACCGTGCCGAAGGAACGACGCAGACCACAGTTATGGCGCTCGGTGGTAGTACGCTGTACCGTATGGAGAAAACCTACGCCGATACCAAACTCACCAATATCGGGTACACCGTGCAAACGGCGCTCGGCCCTGAACTGCAGGTTGACTACGTGCCCAATACGCTCAGTCTCGAAAAGTACTCGTTTGATAATGGCCGGGCCGCTACATACACAGACTATACCGGGAAAACACTAGCCGATAGTTTGCACGGGATAGCCAAAGGGTGCGGCGGCACGACAGCGGCCGTCACCAAAGGTGACGCCATCACAGCTGCCGACCTAGTCCAAGTGGGCAAAACTGACACAGGCCAAGCGGTGTACAGCATGAAAAACCAACAATCAACCTTGATGACAAAAGCGTACGACGAGTTTACGCAGTCTGACACTGAAAACCACGTGTCGCTTGCTGATTTCATAGCCAACCATGGCCTGCTCATCATCGACAATGCGTCCGGTGAGCACCTCGTGTACGTGCGTGACCAGTACAGCCCGGTCGGCGGCTGTGCCAAGCCAGTTGTCTATCTGTACCCACAAAAAGCGCAAAGTGTTTCGGTACGTGTCGGTGCGGATGTCAAAGTTTCGGATCCGCTGTACGGACCGACCGGCTGGCGTGGTGTCTGGGCTGAGCCATCGGGCAAACTGACGTATGAAGGTCATGGCTATGATTCGCTCTTTTGGGAAGGTACGGGGGTAGGTGATTATCCTGCCATTCGTTCCGGCACAGTCGTCAAACGCGCTCAAGCTGCCCAAGTCATGCGTAGCCAGCTCGATGCTCAGGGCCTCACGCAGAAAGAAAGAGATGATTTTATGGCCTACTGGGAGCCGAAAATACCGGCCAAGCCCTACGTGCGCCTGACGTGGTTTACGACCG
>CAZNLV010000040.1:0-7643 GCA_964574245.1 uncultured Candidatus Saccharibacteria bacterium
TCATTGCCTCAACCCAGTGGGTCGGCTCGACAAAGATTCTTCGGGGCTGCTCCTCATGAGCGATGACGGTGAGCTAGCCAATCAACTGACGCATCCGCGCTACGCTAAAACCAAAGTATACGAAGTGGCCCTCAGCACATCACTTGCGCCGCTCCACCAGCAGATGATCACCGATCACGGCGTTATGCTCGACGACGGTGTTTCACGTTTCATAGTCGCAAAAAAAGAATCAACTGATGCAAGTTACATGATAGGTACAAAAGCTCTGCCACGCAACAGCCATAGAAAAGCTGCTGGCGGCGCAACTGCCGTCCATGATTCGGAGATCAAGACTCATGATTCACCGTACTATTACACCGTCACAATACGCGAGGGGCGCAACCGCCAAATCCGCCGCACCTTCGCCGCCCTCGGTTATCACATAACCAGCCTCCACCGCACCCACTTCGGCCCGTACAGCCTTGGCGACCTAGCGATTGGTTCGCTGCGACAAGCGTACGCTTAATCGCACGAAAGTACGTAGACCTGATGCTGATACGCTTTAGGAAGTAAGCTCCGCCAACCCTACTTGGGATATATCTACTCGGCGCGGATCCCTAACGATGATAAACGAGGATGTGAGCCCCGGAGGGAGCTCGAGCCCATGTACTGCTAAGCGAGTAAGCGGTTGTGGTGGTGTGTCGAGTATAACCGCCGCAGCATCCCCGTACTCCCGGTGTACCTTTGCCACGACAGACCTCGGTGAACTAAAGAGTTTAGCTACTATATGTTTTCCTGTTTGTTCTAGAACCTTTCCGACTCGACTCGAAGGCTGATGCGTACGCCAGTCGAGAAGATGCTCGGGAGGCAACCGTAACAAAAATGCTCCCAATGGATCTGTTGGTTTATATGACCGCATTGTAGCAACACCTTCTGGAGTGTTATAAAATCTCGGGCCGACACCTTTTCCCATCTCATTGACGTTCCGATGTTGCTCGGGCACCAACTCAAAGTCAACTACGGGCGTCAATCGATCACCGTCTTGCCCCAACAGACTGTACGGCTTCCAGAATACAGCAAAACCCACTAGGGTGATACGACGGTCTTTTTGTGGGTCGCCCGGTGCAGTCAAAAATTCGTGGCCGGACTCCATGTACAGCCCCCGATCGATGGATCAACATCAGCCTTAAATGTGACTCTATGGTCACTCATTATATTTTATTTATCACAATTAAGGTATTTGTCAATGAATAACAGAGGTGATATACTATACATCAATGAATAAAAAGGTACCGATTGTAGCTATCGTGGGGCGGGCAAATGTGGGCAAAAGCAGCCTGTTCAACGCCGTGCTCGACCGTAGAGAAGCAATTGTCGCCGCCGAAGCCGGCACCACGCGCGACTCCGTCGTCGCCAAAGCCTCTTGGACTTCGTCGAGTCAAGAGTCAAGAGTCAAGAGTCAAGAGTCAAGAGAGAAAGCTATGCCGCTTCGCGGCAGCCAAGAAGCCGTCAAGGGCGGCGCAGCTAGTCTTGACTCATCTCTCATGTCTCATGAATCTCCAGCCAAAAATCGTACCGATTTTTGGCTGGTCGACACCGCCGGCATGAAAGCCGCCGAGGATGAGTTTGAGTTCACCATTCAAGAACAGATCACCCAAGCAGTCGACAGCGCGGACCTCATCTGGGTCGTCGTCGAGGCAAATGTGCCAGTGAGCGAAGAAGACCGCCGGGTTGCCAAAATCGCTCTGAAAAGCAAAAAGCCCGTGTTCCTCGTAATCAACAAAGTGGACCGAGCCCGCGGCCATGATCTCGAGGGTTTCAACCGACTCGGCATCAAACCCATCTTCCCAACCAGCACAACCCAAAACAGAGGTATCAGCGACCTGCTTGATGCCACGGTCACCTATTTACCACAGGCTACCATCGGTGAGGACAAAGACCGTATACGCCTCGCACTCCTTGGTCGGCCCAATGTCGGCAAAAGCGCACTCTTTAACACCCTCGCCAAAAAGCAGCAGGCTATTGTCGCCGACAGGGCAGGGACGACACGCGACGTCAACCGGGCCGTCGTGAAATACGAGGGACGCGAGATAGAGCTCCTCGACACGGCCGGCATCCGGCGCAGCGGCCGTATTGGCCGCGGCATCGAGCATTTTAGCGTTATTCGTAGCCTCGCCGCCATCGAGCAAGCCGACGTGTGTTTGCTCCTCACCGATGTCAATGAACTCGCTACCGGCCTCGACCAAAAAATCGCCGGCATGATCGAGGAAGCAGGCAAAGGCCTCATCATTGTCGTGAGCAAATGGGACTCAGTAGAGGGAAAGACCGCGTTTACCCGCGATGCACTCGCTCCCATAGTAGCTGAGGCCTTCAAGTTTGTCCCTTGGGTGCCTCTGGTATTTACCAGTAGTGTCACGGGCCAAAATGTCACCAAACTCTTTGACCTGACACTTCAGGTCGATGACCACCGACACACCCGCATCTCTACCCGAGAGCTCAACAATTGGCTTGCGCGTGTCGTCGCCGCTCACCCCCCGGCTGGGCTCAAAAACCGCGCCCCCAAGCTCAATTACATGGTGCAGGAAGACGACAATTCCACTCCGGCCTTCAAGATTTTTGGTGCTCATACTCGGTTTCTCCACTGGAGCTACCGCCGCTACATGGAGCGAGAACTCCGACAGGAATGGAACTTTGACGGCACGGCGGTGCAACTATGGTTTATCGAAAAAGCTGGCCGTCATGCTCACGGCAACAGCCCCACAAAAGCCCCGCGCTCCGAGACCCAGCGCAAGGTTATCAAAAACAAGCGCCGAAGCGGTAAACTGTAAGACTTGTAGCAGGTAGTATGTAGCATGTAGTATGGGGACATGTTTAGATACTCCACGCTACCATGTACCCGCTGCCTGCTACTGTATGCCGGGGGCGAAAACTAATGGCGCTTTTCGTCAAACGCCCAGAACTTGGCAGTCGCCTCAGCTTTACGACATATGGCATGAACAAATCGCTGCTCATCGTCGGCCTGGGTAACCCCGGTAAAAAGTACGACGGTACCCGCCACAACATTGGCTTTGCGTGCCTAGACGAGTTCGCCCGTAAGAACGATTTTGAATCCTGGGTGAACAAAACAGATATGAAATGCCTATCCGCGGTGAAAACGGTCGGCGACACTCGCGTCATTTTGGTAAAGCCCCAAACATTCATGAACCTGAGTGGTGAAGCGGTTCAGGCTATATTCCACTTCTACAAACTCAGTCTTGACCAAGTGATTGTGGTGCACGACGAGCTAGACATAGATTTCGGCCAAATCCGCACCCGCATCGGGGGCAGTAGCGCTGGGCACAACGGCATAAAAAGCCTCACGAAACATCTTGCCAGCGAAGACTACGGGCGCGTGCGCATCGGCATAGGCCCAAAAACACCGGCCGAAATGGACTCCGCCGACTTCGTCTTGCAAAAATTCAGTACAAAAGAGCAGGGGAACCTACCCAAACTCACCCGCGAAGTCGCCGCGCTGCTGAGCGAACTCGCCTACGGCGCACCCCTCGCCTCCGAAACCCGCGGATTTTTATAGATTTCTTGGATTGTGCTCGTCCCTGCGATCAGTCGGATTGCCTAGGTAAAGACCACTTGAAATCCCAATTTTCCCAAGGCGCCTGTGCACTCGCTCAAAGCAATAAATTGATGCCTCAAGCTTCCACATCTCAACTAGCGTTTTTACGATACCAAAACCCCAATTTCCGGTATCCCTTATTTGGGACTGTTGAGCGTGTAAACCATCATACGCCGGCTGAAAGAAGGTCAGCACACCATCTTGCGGTAATTCAATAAATGGAGGAAGGCCCGTCAAGCGCACTTCGCGAGGGCCAATTTCAAAGACATGTGCATGTTTTGTCCTCATACTACTTACAGCATCATTCCTTGCACGATAAAAGTTTGCATTATGTGCCTGTGACTTTAGAATTTATTATAAAAAAGGCCTCACGAGAGGGGGTGGGCACCGCTCGAAAGGCCATTTTTGGAGGCGAGAACCTCGCCTCCCTCCACCCTTCAACCCACCTTGAGAGGAGCGAAACATCGGATACAAACAATACCGTGTACCGTGTCTCTGACTCACGTCAGAATCATTTAGACTCGCGTATTCCTTCTAGGGGTCCCCATCAAATGCACAAGCATTTTATGAGGCTCCAGTTAAAGGGGTTAGTATGCTTTAGAACGCCTCTGGGTATTGAGACAAAACCTCTCGGTTTTTTCTCAACGCGCCGGGCCAAAAATGTGATTTTGGCTCGGGCTGCGCTTTTTCCCTTACGCGGGAATGAACCCAAAAGAAAAGTGGAGGGTAACAACTTCAGCGTCTCGCCACAAAAGCGACACACTCGCTCTAAAACAATCTAACGTTTCCTCTTTCATTTTAGGTGATAGAGGAGTTAGAATGGGGGATATAAGGTGCTTAGAGTGGCTGGATGTTTGTGTTCCACCACTTACGATTTGCCATTATAGCAAATAGATGTTTTTGTGTCAATACTTTTTCATGAGTTTGTATGAAAGTAAAAAAACTTAGTCCAGATGACTCCACATATCCTGCTCCCCTCCGTGACATCCCGTCACCGCCGGCGGAACTGTACTATCTCGGGGCGGAACCGGCAAGCTGGCTCGCTCGCAAGCGCATAGCCATCGTCGGGAGCCGCAGTATAAGTCCGTACGGCAAACTCGTCACCGAGCAGCTGGCCGGCCGGCTGGCGGAGCGGGGGATCACAATTGTCAGCGGCCTCGCCCTCGGTGTTGATGCCGTCGCCCACACTGCTGCAGTCAAAGCCGGTGGACTACATCTCGCAGTACTCGCAAACGGGCTTGACCAAATCTATCCTGCCAGCAATACGCAGTTAGCACGGCGGCTGCTTGAAAATGGAGGAGCCGTCATATCCGAGTACCCCGAGGGCATGCCGAGTCTCAAACAAAACTTCGTCGCCCGCAATCGTATCGTCGCTGGACTCTCCGACGCGCTGCTCATCACCGAGGCCGCCGAAAAAAGCGGCACACTTCACACTGCCCGCTTCGCCATGGAACAAGGAAGAGACGTACTCGTCGTCCCCGGCAATATCACGAGCCCAAGCAGCGTAGGCTGCAACAATCTCATAAAATCCGGAGCAGTACCGGTAACCTCTGTCGACGACATCCTTTTTGCACTTGGAATGAGCAATCTGGCAGAAACAGCCTATATCCACAAAGGCGAAAATGCCGACGAGCAGGCACTACTTGACCTCCTCTACAATGGCACAAGCGACGCGCACGACCTCCTGGCAAAAAGCGGGCTCGCACCAAGCCTTTTCACTCAAACCCTCACTATGCTCGAACTCTCGGGCAAAATCCACCCGCTCGGCAACAACCACTGGGCGCCGTCATAAGCTTACCGACCTCAGGCCCACCTGCTTGCGCTTTACATGATAATCGTAGTAAAATTACCTGCATAAAATCAGTAATAAATACGTATAAAAAACAAGGTAGCTACGCACATGGCGCTTTCACAATGTTCTGGGCCCAAACGTAAACCAGGCAAAATCATGTTTTCACTTGGGATGGTGTTTTTGACAGAAGTGGGTTTCACTTGGTTTGCAACCAGCGTCTCTGCAGCCACGCCGCCAGACACCTGCTTTGCCACCACAGGCACGACCACCAAAACCATCACAAACTACTACAATAACGAGGGCAATAACCCGGCAAACCCGGCCTGCTCGCGCGATGTCAACATCCCGTCCACCATCGACGGGGTAGCGGTAAGCGCCATAGAAAACTATGCTTTTACTTGCAAGGGACTGAAAACAGTCGCCATACCCGATTCCGTAACAACTATGGGGTATGGTGTATTTATGGCCAACAAACTTACTTCCTTAACGCTTTAAAACACATTAACAGCCATTCCAGATAGTGCCTTTGCATACAACGATCTTACAAGCATTACCTTGCCAAACTCGGTCAATACTTTAGGGTATGGGGCATTTCAGGAAAACAAACTCAGCTCTGTTGCCATACCCGACTCAGTCACCACTATAGAAAGTGACGCCTTTAGCTTACAATCACCGCTAGGAGCCAGTCTCTAAGACTGCGTGGCAAGCCCCGATGAATGTCTTTGGTCTGCCTACCCCGCAGTAGTACAGGCAGCCTATGACCAAATTCGGAACGCAGCGCTATACACTGTCATGCCATCAAACCCAAACAATTTAAAGAGCGCTTACGAAAGTGAAGCAGCTTACGCAGGCTCAGATTTGAATCAAAATGGCACGAAGGCTGATTCGCTTGGTGGACACCTAATAAATCATGCGTCTGTTACTTTACGCTACGTGTCGGAATCAAACGCCGTCCTACAAACAGAGTTGACCCTTGTGGGCAATAATCTGACGACATATCTTTCAGCAGACGGGCCGGACATACCGCAACCGGTCGATGTTTATAATCCGACAGCGGCAGAACAGCAGGCCATAGACACTGCTCTTACAAACTACTACCACATTGGTCAGACGGTGTCATTTACGCCTCCGGAAATCGCAGGGTACACCACACCGAGCCCAGCTACACAGTCATTTGTATTGGGAGCAGCTACAACCACCCATACATTTGTCTACGTGGGGCCTCCAGCAGCAGGCGGGACAACCAATTCATCTACCGGTGGAGAGCTCGCTAACACAGGCGTACAGATCATGCTTATCACCGTTGCAGCTCTCAGTCTCATCGGACTCGGCAGCTGGACCGTGCGGCGCAAAACCTCGCGTGCATACCGAGTGTTGGGGCGCTAAAACATACCCATGAAGCATGCTATCTGGCTCGGCCTGACACTTGGAGGGCTTCTTGGAGGCTGGATAGGATCGCTTATAGATAGCGGTGACATGTTCGGCCTATGGAGCATCGTACTCGGCACACTCGGCAGTCTCGTAGGTATCTGGGCGGGCTTTAAAATCGCACAAAACTATTGACGAGCAAGGGACAGAAACGGTACGCTTGTGCGTCGACACTATATAACGTAAAGTAGGTGCTGATGGCAAAAACCGCAAAAAACCTGGTCATTGTCGAGAGCCCAGCCAAAGCTAGCACTATCGAGAAATATCTCGGTAGTGATTTTAAAGTCCTTTCAAGCATTGGCCACATTCGCGGCATCGCCAAAAAAACCAAAGACGGCACTCCGCCCATCGACATACAGAACGGTTTCGCCACTACCTATGAGGTCGACGGAGAAAAAAAGAAGGTAATCAGCGAACTCAAGAGCGCCGTCAAAGCCGCCGACACCGTCTGGCTCGCAACTGACGAAGACCGCGAAGGGGAAGCCATTGCCTGGCATCTCTGTGAAGTGCTCAAGCTTGACCCCAAAAAAACCAACCGTATCGTCTTCCACGAAATCACCAAAACCGCCCTCGACGAAGCAGTCAAAAACCCGCGTACGGTCGATATGCATCTCGTTGAGGCTCAGCAAGCCCGTCAAATCCTCGACCGCATCGTTGGCTTTGAACTCAGCCCCGTTGTCTGGCAAAAAGTACCGGGGGGCAGGAGCGCCGGCCGCGTCCAAAGCCCAGCCGTGCGCCTGCTCGTCGATCGAGAGCGAGAAATCCGCGCTTTTGAGAGTGCTTCAGATTTCAAGATAACAGCCGATTTTACCCATGGCACAGACGATTTCCGCG
>CAZNLV010000041.1:0-7550 GCA_964574245.1 uncultured Candidatus Saccharibacteria bacterium
CTGGCGTACCACAGTAACTGAATACCCCGTGGTCTCTGCCACGGGGATTTTTATTTGTACCAATGTGACCGTCCCACTCGGCGGCACTGCCACGTGTACTATCACCAACAATGACAAAGCAGCGACATTGATACTACAAAAAACGGTTACAAATAACAACGGCGGCATAAAGGAGGCTAGTGACTTCCCAGTTTATATCGGCAGCACACTATCGACTTGGGGCGGCCACACGGTAAATGCAGGTTCGTACGATGTACATGAAACACCCGATCCCGGCTACACACCTTCACTCTGGGGTACTGACTGTAGCGCTGCAGGTAGTATTACCTTGGGACTCGGTGAGACTAAAACGTGCACGATTACAAATGACGATAAACCGGCTCTCCTCAGCGGCACAAAATATGAGGTGAATGCTGCCGCGACGGACGGAGCTGGCGCTAGCGGACTACCGAACTGGACCATTTGTCTTGACACAAATCGAAACGGCGCCTGCGACGCGGGCGAGTCTACAACTGTGACGGATGCTCAGGGGAATTATTCGTTTGCCAATCTTTCGGTGGGGACCTACGGAGTTTTGGAGCTTGGCCTCGGAGGTAGCATGGACGGGTGGACGCAGATTTTTGCTCCGCAACCCATCGCGCTTACTATCGGGCAGTCATCCACTGGCAACGACTTTGGAAACTTCCGGAATGGTTCCATCTCAGGCCATAAATGGAACGATGCAAATGGAGATGCGCAGGAAACTAACAATGAGGCTCATTTGTCAGGCTGGACGATCCAGCTCAAAAACCAAGCCGGTACCGTAGTGGCTACCGACACTACTGATGTGAATGGCGATTATTCGTTTAATACTGTCGCCCCCGGTACTTACGCAGTATGCGAGGTACAGCAAAACGGTTGGGTACAGACATACCCGACGACCAACGGTGGTTGTCACAGCGTTACTATAGATGTATCTGGCGAAACTAACCCCGATAAAAACTTTGGCAATCAGGGACGAGGAACAGTTGAGGTTAAAAAAGTGCTCTCTCCTGCCGGGGATCCTGGCCTGTTCAATCTGCAAATAAATGGGACAACAAGCGCAGCGAATGTGGGAGACGGTGGTACTACCGGTGCGATAAGTATTGCGGCCGGCACTTACCCAGTTGCGGAATTGGCCGGGACTGGAACCAGCCTAAGTAACTACACTTCGTCTTGGGTGTGCGAAGCAGGCCAGCGTGGCGCGGGTGGTAGCGGAACCACAACACAAGTAGAGGTGCATCCAGGGGATAACTGGGTCTGCATATTTACGAATACTCGTCAAACAGGAACTCTTACTTTAAAAAAACATGTGGTGAATAACAATGGAGGTACGCGTAGTGCTAGTGACTTTACGCTGCATGTCAAGCAGGGAAGTAATGATGTTGCGGGGAGCCCGTCCGCTGGCTCGGAAGACGGGACGAGTTATGTGCTAAATACCGGCAGCTACACCGTCAGCGAAGACACTCCTCTTGCCGGATATACGCAGACAAGCATTGTGTGTAATGGACAAAATACAGCAACAGTCAGTGTTACACCGGGACAAACTACCACCTGTACTATTACCAACGACGACATTGCTCCGCAAATCAAAGTCATAAAACACGTGGTGAACGCAGGCACAAATCTTACGAAAACCGCAGCTGACTTCACAATGAATGTTACCGGCGCTACCGTAAGCCCTGCCACGTTCTCTGGCTCAGAATCAGGGACTATGGTGACGTTGAATGCCGGTGGCTATACGGTTGGTGAAACGAATGATCCGGCCTATACGGCGACATACGATGGAGATTGCCAGAGTACGATAGCAGTCGGTGACGCTATCAAAACCTGCACCGTCACCAATACTGCCGTGCTGCGTCCGGCCATCAACGTTGTCAAATCCGGCCCCGCTACGGCACACGAAGGCGACACAGTTACCTATACATTTACGGTTACGAACCCAGGTAACGCACCATTGAGCGGTCTCACGGTGAGCGACAGCGTGGCGGGCACCGGTGCGGTTCTCCAGCCCGGCGGAGACGGCAACGGCAACGGCAAACTTGACCCCGGTGAAACATGGGTATACAAACTGACCTACACAATCCCTTCACCGCAAGTTGCGAACGTCGACAATACCGTAACGGTGTGCGGTACGGCCGCAAACCAAGTACAACCCTGCGATACTGACGACCATACGCTCGACGTCTTGCATCCGTCGATAGGTGTCGAAAAAAGTGGCCCGTTGTATGGCTATGAGGGACAAATCATCGGCTATACATTTGTTGTTACCAATACGGGCGATGTTGCCCTGCACAATGTCGGCATCAGTGATGATATCGCTGTTGGCGAGTCGTGCGAAGATACCTCGCTTGAGCCAGGTGCTCACACAAATTGCACAGCGCACTATCTCATCCCCGTTCCGACTGTAGATGACGTCACGAATCATGTGACCGCGAGTGGTACGGACACGCTGGGCCAGACAGTAACTGGTAATGACGACCATACGCTCGACGTCATCCACCCGGCCATCAACGTTGTCAAATCCGGCCCCGCTACGGCACACGAAGGCGACACAGCCACCTATACATTTACGGTTACGAACCCAGGTGATATCTCGCTTGGCACGGTCACGGTTACTGACAATGTAGCGGGCAATGCAGTCTATGCCTCAGGCGACGCCAACGAAGACGGTATGCTTGATCCGGGTGAGATGTGGATATTTACAAAGAACTACGTCATACCGACTGGACAAGTTACCGATGTTGTCAATACCGCGACTGCTTGTGGCTACGATCCGATCCAGTCCGAAACTAGGGGTGGTCATGCGGCCTGCGATACCGACACGCACACGCTCGATGTTCTACATCCCGCCATCAACGTTGTCAAATCCGGCCCTACTACCGCCTACGAGGGTGACACGGTGACGTACACGTTTACTGTCACAAATCCCGGCGATACACCGTTGACGGTCGACACAGTCAACGACAACGTCGCGGGTGCTGCCACGTATCAATCGGGTGATGCAAACGCAAACGGCAAACTCGACACCAGTGAAACGTGGATTTACACTGCACAGTTCACTATCCCAGATCAGGCTCGTGACAACATCACAAACACGGTAACGGTATGTGCGACAGATTCACTCACGACACAAAAATGTGACGATGATAGTCATACGACACACGTCTATCATCCGACCATTTCGGTGACCAAGGAAGTATACACGTCGGCTGAAACAGATGGTGGATCATTTAACCTGCAGATCGACGGTCATACCTACGCTACTGGTGGTGATGGCACGACGACACACAGCGTACTCGTAGCCCCGGGTGCACATACTATTGGTGAAACTGAAGCCGAAGGCACTGAGCTCAGTCAGTACGATAGCGCAGTGAGCTGCTGGCTGGGAGAGCGTCTGCTCGGACAGGCTGAAGGCACTCGTCTCGAGGGCGTGTCCGCGACAGAAGACCAGCAGGTAGAATGTACAATAGTAAATGTCCACAAGGCTCATCTGACAGTCGTCAAAGATGCGACACCCAATGATCCGCAAGTGTTTGATTTCACTGTCGACAGACTGGGTGTCTGCGACGATACCGAGCGCGAAGTACTAGACCGCCTTACATCACGTGAAGGTGAGGACTGTGCCAATACCGAAAATGTCTCTGAATTTGGCCTGCAAGATAGTACTGATCCCGTCAGAGCTCGTCACAGCCAGTGGGTAAGCTACGGACACTATGTAGTCACCGAGCAATCGACGGATGGTTGGGACCTGACAAACATCGACTGTGGTGAGGGTGCCGAATGGTACATCGACGAAGATGACGGCTCGCTGCACATCTGGCTTGAACCGGGCGCAGAAGCCTCTTGTACGTTCAGCAACACCAAACGTGCGACGGTGACGGTCGTGAAAGATGCCCAGCCAAACGCCGCACAGCCATTTAGCTTCACGACAAATCTTGAGAGCGACGAGGAAGAGAAAACAACTGCATTTAACCTGATCGATGATGGCGTCAATGCAATGCTCTCGGCAGCGACATTTACCCATGTTGTCCCCGGGACGTACACGATAACCGAAAATACGCTCGCCGGCTGGACTCTTTACGGCGCGAGCTGTACGGGTGCGACAGCCACGAGAGAGGGCGGGGTATTGACCGTAAAGGTTACCCCCGGAGCAGAAGTGCGCTGTACCTTTGTGAACCAGAAAAATACGGTACCACAAGTACTCGGAGCAGTAACGCCGCCACCAGCACAAAAACTTGAAAATACCGGCGTTAACCCGCTGCTAGGTATCTCCATGAGTCTTACAGTTATGGGTCTCGCGGTTTTGGCGGCCCTGAGTACGCGGCGCCGCAGTGCGCACTACACCGCGTAGAAAGAAATATCCTAGGTAAAAACAACAGAGGCAAAAAGGAACTCCGGGGGAAACCCGGAGTTCCTTGTTTCAAAGCGAAATAGTAGAGTTTGAAGCGCTACCGTGGACATACCCCTACCGGAAGATACATGAGCTCGATCTGCTGACTCGTGCCATACTTCGAGCGTAAGCCCTGTGGGTTTCATCTGGAGATTTTGTCGCGGCCGAGCGGCTTGTGCTGCCGCAAGATTGTGTCATTTTTTGCGCTGGTATTCTCGCCATATAAGCCAAAGGATGAAGCTGTCAAAGATAGTGAGTACTACCATGCCGAGCCGCGCCTGCACAAATACGATGTCCCAAACTTGGTACAGCGTCATGAGGCCGAGCGCAATGAGTGAAAATGGATAGGCCCAGAGCTGATTTTTTAGTATGCCGATGACAGCGGTTAGCTTAACGGCAGCATGTATGAACAGGTAGGCCATGATAAACCAGCGGCTACCACTCGTAAAATGATCACTGTGTAGTGATAGCCAGCTGGTAAGTCTCTGGTGGGGCGCGATCAGCTCTTCTTGCGTGATGAAGTTGACGAAATGATTGAGTCGCTCTGGCGTCAGGAAAAATGCCAGCAGTCCGCCAAGTAGCTCAAGCAGGCCAGATAGGCCCTTCAGGATAATACCGCCCTCAAAAACCTTGTCGAGCAGTGATGTCGGCTTGAACGTACTCATAAACTTCATTGTAGCGCACAGACAAGAAATCCCGAGAAAATCGGCCATATAAAAAGTCCCACCTTGCGGTAGGACTTTTTATATGGGGCGAATGATGGGACTTGAACCCACGGCCTTCTGTGCCACAAACAGACGCTCTAACCGACTGAGCTACATCCGCCGCGTCACGGTGCGGCAACGGTTTCCGCGTGTCAAAATGAACTGTGTTCGTTTTGACACGCTACAACCTCAGCCGACCGCTCCTTTCGCCATTCCATTCAATTGTCCCGCCACAGCGGGCTCCTTGGATTGCAATGGCGGTTAGCTGCATGCTGCAGAAACAGAGGTGATTATAGCGCGAAATTGCTGTGATTACAACCGGTAGCCCCTGAGAGTTCTCAAAAAGGTGAGCTATTGATTAGTTATCGTGCGGCATACCCGACTGAAATATCGTGGTAGATTCATGCAAGATGTGACTTTGCTGCCCGCGAATAGCTGAGGCTAATGTCCCATAGGTTGGTCAACGTGGAAGGTTTCACGGGAGCGGTAGAGTTCATAGGCTTTTTTGTCGGCGGATAGCGGGGGTTTAGGATTGATACTGCGCGGCCAGAGTTTGTAGGCACGCACGACATTGAGCTCGATAGCATAGAGTAGCACTTGAGCCTGCAAATACATCCAAAACAACAGAGCGATAACGACTGCAAACTGGGCATTCAGACCGCGTTGGTCGTGTAGCTGTCGGGTGATGATGAAACTCCCGAGTGCTTGCAAAAGTGTGAATGCTGTGGCAGCAAGCAGAGCACCGGGCACATTGGCAAAAGGTCTTTTGCGGGCGGATGAACCAAAGGTGAAAAGTGCCCAGAGCACGCTGTAGAGCACGCCAAATCCTGAGAGCCACAAGAGTATGCGCACTACCGCGTCGTGCCGGCCGCTGGTTGCATAGCCAGTCAGCGAGGCGGCTAATATGAGGCCCAGTCCACAGCCGATGATAATCCCAAAACTGTTAAGCGTATTTTTTGGGAAGCCAGCTCTTTTGTGCCGTGGAACGCCCCAGACATGATTGAGGCTATGTTGCACCGCATCTGCTACGCCTTTTGCGCCGTAAAACGTGATGAGTAGACCTAGTATCAGCGCGAGGCCCGACCGACTGGGTGTCCGTATGCTATCGGCAAGGTTTTGACCGAGGGCGGGGAAGTAACTGGTGATGCTGGCCAGCAGGCGGTCCTGTAGCCCTGTGTCGCCCTGTACAACGAGCTGTATGACGGCAGTTGCGACGATGAGCAGTGGGAACAGCGACAAAAACCCGTAGTATGCGATGAGCGCCGCTTGGTATCCTGCCTCGTCATCGCCGTATTTTTTGATAACTGCATAGGGGAGCGCAAGGACCGGATGGTGCTGTTGAAATGCGTCGAGACGGTTTATCGTACGTTCGAGTAAATTTGGTTTTTTCACTTGGGATGACATATATATAAGCGTACAGCTTCACCCAGTAATCGCAAAATGCGCGGTGTAAGTCTATGAGAGGCGTGCGCCCAGTCGACCAGTGTAGTCGTGTGCGGGTATCTCTAAGCTAGCTGAAAAGTCCGATGACAATGGACATAACAGTAAAGAGGGCGAGCTGATACCCCACATTGAGCATCGTAAGTTTTTGAGGTTTCTGCTCGAAGGTATTTTGAGTGACGAGCGTGGTTGCCGAAAAGGCCAACCATGCTAGGAAGCCGACAAGAGCCGCAAGCCATACAGAATGATTATCGTATAATGACGCGCTCACGGCTATTGCAGCCGCTAAAATGACGGCTGTGAGGGCATTTGCGGCAAAGAGAATGAGGAGCGGTGTATTGCCGGCTTTTTTGGATTTCCCCGGTGTCACTCCGGTCATCTCTCTCCACATAGCCCCAAAAGCTTTGCCGTACCATACTCCGGAGGTAGCCATGCCCGCCAAGGTCGCAAGTACGACAGCGAGCCAGTGAATTGTTATGATCATACAGTTTTCCTCCTTAAGGCGGGTTGTTTCCTCTGATAAAGCATGACGACCGTACGATGTTGTCACTTGCTTCACACAGGGTAGATTAGTTACTGAAGCGTGGTACCCCGGGTAGGAATCGAACCTACGACCATAAGCTTAGAAGTCTTCTGCTCTATCCACTGAGCTACCGGGGCATGTTTCCATTATAGGGTTATAAAGGTTCGCTTCCTAGCCTTGGGTGGAAATCTCCCGGCCACAGGCAATGCTTCTCCCAGTGGTGCTCGATATATCCAAGAAGGCTTGTGTCTATCTGCGCTCCTACGCCGTCGAATCTACGACCATATGCTTGAAAAATATTCTACGTTTATCACTGAGCTAGCGGGGAATATGAGAGGCATTATAACAGAGAGTGACAGGGAGGGAAAAAGGCGTTACAATGGAGAAGGAAAAACGCGGGTATAGTACAGCGGTCAGTATGCGAGTTTTCCAAACTCGAGATGGGAGTTCGATTCTCCCTACCCGCACCATT
>CAZNLV010000042.1:0-7452 GCA_964574245.1 uncultured Candidatus Saccharibacteria bacterium
CAACGGTGGCTGTGGTTCCGTTTCCACTGCTCGTTCCATACTCAACGAGGTCACCTCCGTCACATACCGAAAGGACCCGATTGAACCAGTACCGCTCACTAGGGAAACTTCTTACTCTCGTTCCGTTTGGGTAATACATATCCTCAATCTGCACCTGACCATCGCCATCCTTGTTTAGTTCGGGCGCGGGCTGGGTAGTTGTAACCGAAGTGGTCTCTGGCTGCTCAGCTGAACCGCTGCACCCGGCAAGTCCCAATGCTGCCACTACACTTGCGCCACCTGCCAATACTCGTTCCATTCCTCGCCGCATCGGAGCCTCCTTGCTCAATTATCCTTATTCAATTTTATTATGACCATCATTAGTTAATACGTCAATTAGATTTATCAGCTAGGTATCTCGGGCACTTCAGCACAACGCTCGTGTTTGCACACTCTGGATTCTGGGTAAACTGCTTATCTGTTATGGAATTGTTCCTAGGTGAAAAGTGCTTTCCTGCTGGCTATCAACACTAGCCGACCGAGACGAGGCCAGCCACTCAGCATACCGAGCCGACAGTCTATGCCTATTTCATGACCTCAAAGCAGTCATAAAAAGTCGGTATGGGGAATACCCTGAAATGTGAGAATCTGAAGATCGAGCAAGATATCAAGCGCTATTAGTACTGCACATAGCACTAGGATCAGAAGAAATACCAGCTTCATGCGTCGACGGTTCGCTTGCCCGATGGGGACAAAAAAAGTGCCGGCGGCTATGTGCCGTTCTATTTCAAAGTCTTGAGATTTGCCGGCGTCTTCAGATCGATCGGTTTCACTTCTTTGCTGCTGCCTGAGGGGCGACACATCTTTTTTTGGATCGGTGCTTGCGGCAGGACTGTCTTCGGCGGTCGCTGTAGCCTTTGGGAGAGGTTCGAGGCGTATCTTTTCTTCGGTGGGTGACTGCGACTTTTGCGCATCTTTTTGAGATTCTGGCTGAATGGCGTCCGCCTGCGTAGCAGAGAAAGCAGAAGCCGGCCCCTCTGTCTCACTTGCGACCGGTTTGGGCACCATGGTTTTGGCTCCGCGGAGGATTTTTGGCTCCGCGCCTGATTGACCGACCGGCTCGTTCGATGGCCGCTCTGCAGTGTCATCATGAGAACCGGAGTCTGCACTGAGCATGGGGTCTGTCACGAGGATAGGTCGGTTTGTAATAAGAACGGGGCGGCTTGTCGATTCCGGGGGAGCGTCGTCTGCTCGCACGGCGTCAATCGCCTTGCCAGCATTTTTCTCTGACGGCATCACTTTTTCCTTTCGGTCTGTAGCTGGTGTGCCGTCTGGACAATTGCGGAAAACTGCTGGTAGTTCAGGCTAGCAGCGCCAACAAGCACTCCATCTACTTCCGGAAGTTCCAGATAGCTCCGCACATCCTGATCATTGACGCTACCGCCGTAGAGTATGCGCATCGTCTGAGCTGCTCTCTCGCCGTAGAGCTCACTCACCTGCTGCCTCATAAAACGTATCATCGCCGCGGCGTCGTGCGGCTTCGCAATGATGCCGTCTGCCGTGCTGATGGCCCAGACAGGCTCATAGGTGAGCACAACCTGCTCGATATCTTTGCTGGTGAGATTCATGAGGGCAGTCGTCAGTTGGTCGTGGATAACTTGCTTGGCTTCACCCTCGTCACGCTCGCGTTTTGTTTCGCCTATGCAAATGATGGGGGCAATGTCATTACGGATTGCAGCCTGCACTTTACTACGCACGGTATCGAGAGTATCGTCAAAATACATGCGGCGCGAAGAATGGCCAATGATTGCATAGTGTACGAGATCACCGAGCATGGCGAAGCTCACTTCGCCGGTGTATGGCCCTTCGTCTTTGTAGTAGGCATCCTGTGCTGCCAAACGGAACTGTCGACGATCAATCTCCAGACTAAGCGGCTGTAGTGCCAACATACTCGGCGCCAGCACGACCTCTACATCATAGTGCCGTGCGATCCGTTCCTGCAAACGATGCACAAGCAGACTCGCTTGGTGTACGTTGAGATGCATTTTCCAGTTGCCGACGATGAGGAGTTTTTTGTCCATACGTTATGCTTCCCTCTCATAGTGCCCCGGAAAAGAGCAGCTGGACAAAATGTATTCCATTTCGCCCGCGCGATGAGAAAAACCGGAACGGTTTGTCTCATAGCTAGTTTTCCAGTTGCCGACGATGAGGAGTTTTTTGTCCATAGTATTTACGCTTATGTTTAGTATACAGCGTTCGTATCGCAATGCACAATGGAACTCCGCGGACTTTAGCCCACGGTTTCTTGCCCTAGGCTCGACCTTCCGTCGAGCCTCACTAGCCACAAAACACTGAATCTCGCTCCTCCTAGGCCGCACACCCCCGGTTTGCGTGCGGCAACCAATCGGGCAATTTTTACTTTTCACTTCACAATTTTCAGAAAAGTATCACGCTATCATAAGGCAAATAGTCTATGTGATAAAGATTGCAAAAATTGAGACCATGAACGATTTTCTGCAAATTATGAAGTGTGCAATGTGAAGTGAAGCTTATTTGTCTTGCAGTGCTTCTATACCCGGCAGCTTGCGGCCAGCCATAAGCTCTAGGCTTGCGCCGCCACCCGTTGAAACGTGGTTGAAGCTACCCGTGAGGCCACGACTCTGCACGAACCCGACTGTGTCACCGCCGCCGACAATGCTAAATGGCCTATTACCAAATTGACCGAGCATTGCTTCCATCACGAGATCTGTGCCATGCGCTGTCGGTCCGATCGGCCCCTGTAACCCCTGTGTTTCAGTGACGCCCATCGTACCATTCCACACTACGGTCTCGGCAAGCTGCAACATCCCCGCTATGAAAGCTCCGCTGAACGGTCCGATGTCGAGAATCAGTTCGTCGTCTGCCACTTGACTTGCTTCGTGTAACGGTCGTTTTGGGTACGCTTCGATGTCGGCAATAACCTGGGCGCTCCAGTCAACGATACGCGTCGGAGCGGCCGGGTCGAGTTTGCGCGCCACGACACCATCTTGGGGAAGATAAAAGACAAAATCACGCTTTTTTTTGACTTCGGCCACAGTATGTAAAATCTCTTTGGCCAGGGGCACGTCTTCGGGATCGAGCTTGCTTTTGCCGACAGCCAACCCACCGGCTTGAAGGAACGTATTTGCCATGGCACCACCGACCGCCACAGCATCGGCAATCTCTAGGAAACGTTGCAATATCTCGATTTTGTCGGCAATCTTTGCACCACCGATCACGGCAACGAGCGGGCGCCTAGGGTTTTCCATGGCCGTCGTGATAGTGTTGACCTCTTTTTCTAGCAGCAAGCCGGCGGCACTCGGCAAAAGCTTGGGTAGCTCTGAGACGCTGACTGCCCCATGATGCACAACACCGAACGCATCCTGCACAAATACATCGGCAAGTGAGGCGAGTTCTTTCGCAAATTTTTCATCATTCCCCTCTTCTTCGGCATGAAACCGCACATTTTCGAGGAGCAGCACATGGCCGGGCTGCAGCTTTTTTGCCGCTTTCTGGGTACGCTCTCCCACACAATCCGGCACGAAATCCACCTCTGTATTTAGGAGCTTCCCGAGTGTTTTTGCTACGGGAAAGAGGCTGAGTTTAGGGTCTTGGTGACCTTCAGGGCGACCGAGATGAGAACACAGTATGAGCGCCGCGCCGTGCTCGAGTAGGTATTTGAGCGTCGGGAGGCTCTGACGAATCCGATAGTCGTCGGTAATCTCTCCTTTGTCGCTGAGCGGCACATTGTAGTCAACCCGTACGAGCACCTTTTTGCCGCTGACATCGATATCTCTGATTGTTTTTTTCGTAAAACTCATTATGTATCCAAGGTTAGAGGTTCTAGGTTAGAGGGCAAAAGACCTTACGCTTATTACTATATCGTATGGACCCTAAAAACTCTAACCTAAAACCTTTTCGCTCTAACCTGTTTATTCTAGTTGCCGAACCTTGATAGTGTCAGTTGCTCCCACCACGCCGGGATACTGCCCACTGACGAGAACGACCAAGTCGCCATCCTCAAATACATGGACCTTTTGCAAAAAACTTGTCAGCTTATCTGCTGCCCGAGGACTGACTGGCCGAATATAGCTTTTCACATCGTGCACAATCGCTAGTTGCTGCGCGGTCCGCTCGCTGTCGGTGACTGCGATGATAGGCACGTCGGGGCGCTCGGAAGATATACTGAGCACCGTTGCGCCGGTTTTGGTTTCTGCGACGATTGCTTTGGCGGCAATGCTTTCGGCTAGGCTGATAACTCCCCGGCTA
Organism: uncultured Candidatus Saccharibacteria bacterium; assembly: GCA_964574245.1. GTDB lineage: Bacteria > Patescibacteriota > Saccharimonadia > Saccharimonadales > UBA4665 > JAGXIT01. The sequence goes on from CAZNLV010000042.1 coordinate 4,267, forward strand.
ATGGCCACCTGACGGCTGGGGTGTTTTTCGATTTGTCCCCGAAATTTTACATACACGACGCCATGTTGCTGCGAATACATGACGACCCGCTTCATCATTTTGACTGCTTCATGAGGATATTTGCCCATGGCTGTTTCGTCGCTCAGCATCACACAGTCAGCGCCGAGATATACGGCCGTCGCTACGTCTGAAACTTCAGCCCGCGAGGGCTCCGGCGCGTCAACCATGCTGCCGAGCATTTGGGTTGCTACGATGGTCGGCTTGGCGTATTCGAGCCCCAGACTGATGATCTGCCGTTGGGCCACCGGGACGACTTCGGGGCTCACTTCTACCGCCATATCGCCGCGCGCCACCATCGCCGCATCAGTGGCTTGCATGATTTCCTGCAGGTTGTCGATGGCAAGTTTGGTCTCGAGTTTGGCGATAATCTTGACGTTCATGCCCAGATTTTGCAGGAGGATACGCATGTTTTCGATGTCTTGGGCCGACTGGATAAAACTCATGGCCACATAGTCGATGTCCTGCGTACTGCCGTAAGCCAGATCGGCTTTGTCCTTTTCGGTAATGACATCACCGGCAAAATCAGTGTCGGGCAGGTTTATCCCCTTGCGCTTCAGTAGCACGCCGTCATTTTCAACATCACAGTAAACGACACCGTTTTTGATGGCTGTGATTTTCGTCCGGACTTTACCGTCAAACAGATACAGACGCTCCCCTCTTTTCACCTTGGTGCTGAGGTCGTACTGCGTCGGTATGACACCATCAGCTTCATAATCTGCTTCGTACGCCAACCGGATCGTCTGGTTTTTTTTGACCTCGATAGTGTCCTCAAACTCGCCCAGACGGATTTTAGGACCTTGCAAATCTTGAATGATGGCGACCGGTTTTTTGAGCTCACGACTCGCGCGGCGAATCCAAGCGATGTGTTGGGTTTTTTGGGCGTGATCGCCGTGGCTGAAATTGAGCCGCAGGCCGTTTGCGCCGTCCTCTATCAGTCGTCGGATCGCTTCATAGCTGTCAGTTGCTGGACCAATCGTCGCAATTATCTTTGTCCGCTTATACCGTTTGAGTGGCACATGGTGTTCAGTATGTGAATTTTTCATAATTCTTATAGTTTACACCATTTTGGGAGGAGCGACCGCGTGTTTGATGCCGGGGGGTAGACATACGGAGCTAGTAGCGAGTACATGTGATCCCCGCGGGGTATATGGGCTACGGGAACTACAAAGAGGAGACCAACCGGAGCCCTAGACTTAGCGGCCGAGGTGGTCTTCGGTTTTTTTGAGATCTATCGTGGTTTTGATGATAGTATCTGGTGCCAGCGAGATACTGTCTATGCCGATTTCGACAAGGAAGCGAGCAAACTCAGGATAGTCTGAGGGGGCCTGGCCGCAGATGCCGATCTTGACACCTTTTTGTTTGGCGACGCCTACTACGTGCCGGATCATCGACTGTACGGCTTCATTGTTTTCGTCGTAGTCATGCGCCACGGTATGATTGTCGCGGTCGACACCGAGGGTCAACTGGGTAAGGTCATTACTGCCGATAGAGAAGCCGTCAAATCGGTCGGCAAACTGCTCTGCAAGGATGACATTGCTGGGGATTTCGCACATAACGTAGACATGGAAGTCATTTTCGCCGCGTTTTAGCCCGTTTTCCGCCATGATACCAAGGACTTTATCGGCCTCATCGAGGTTGCGACAAAACGGGATCATCGCCTTGATATTGACCAGACCCATGTCATCGCGCACCTTTTTGAGCGCTTTGCATTCCAGCGCGAAGGCGTCTTTGTACTCGGGGCTATAGTAGCGGCTGGCACCGCGCCACCCTATCATGGGGTTTTCCTCTTTGGGTTCAAACTGTGCGCCACCGATGAGGCCGGCATATTCATTTGTTTTGAAATCACTAAATCGTATGATGACATCGTTTGGATAAAAGGCCGCACCAATGATGGCAATACCCTCAGCCAATTTATCGACGAAATACTGGGCTTTGTCATCGTAGCCTTTGGTCAGCTCTTTGATTTGCGCCCGAACCGCTTTGTCTTTCACCTCTGGGAAACGGAGGAGAGCTAAGGGGTGGATTTTGATGTGCGAATCGATGATGAACTCTTCGCGCGCCAACCCCACACCTTCGTTTGGAATCAGCGAATACGCAAACGCATGATCCGGTGAGCCGATATTCATCATAATCTTCGTCTTGGGTCGTTCGAGGTTGGTGATATCGGTTTTTTCTACCTCGTAGTGCAAAATACCTTCGTAAACTGTGCCTTCATCGCCCCCTCCACCGCAGTTCACCGTGAGGTCTTGCCCATCATAGATGAGCTGGCTTGCTTGGCCCGTACCGACGACGCAGGGTATGCCGAGCTCCCGGGAAACGATGGCAGCATGGCAGGTACGGCCGCCTTTGTCGGTCACAATTGCGCTGGCTATTTTCATGATGGGCACCCAGTCTGGATCGGTCATTTCGGTGACGAGCACGTCACCAGCCTTGAAATCGTCGATGTCTTTGACGCTCATGATTTTGCTGGCTTTACCAGCGCCGATCTTATTGCCGACGCTCGTTCCTTTGATAATGACACGCCCATCTTCGGTCAGCTTGTACTCCTCGATGTGATTGACGTCACGCCGGGACTGCACGGTTTCGGCTCGGGCTTGGACGATGTAGAGTTGTTTGTCGTCTTCATCGAGCGCCCATTCGATGTCCATTGGGTGGCCATAATGATCTTCGATTTTCATGCCCCAGTCGGCCAGCGTCCGCACTTGGTCGTCATTGATACTGTAACGGTCTTGGTCGCGCACAAGTACATCGATATTTTTGGTACGGCTGTTGCCTATCGGGATCATTTTCATTTTTTTGGTGCCCAGTTTGCGCTTTAAAATCGCCCTCGTAGGCTTAAAGACAATGAATTCGTCCGGGCTCACATGTCCTTGGACGATGTTTTCGCCAAGACCGTATATGGAACTGACCACCACGGCATTTTTGAAGCCACTTTCGGTGTCTATAGTAAACAGCACACCGGCGCATTCGCTCCGCACTGCCACCATTTGTTGGATGCCGACAGAGAGAGCGACTTTCATGTGGTCAAAACCATTGGTGACACGGTAGACGATAGCGCGGTCTGTAAACAAGCTCGCGATGCATTCTTTGACCGAACTCAGGACATCGTGCTCACCGGATATATTG
>CAZNLV010000043.1:0-7004 GCA_964574245.1 uncultured Candidatus Saccharibacteria bacterium
CACGCGGAGAAGATCCTGAAACAATACTGCAACAAGTTCAGCACATGGTTCAGGATGACACGGGTGCTGGTTCAGGATGACACGGGGGCTGGGTTCAGGGCGACGCATTCACACGAGCCCGGGATGGTACAAGACGTGTCTAGTTGCCGTTACCGTTGCCGTTGCCATTGCCATTTCCGCCGGGCCCAGTCCCAGAGTTGGATGGTGTTTTGACGATCGAAACTGTCTTTGTGTCGCTGCCTTGGTACAGTACGCTGTCAACAACTTGGATGGTCACCTGCACCGAATCACCCGCATCACCCTCCGGTTGATAGGTAAGCTGATAGTCACCGGTGTCATTTACCGCCTGTGACTGCACGATTTGGCCATTAACGAGCAGAGTGAGCGTGCCAGGGAAGCTAGAACGAGCACTGTCAGTCAGCGGATGCGTGCCTTGTTCGACATGCACCATGATGGTACAGCCAGCCTGCGGACATTTTACGTTATCGTTTACGGCCGAACCGTTTACGGCCGTGATCGTGACGGATGGTTTCGTGTCGTTACAGTTGTGCACGTCATCGTTACCGGCACTGACGGGCGTAGAATTGCCGGGGCTACCGCCGGAATAAATATCGACGTTGAGGCTTGCAGAGGTGCTACCACCGACACTTTGTCGTGCCAAGTCGGGCGTGCAAGTTGTCGCAACTTTGCCGCTTACTTTGTCCATGACAGACGAGCTGCCGGAAGTTGATTTGCCAACATACCATGACGGGAATAGATCGGTCGCTGGAGGTCGAGACTGGGTAGTAAAGGGCACCGCAGACGGGTAGGCGGGAAGTTTCTTTATGCCCGCAGGAGCAGCCAAGTTATTTGCCGGCACGTCACCGAGAGCGTCGATTGCACCTTGCATGAAGGCTTTCATAGCGGGATCTGTGACGTTTTCTGGGGAAGTAGAAAATTCTGACCGGTTGTAATTGCCTATCCATATGCCGGCAGAGTATTTGCCGTTCCAGACTACCATGAGGCCGTCGGTGCGATTGTTGGTCGTACCGGTTTTTATAGAGTTATGCCAGCCTTTATAACGGTGAAACTTCATGCCGCTACAGTTTGTGTCGCCACAGCTTCCACTCAAGTATGAAGCTCCGGGGTCCGCAGCCATGTCACTGACGATATAGGCAGACTCCGGCTTGAGGATCTGTTTGGGGGTGGGTTGTTTGAACTCTTTGAGAACTTTTCCTGAAGAATTTGTGACTTTCAGGATGGTGGTTTGGGGTATGGATTTTCCGAGCCGCGCTAAACTCGCTATGCCGTTAACGTGGTCAGAAAGTGTCAGATACACGCCGTCGCCGATGCCGGCCGCTGGACCGCATTGGGTTTCATCTGCGGGCGTTGCTTCGGAAAGAATTGTGCCCTCAGGGTAGCATTTGTAGCCGTGGGCTTTGCCCATCAGGCCATTGACGGTGGTGACGACCTTTGTCGCCGAGGGGTAGGAGCTGCTGATGGAGTAGATATTGTTGTGGGGTACGACAGATGTAAATGCTTTGACGGCGGGGACGTTGAGCGAGCTGCCGAGCGCGTAGCGCAGTGTAACCTGCCCGTAATATCGACGGGTAAAGTTAAACAGACAGTTTCCCCCATGTTCAGGCGAATTTTTGTTGGTGCATTCGTAGCCAGGCAGCGGACCTTGCTTGTCGTTGAGCACGCTTCCGGCACCGACATTGGTGTTATTGTCGATGAATGTTGCGTACGTGTAAGGTTTGATGCTTGAACCGGGTGAAATCTGCGCTTGCGTCGCAAAACTGACCTGTTGGGTGTTGAAATCTGTCCCGCCCACAATGGCGACCACTTGGCCCGTCGTGTTGTCTTCAGCGACAAATGCGGTATTGTCGGCTCCGCCGGCATTGAGACGTCGGATATTGTCCGCTAAAACGGTTTTTTCGGCCAAGCCTTGCAGGTTCATATCGACAGTTGTGATGACTTTCCAGCCGCCCCGTTCGACGACCTTTGTTGGAAAGGTTCGCATTAGTTCATCTTCTACCGCTTTAACGAAGTAGGGCGCTTTGATGTTGGCATATTTTGACTGGAGAGGTTGTACCTGAGCCAGCACATCGACTTTTTTAGCCTTGGCTGCTTGATCGTGGGTAATTTTATTTTGCTCAGCCATAACATCCAGTATGTAGTTTTTGCGGTTGAGCAGCGCTTCTTTGTTGAAATAGTTTGTCCCAAGGTTGGCGTTCCAGCTCGGACTGCTATAGGGAGAGAGGGCGGTAGGAGATTTCGGGATGGCAGCGAGCAATGCGGCTTGTTCAAGCGTCAGATCTTTGGCGCTGACATGGAAATAATCCTGTGCTGCAGTCTCGACTCCGTAGTCGATGTTGCCGTAGGGGGCCATATTGAGATAGCCGACCAGTATTTCGTCTTTGCTGTATTCGCGCTCGAGTTCGACTGCGAGGATGAGCTCCTTGACCTTACGGCTGATGGTGCGGTCGTTGCCCCAGTCTTCATTGATTTTGACGAGCTGTTGAGTGATGGTGGAGCCACCCTGAGTGTCCCCCGAACCGCGTATGTCGTTTACGGCTGCCCGCAAGATGCCTTTTGTGTCAAAAGCGCCGTGTTTATAAAAGTTTTTATCCTCGACTGCTATCGTGGCATCTTTCATGTATTTGGAGATCTTGTCTGCCTCTACGGGCACGCGTTTCTTTTTGGTGTAGCCCTGATATAAGACGGTCTGTCCCGTGCGGTCATAATACGTAATACTGCCGCCAAAATTGTTGCCAGCGATGTCCTTTATCTGCGGTAGGTCTTTCCGGAAATACGCAAACACTCCGACGATAAGCAAAAATAGCACCACAAACCCTATGCCGGCCAGTTTGAGCGCCATAAGCGCTCCTTCGCGGCTAAACCAGTACCGGGCGAGACGACGAGGACTCATCCGATAGAGCGCTCTTTTCCAACGCTCGGCGGGTAGGCTACTCAGATAGGCGGCTTTGCGACGGGCCTTTGCCTCTCTCCCTGCCTTGAGTCGGTCGTTCAGGCTTCGGTTTACTTTTATAGTGGCACCGCTTCGTGTGACGAAAGTGTCTTTACCGCGGGCAGGGGAACGGCGTGGCCGATCAGATTTGAGTTCTTTCATAGTGGTAGTAGTGTACCGATACTCTCCTTAATGCTCCTGCCAGTATAGCAAATTTGCCGTCCGCAAGCACAAGGATTCTGGAAAAATACGCAACGATTTTCGCACTCAAAGTTTCGAGACACATCCAAAGCCGCTATTTGCCTCTGTCCAATATACGAAGCTTTTGTCCTCCTTTATGTCATCTCAATACATCCGGCAACACCTTACACCTGCTCGAAAGGCTGCACTGCACATTACATGGGGACTTTTTCCTCTGTTCAGTCACAGTGTGTCGGAGCATTTTCTGGACGAAAAACTTTTCATTTCGACGGTCCAGCCCTACCCGCAGCGACAATTTTTCATCTCCCCCTCCCACCTCTTAACTCTTAACTCGTAAATATGTATACTACCCAGCATGACACTATCCGAGGAACTCACGTGGCGAGGCTTCGTCAACCAAACAACCTATAAAGATATTTCGGCTCTTGACGGCCAGCCGATTACATTTTATTGGGGCGTCGACCCCAGTGCCGATAGCATGACGGTGGGTAATTTCGCTCTCGCCATGATGGTGCGGCATTTCATAGACCATGGGCACCGGGCTATTTTACTCGTCGGGGGGGCTACTGGTATGATCGGTGACCCAGACGGCAAAAAACAAGAGCGGGAGCTCAAATCACTCGAGGAGATAGCCCATAACAAAGCCGCTATCGGGGCGCAGTACCGTCAGGTATTTGCCGGCAAAGGTTTTGAGATCGTCGATAATTATGACTGGTTTAAGGACATGGGTTACTTGCAGTTCCTCCGTGAAACAGGCAAGCACGTGCCAGTGCGGCAAATGCTGGGCCGTGAATTTGTGCAGGACCGCTTGGGCGATGACGGCAGCGGCATCTCCTACGCAGAGTTTAGCTATGCACTCATCCAAGGTTATGATTTCCTGCATCTATACCGAGAAAAGGGTGCGACGCTCCAAGTGGCAGGCTCGGACCAGTGGGGCAATTGTATTGCCGGAGTTGAGCTCATCCGTCGTGTGGCTGGCGGTGAAGCACATATCTGGACCGGCCCGCTGATCGTCAACAAAACCACCGGGGTGAAGTTTGGCAAAAGCGAAGCCGGTGCTATATGGCTTGACCCGGTCAAAACCACGCCGACTGCCTTTTACCAGTTCTGGATCAACTGCGACGATCTAGGCGCGACAGATTATATGAAAATCTACACCTTGCTCAGCCGGGAGGAGATAGAGGCTATCACCGCCAAACACGCTGAAAATCCCGGTGCTCGCTACGCTCAAACACGCCTTGCCGAAGAAGTCACCCGGCTGGTGCACGGCGACCAAGCACTGTTGACAGCTCAAAAAGTTACGGCTTGTCTCGTGGGCGACGCATTCGTTGGAGACGCAGATGAGGCGGTGGTAGCGGCACTGCGTGCTGAGATTCCGACAGTGCGAACTACACTCGACGGCTCACTGGTGAACGCACTGGTGGAGGCAGGGCTGGCAAAGAGCAACGGCGAAGCTCGGCGGCTCCTCCAGTCCAATGCAATTTCTATAAACGGGGCAAAAACCACAGATGAAAAACTCCATCCTGGACTGTTTACCCATGGTCGCCTACTCCTGCGCCGTGGCAAAGCCTACCGCGATTCCGCTCTCGTTGAGCTTGCCTAGGTTCTAGTGCGTCTGGTGCGCCTGCGGCTCTGGTACGGAGGAGAAGCAGGCCATGGACTAGTGCTCAAGCACGGAGTGCGAAGGACTCAAGCATGTGTTTCGGCGTGGTACACTGAAGCATATGCGATGTATCGGGTTATTAATCGGTAAGATCACATTCAAAGGGCTTCGTCTGATGGGGCGAACTGGATCGGCGCTGCCGGGACGGGTGGTTGAAAAGGTCAGCCCCCGGTTTTTACCACAGATGCTTGGGCAGTTACCGCAGGGTGTTATCGTCGTGTCGGGCACGAATGGGAAGACTACAACCACGAAACTCATTACGAAGTTGCTCGAGTCTCAGGGGCTGCGGGTGCTCACGAATTCTACGGGGAGCAATTTTGTGCGCGGTATCATCAGTGCGGTGGTAGACAAGGCACAGTGGAACGGCAAATTGTCCTACGATATCGCCGTATTTGAGCAGGACGAGGCGCACGCCGTGCACTTCGCACGAGTCGTGAAGCCGCGCGGCGTGTTGGTGCTCAACATTATGCGAGATCAGATGGACCGGTTTGGCGAGATCGATACGACGCTCAACTTGCTCAAGCGACTTGCTGGGGCGGCAACAGAATTTGTAGTGCTCAGCGCCAACGACGAGCGGGTGAGCACTATTCGCCCTGAGGCGGCCCGGCTGGTCTGGTTTGGCCATAGGAAAGACTTGCAATCAGAGTTTTTGACAGACGATCAGCTGTATCATGCGGAGGACACGGGTTTTTATCAAGCAAACGAACCCGGAGTTGAGCTGACAGGCTACGATGAGAACGCTGTATCTCTGCGGATCGGCGCGACACCACACCGGTATGCCTACCAGCTACAAGGTGGCCACAACGCGCTCAACCTCGCTGCCGCTCTCAGCGTTTTGTACCAGATTGTTCCTGTGCCCGATACGGGCAAACTCGCAGAAGCAATTATGACGGTAGAACCAGCCTTTGGCCGCGGTGAAGTGATTGATGTACCGAGCGGTGGCAAGCTGACGCTGCAGCTCGTCAAAAACCCCGGCGGGTTTACACAGGCGCTCAGAATGCTCGCGCTCAAAGAGTATACGACGATCGGCATCGCTATCAACGACGACTATCCAGACGGTCGTGATGTGTCATGGCTATGGGATGTCGACTTTAGTGCGATACAGACCGCCGTCGTATGTGGGGGAACCCGCGCAGCCGACATGGCCAATCGTTTGAAATACGATGACGTGCCAGTCTACGCCGTACATCCGGAGGTGTTAGATTTTCGGACGGCGTTTGATGCTGCAGTGGTCCAAAACTCCGGCGAAGCGATCTTATTTTGTACCTACACAGCGATGCTGAAGCTGCGGGAACTGTATGTGGGAGCGAGCGGAGGGCTGGACGACGTATGAGCAAAAGAGAGTCAAGAGATATGAGTCAAGAGACAAGCGGTGAAAAACCCTACAAACTACAAACTACAAACTACAAACTGACCATTGTGCACCTGTACCCACGGGAGATGAATATCTACGGCGACACCGGCAACCGGCTGGTACTGCAAAAGCGTGCTGAATGGCGAGGGATCGAGGTCGCGGTGAAGCTCATCGGTGTCGGCGAGGCAATCCCACGTGAAGCTGACATCATCATCGGCGGCGGCGGGCAAGATGCCGGCCAAGGACAGATTCAGGATGATTTGCAAGAAAAAGCTGCTCAGCTGAAAGAAATGGCCGAAAACAGCGTCGTCATGCTGATGATCTGTGGTATGTATCAGCTGTTTGGCCGCTCGTTTACGACAAACACCGGTGAAGTCATACACGGTATCGGCCTGCTACCGCTCGAAACAGCCGGTGGCGACACGCGCATGATAGGAAACACCATATACGACACGCCCTACGGCGAAGTAGTTGGATACGAAAATCACAGCGGCGTCACTACACTCGACGCTCCCTCGCAAGCATTTGGCACCGTTACGCAGGGGGATGGCAATAACGGCCATGACAAAACCGAAGGCTGTCGGGTGAATAACGTCTTCGGTACCTACAGCCATGGCCCCGTCCTCGTCAAAAACCCTGCCTTCGCCGACGAACTCCTCCGCCTAGCGCTCTCTAGCCGCTATGGTGACGTCCAACTCTCCCCGCTTGACAACTCCCTAGAGCTCGCCGCCCACGCCGTCGCCCGTTCCCGTGCCCGATAGACAACCTCCTCAGGACGCGTTAGTGTAGTACCATGCAGTACGTGAACATCGATGAGAGTGGCGACCCGGGAAGAT
>CAZNLV010000044.1:0-6989 GCA_964574245.1 uncultured Candidatus Saccharibacteria bacterium
CAAAGAGCAGTAGCCGAACTTGTTTTAGCAGATACTGTTGTGGCGGCAGTGGAAAAGGTAACGGGAAATACAGAACAAGCCGGAAGCTCAAGCGATAAGGTAGAGCATATATTACAAGCTGTCCCAAATGCACGCGAGGCAGTAGGAAAGATGTTGGCATTTCGGCAAGAAGTGCTCACTGCACAGGAAGTATATATGGGTGTAATAAAGAAAAAGGCATATCAAAACACTACAGCTTTCCAGCTATGGGCCACAGGTCACTACAAGGATGATTTTGGGAGTCGAAATGGCAGAGATGATATTGAAGATGAAGCAAGACGAATTGAGCCTACGCTTGGTGTTAGTGTAAACCTATCTCCGGAAGCACTTAAGGCTATTATGTTGTCTCCCCCATATCGATTTAAGTCGATTTATGAAGTCTCCGCACGTACAGCGATGTATGATATCGATCGCGACAGAGAAGAGGTTGGGATGGGTATTCGTACCCCATCACGTCTGTTATGTGAGCCACAGCCTATTTATGGTGCCGTCATGTCGGCAAATGGTAGAGACGAATACCTTGGCGGAGCACCAGGTGGATATGGGGCGTTATTTGTGGAACTTAATACGAATAATATTAAGGACAGGACGGTAGTTATTCCAAGAGATTCGTTCTTTGGCCCTACGCAGGGCTTTCCAGTTGATTTTGAGCATGCTAGCGAAGTGGTTGCGGTGAATAATATTACCAATGCTAAGTATGCTGAAGCGCAGATACTTGGTGGTGTTACTGCCTCTGATATCAAGACTATATGTATTGATAAAAAAATGATGCCGTATTTGGGTGATATGATTCAGGGTATTCGTCAAGCTTATCCAGACCTAGAGATACGGGAAGTTGATAGTAGTGTCGCGGCGCGTTCTAAGCAAAGCGTTAGAAGTCTCCGGGTTTCATCAACCGCTTTACAGTAAGTAGTAGGGATTGAAATCGCTATCTGTATCTGTTAAAATGTTATGGCAATTAACTAAGCAGGTGCGGGTGTATGATCCTCTCTTGCAAGACTTTGTAAGTCTGCAATGGGCCTCCCGACCGGTGTAGAAGGATTGGGTCAGGGTATAGGGCGTAGGGTTTAGGGTATCGTTACGAACCCCGAATCCCGAACCCCGATCCCCGACTCCTTTCTGAAGAAAGGAGTCTGCATGGCAGACGTAGATATCAAAGCATTACTAGAGGCCGGAGCGCATTTTGGCCACAAAACCGAGCGCTGGCACCCCAAAATGGCGCCGTACATTCATAGCAAGCGGGGTGGTAGCCACATCATCGACCTCACCAAAACGGTCACAAAGCTCGAGGAAGCACTCGAGTTTGTCGAGCAGACCGCGAGCAAAAACAAACAAGTCCTCTTCGTCGGCACCAAAGCCCAGGCCAAAGATATCGTCAAAGCACTCGCTGAGGCCACGGGTCAGCCATACGTGACAGAGCGGTGGCTCGGCGGCATGCTGACCAACTGGAACACCGTGGGCGCCCAGATCAAATACCTCGTCGACCAAGAAGCCAAAATGGCGAGCGGTGAGCTAGCAAGCAAATTTAACAAACTCGAAGTTCAGCGTTTCCAAGAAGAAATCGACAGTATGAATGTACTGTACGGCGGCATCAAAGAGCTGAGCGCCAAGCCGGGCGCGGTCGTCATTTTTGACGTGGTGCATGACAAAAACGCCGTCAAAGAGTCAACCAAACTCAAGCTACCGATCGTCGGCGTATGCGATACAAACGCCAACCCGACCGGTATTACATTCCCGATCCCATGCAACGATGACGCTATAAAGACGCTGCAGTTGCTCGCTGACTATTTCCAAGCGGCCGTCGAAGCTGGCAAAGCCAAGACCAAAGCACCAGAAAAAGCAGAAGACAAAAAAGATTAATCTATAACCTGTCACGTGTCACATAGGATTTTCATGTGACGTGTAACCATTGCAGCTGCAAACTAGGTGACAGGATAATCGTTACACCAATGTTACACGTTACACGTAACAAGAAAATCAGGAGATTAGACTATGGCAGTAACTATCGAAGATATCAAACGACTACGTGAACTCACTGGCGTGGGCATGACCGACGCCAAAAAAGCGCTCGAAGCAGCAGTGGGCGACTTTGACGCCGCACTCAAAGAAATGCGTAAAAAAGGACTCACCAAGGCCGAAAAACGTGGTGAACGCGAAGCCCGTCAGGGGCTTGTCGGTACCTATAACCACGATGGCCGTATCGGCGTCGTCGTCGAGGTAAACTGCGAAACCGACTTCGTCGCGCGCAACGAAATTTTCCAAAACCTCGTCAAAGACGTCGCGATGCACATTGCCGCTAGCAATCCAGTGTATGTGCAGTCGAGCGATATCCCCGCAGAAACACGCGAGGCCAAAAAGCAAGAGCTTCTCTCTGGTGACGCGCTGAATGGCAAGCCGGCAGACATGGCCGAAAAAATCGTCGAAGGCCAGCTGGGCAAATATTTTGCCGAACAGTGTTTGCTCGATCAGCCTTTCATCAAAAACCCCGACCAAACAGTTGGTGAGTACGTGACCGAGCACAATGCCCGTCTCGGCGAAAACATCGTCGTCCGCCGTTTCTCCCGCATCGCTCTCGGCGAAGCTGCTTAGGGCGCCGCTCGTCATAAAAAGTAAAAAGCCCACGGGCAGGGGCTTTTTACGTACGTTCAATCCGCGCGCGTACTCATGGCTATTACCAACACACAGCTGAGTCGTAAGGACAGACCTTAGCATGGCGCAAATGCAATGATTGAAATAAACTTGTTCATTTTTAATCTTTATGCTATACTAAGAAATAATATTCAATTCACTAGATAAAACAAAAATGCCACAACCAAAGCTAGAAACCCCCATGACTCTTCCTATCGCTGTCGACGGCAGCGCAGTGGGGCCATATGCCGATCCGGGGCTAGAGGAAAAGCTTTCGGTATTGCGCGCAGCACGGGTGCAGTGGGAATCTGAGGCTGCATCGCTGCGGGCGCCTGAGCTTACGGGTGATACATCGTACATACCGTTTGAATTTACCGATTTTGGGGTTACCGGCCTAGCTTCACACGAAACTACATTTGGTCATGAGGTATTGACTGGGTACGGGTATTGTCGGGCGATTGATGATAGGCAAAACAAAGGTGAAGCTCTCACTGAAGACGATAAAATTGTTAGGGTGTATTTTGCTCAGTCTCTTTTGGCGGCAAGATCTTTTCTCTCAGACAAAAATCCAGCACAACAGGCGCATGCTGCTGAAAAGCTTTTTGGAGCAGAACCGCTACCCGACAGCTTGGCTGGGGAACTCGGCGGTAAAGATGCTGCTGACCTAGAGCGCCTGCACTTCCTAAACGCCGCTACGCCAGGAGGTGATCCTCGAGTCAGTGACGAGACGCTCATAAAACTCCTCGCATGGCACAATGCCCGTATGATCGATCGCCAGCAAAAATACGAACAAGAGAAATTCGGCCCCATGCGCGCACGGCTTATCGCTCGGCTCCAGTGGGCAGAGCACGACGGCTGGCTTGATCCCGGCATGCTGACAGCGAGCCGCATGCAGCTCGTACAGCACACCCCAGTACTCCTAGATGACGATCTCCATTTTCGGCCGCATAACAAAGTGCCGGGTAGCCTTGCATATACTACCCACATGGGTAAAAGCCCCTCTCACATTCTCATCAAAAATGCAGACGCTCTAAGCCCTCAACAAAGCGAATACCTGTTTACGCATGAAATGGTGCATGTGCTGACAGGGACTTCGCCAGATGATGCGCCTAGCACCAAACGAGAAAGCACTACATACCATGAGGGGTACGGACTCCAAAGGCTGTTTAGCAGTGAGGATGAAAAAAAATTGGCCACTGCTATCAACGAAGGTACGACTGACTTTATGGCGCTCGCACTGCTGAGCGGGGGCATTCAGGCAAGTAATCTCATGCGGGATATGATTATTCCGGGCTTTGTAAAACAAAGACCGTGATATGAAAATGCCGTATATGTTTTGCGAAAGTTGCCTATAGATCCGAAGCTCTATTTCAAAGCCCTGTTTGAGGGCTATGCAGGTACAGACGCTGATACGGTCCATGCAGACGCACAAATGGGCAGGAGCGATCAAGCAGGCGAGCTGCCAGAACGTGGCCCGCGCGACACGGCTACAGGAAGAACTGAGTGATATATTCGGTGATAAATGGCGTGCAGAGCTGCTCGATATTTTCGTGCAATATGAAAAACGTGGCGTCGATAGTCTAAAAGCCGTCGTACGACTCCATAAAACCGTAAAACAATTTAAAACCAAAACTTGACATTTATACATCTGTGTGCTAATATAAAAAACTGTTTTACACAAAGATTAAGAAAGAAAAGACATCAGCATGGCAGAAACCACACAACCCGCTTTCCAAGAACCAAACCCTACGGGAGCACCAAGAGGCCCGGAGGGTGTCGGGTTTGGTGGTAATCCAGATGTGTTTGGAGAGCCGGGTGTTCCGGCTGGCGATCGTCTTGGCAGTGCGATAGATGACATCACGGCAGCTCTAGATGCGAATGCAGCAGCGGCTGGGGCAGAAGGCCAGCCGGCCAGCGACCAGCCGCCAGCAGGTGAACAGCCTAGCCTAACGAGTCTTGCAGCACGTGCGAGTGTAGAGAGAATCACAAATGGGCGAGTCAGCGCAGAAACTCGGACGGCACTCGGAGATATGGCGGCACAGAGAGTCGTAGAGTGGGCCGGTTCTCGCGGCTGGGTAAAGCCCGAGAATGCGAAAAAAAATACGCGTAGAGTGAAGGCGGTCGGATCAACGATACTCGGCATAGTTCGAGATGCTCATGAGGCGAGCAAAGGAACGCCTACCGTTCCTGAACCGAGCGGAACGAGCCGATCTGGCAGGCCAAAAACACCACACCCAACGCCTCCAAAGGCAGCACCGACATCAAACGGCGGGCGCCCACTCAAGGGCACGTGGCGGGGCGTCGGAGAGGCGAGTGCTGATCTATGGCGTGCCCGCCAAAAGGCCGCAGAAACTCCCACAGACAGATTTATCAAAAAGGTAAATCGAGCCAGCAGGGCCATGAGCAATAGTGTGCTTGCAGGTGAGGTCAGAACCGCAGATGGCAGACGTGTCACGGCTCAATCAATGCTACGTGATCGCCGCGCCAAACGACGCTAGCTGCCGGATGGACGGTCGACCCACTAAACATTTAGGATACTTGGGTCTACTGTAGCACGCTCCAATCCTTTTAGGTTTTGTCGATACTCAATCGGTGTCATCATACCCACACTCCAACCACGTGTCATTCTGAACTGACGCCGTGGCGTCATCCTGAACCGTGTGCTGAACTTGTTTCAGTATTGTTTCAGGATATCCTAACCTAACTCCCGGCTCTCACCCCTGTGTCATCCTGAATTTATTTCAGGATCCATGACTTGTCTACGGCTAACCCTACTCGAAACGCATAGATTCCGGGTCGAATCCGGAATTACGAACATCAGTATCATCCTGAACGGTGTTTGCAGCATAGACTTGACTTATTCGCATTTGTGTGCTAGAGTGTAACTAGTGAATTTAAAACAAAAAAGCAGAAAAATATGAAACCAATGAACCCAACCCAAAACTCTCGGGAAGTGACACTAGGCTTACCTGTTCAAGGAGGTGAGACGGTAAACGCATTTCGTCAATTCGCGTTTGACCCAACAGCAGCAATGGCTTCTGAGGCAGGCGCTTTCCAGCCTACCGCAGAAGCTGCTCAGGCAGGAGCCGAGGCAGGTTCACGCGGCGCATGGATGCGCGGCGCGCTGAGCAGTGCTCTGGAGGGAGCAAAGCAGTTTGCCGGCACTGTCGGAGAGCAGGTCAAAGCTGCATACGAAACGCTGCCGCCTGAGCTACGCCAGACTATATCGACCGTCGGCCGGGAGGCCTGCCGGGGCGCCATGGAAGGTGCTTTTGGTACGTCAACCAAAGAGCGTATGGGCAAGCTGGCGACAGTGCTCGCTGCGCCCGAGCTCGGAGCAAAAACCATTTTGTGGGACGGGCTCAGGGGCGGTCTCGAGGGCGCCAAGCGAGGCGCCGAGCAGAGAGGCATACGCGGTGAAGACATCGATAGAGCGGTAAAAGTTGGCGGCGTTGTACTGAAATTTGCGAGGAATGAATACTCTGATCGCCGTGCTGCCGCAGCTGCCGCTGCCCGCAATCTCGCGAAGCCTGCTGCATCGTATGAAGTGCCAACAGCTGCGTAGCAGGGGCTTCTAGTCGACGAACGATCCGTGTATAGTGTGAGGTAGCAAAGGAGTGCTATGGATGTAACGCATGTGGTCGATGAGACCAAAACTAAACTGGCTGGAGCGGTGACGCACTATCAGGAGCAGCTCAAGAGCCTGCGTACTGGCAGGGCAAGCGCCAGTATGCTTGACGGCGTCATGGTGGATGCCTACGGCCAAGCTATGCCGCTCAACCAAGTGGCAACTGTGATCGCCCCCGAGGCGCAGCTGCTCCAGATTACGCCGTTTGACCCGGGAAATTTGCAGGCTATCGCCAGTGCGATTCGTGATAACCCTGCGCTCGGTCTCAACCCGAGCGATGACGGCCGCGTGGTGCGTGTGCCCATACCACCGCTCACGGAAGAGCGCCGCCGTGAAATAGCCAAGCAGCTCGGCGCCAAGCAGGAAGACGCCATGATAGCCGTGCGTACCATTCGTCACGAGGCCATGGATGCGCTCGATCAAGCCAAAAAGGACAAAGTGCTCGGCGAAGATGACACCAAAAGACTCAGTGGTCAAGTAGAAGATGCCATGCAAAAAACCCGCGGTGATATCGAGGCGGCTAGCAAAGCCAAAGAAGCCGAAATTATGAAAGTATAAAAACGTGGGAGCAGACCGACCGAGTGGTCTAGCACCGTATCGGCCGCTTGTACGGGCTGCGTTGCTCCGGAGCTTGCAGCAGGTACGAGACGAAGTACTATCAGGTCGCTCCACCGATCTGAGCGTGTGGGCCTAT
>CAZNLV010000045.1:0-6839 GCA_964574245.1 uncultured Candidatus Saccharibacteria bacterium
AAGCTTGCACCTGTACGGCAAAAGCCCGACTAAGGTCGACCGCAAAATGGGCCATATCACCGTCACCGCTGCAGACGTCAAAACAGCCCAAAAACTCGCCCGCCGCGCCCGAAAAGCATTTGACATATGAGAAGTAGTGAATTACTGAATTACAGAAGTGTGGAAGTGCGGGAGAGCGGAAGTGCGGGAGAGCGGAAGTGCGGAGTCATCAAATACCCATCCTCATATCATCGCATACAAACACAAAGTCCACTTCTGAACTGGGTCGAAAACGCTGCTCTACACCAACGCAGGAGCGTCGCCCCAAATCGACACAATGGTGTCATCCCGAACCGACGCAGTAGCATCGTCCTGAATTCGCTTCAGGATCTCTTGGTATCGGTCTCAGACTTTCATACACCTGTCATCCTGAATTTATTTCAGGATCTCCTTCATCTACCCTCAGACTTCCATCTCTCTAGATTCCGGATCAAGTCCGGAATGACCCATGCGTCTACGCCTCTCTTGACTCTGCAAGACCAAAGGTTTTGCCTATGAATATCAAGCTCGTTGTCTGGGATTGGAACGGCACTATCCTGAATGACACGCGGGCCGTCCTAGAAGCCGCCAATGCCAGTGAAGTTCCGCTCCTCAACTTACCCCCGGTGACGCTCCAGCAAATGCGCGAGTCATACGAAGTACCCATCGCAAAAGCCTATGAAAATCTCGGGGTTGATCCTGACGTTTTCAGAAAAAAGTCGGCAGAAATCGGACCATTGTTCCACAAAAACTACGAACCCCTTGTGGCAAAATCTCGCACTCGCCCAGGGTCACGTCAGCTTCTACACTCCTTGAAACGCCGACGCGTCAACAGTGTCATCTTGAGCAACCACACGGTAGAAGGCATATACTTTCAGTTGAGCCGCTTAAAACTTGGGGACCTTTTTGACGATGTACTCGCTAACGATGACGCGCTTTCTTCCCACCACACCGGCAAGCAGCATCGACTTGAAACCTATTTACAAAACAAGCACTATGCCCCAAGCGAGGTCGTCATCATCGGCGACACTCCAGAAGAAGTAAAAATCGGCCGTTCCCTCGGCCTGCACACCGTTTCCATCAGCGGCGGTATGTGTTCTCGTGCTCGACTCGTCGCCGCCAAGCCGGATTATCTCATCTCCTCCATCCAGCAGGCCTCGACTATCATAGAAGGACTGGCGTGAAAGCACGGGCTACAAGATACGAGATACGAGACAAGGATAGCGCCTTCTTCCCGGTTAGACTTTTCGACACACTACGTTCAAGGCTCTACGACCTTGCGTTTTTCTTGACTGATGACTCTTGTCTCTTGACTCTACATAAAGGAGGGAACACATGAACCAACCAATCGTCGGCATCATCATGGGGTCAGATAGCGACCTCGATGTTATGAGCGAAGCCGCAAAAGTACTGGACGAGTTCGACGTCGCCTATGAAACGCGCGTCATCTCGGCGCACCGCACACCAGATGTCATGGAAGACTACGCCAGAAGTGCTCATAGGCGTGGGCTCAAACTCATCATCGCCGGAGCCGGCGGCTCAGCGCACCTGCCGGGCATGACAGCCAGTGGCACCACACTTCCCGTCATAGCTGTGCCCGTCAAACGCGACCATCACGGCCACGAAGCTTTCTGGTCTAGCATCAAAATGCCTCCCGGCATTCCACTCGCAACCATGCCCGAAAATGGCGCGCATAATGCCGCGCTGCTCGCGGTAGAAATCCTCGCCCTGAGCGATGAAACCCTTGCCGAAAAATACATCCGCTTCCGCGCCAATCAGCACGCCAACGTCCTCGCTGCCGACGAAAAACTCCAACAACAGGGCTGGCAAAAATATCTACAGGATTCTTAATCTTGGGTGAGGAGAGAATAGTGCTTTTCGAGAACCTGACGCACGCCAGATAGGGAATTGACTATATATGTCGGTTCCTCCGCAAAATCTGCGGGAGGTTCATCCGCGAATTTGCCGCTACGCACCCATACAGTGGTCGCACCGAGAGCATTGCCGATGGCCAATTCCGAACGCACACGGTCGCCGACAAAAATGGTCTTTTCTGGATGCATCCTATCTACAAATGGCTTAAACAACACCGCGTCTTTCGCCCCCTCCCGAAATACGACTTGGGAGAAAAAATCTTGCACACCCAACCGTTCGACTTCAGCATACATTTCCTCGTCGCCTTTGCCGACGAGTGCCAAACTAACCTGTTTGTCCTTGAGGTATGCCAGTAGTTCAGTCCCGTCGGCTATCAACGTTCTTTCCTCAGGATCGTACAAGGTCCGCTTCCAGTCAAATACTATCATCGATATGGTATTAGTAAATCATAGCAGTTTTTTTGTCGCAACATATAGAGTCGGCTAGGGTATCTTGCTACAATAGAGTGAGCTGGTGAGCGGTGGCATCGGTGCGCTTATAAAAAGCACCGTGTCGGTATTGGCGTTATCAAGCATAAGGAGGTGACAGTGGCAAATCAACCGACAAGCTATGCACAAACAGGAGTAGATTATAGCGCGATGGACCCGGTGAAGGTACTCGCACAGAAAGCAGCCGCTACTACGGCGTCAAATCTCGTGCAATTTGGGGCTGGTGAGGTTGCCGCTAGCCGCGGTGAATCGGCCTATGTATGGGAGGAGAGGGACGTCTACCGATCGCTCGTCGTCGAGGGGCTTGGCACCAAAAATCTCGTCGCAGACGCCATGCGTACCGTAACCGGCCGGACGTACTACGACAATCTCGCGCAGGACACGGTTGCGATGATCGTCAATGATCTCATCGTCGTCGGAGCACTGCCACAGGTGGTCAATGCCTACTTTGCGCTGGGTGATGGAGGATGGATGGACGACCGCGAGCGCGCAAGCGACCTCGTCAGCGGCTGGGCAGCCGCCTGCAATGCTATCGGTGCGACGTGGGGCGGCGGCGAAACCCCGGCGCTCAAGGGCATCATCAACCCCAAGACTATTGATCTCGGCGGCTCAGCAGTCGGCGTCATCGATCCAAAAGAGCGGCTAGTGCTCGGGGATAAGCTCGCCGAAGGCGACGCCATCATCCTTGTCGAAAGCAGCGGCATCCATGCCAATGGCATTTCATTTGTCCGGCATCTGCACGACAAAAACCCGCAGCTCTACGAAACGAAACTGCCTAACGGCAAGCTTTTTGGCGAAGCCATCCTGACACCCACGCATTTATACGTAAATCTCGTGCGCAGTATATTGGAAGCGGGCATCATTCCGCACTATATGGTCAATGTGACCGGCCACGGTTGGCGCAAACTTATGCGCGCCAACCCTACTTTCACCTACGAAGTCACCGACATCCTTGAGCCGCAGCCCGAGTTCGCTCGTATGCAGCAGGAGTCCGGTGTCGACGACGCCGAAATGTACGGCAATTTCAATATGGGTGTCGGCTTTGCACTCTGTGTTGCGCCGGCCGATGCGGAAAAAGTCCTCGCCGCCGCACAGCAAAATGGGCTAAAAGCCATCAGGGGCGGCACCGTCAAACGAGGTGAAAAACAGGTAATTATCAAACCAAAAAACCTCACATTTACAGCCGAGACTTTGGGGGTACGCTAATGCAGCTCGTCAAGGGAGTCAACGCATTGTCGGATTTTCGGGCGAAAGGACTGCTGAAACAGCTGCACAGTGTCGACGAGGCAATGCACGATGTCAGCGCGGAATACGTGCACTTCATCCATACAGACACAGAACTCTCAGCGGCCGATGAGAAAAGACTGGCAGCACTTCTCACATATGACGCGCCGTACACTGGGAAACGAGCAGGCGAGTTATATCTCGTCGTCCCCCGTCCCGGCACCATCTCGCCCTGGTCATCCAAAGCAACCGACATTGCGCACAATGCAGGGCTAGAGCATATACAGCGCATCGAACGCGGCGTGGCGTACTACATTGACTCGAAAAAACGAGACGAAATCGCGCCGCTGCTGCACGACCGCATGACCGAGAGTGTCCTAGACTCATTCGAGGCGGCTGAAACGCTGTTTGCAGAACCGAACCCCAAGCCGCTTATTACCATCGATGTACGAGCAGGCAGCAAAGCAGCACTCGAAAAAGCCAACCTCGAACAGGGCCTCGCGCTCAGTGCCGATGAAATCGAGTACCTTGTAGACGCATACAAAAAACTCGGCCGCAACCCCTCAGACGCAGAACTGATGATGTTCGGGCAGGTCAATAGCGAGCACTGTCGCCACAAAATCTTCAATGCCGACTGGATTGTCGACGGCAAAAAACAACCGAAAAGTCTTTTCAAAATGATCCGCAACACTTACGAAAAAGGCGGCGAAGATGTCTTAAGCGCCTACTCAGATAACGCCGCGGTACTACGTGGCCCTACAGCCGGCCGTTTCTTCCCGGACCCCACCACCCACAGATACGACTTTCACCCGGAACCCATTCATACGGTCATCAAGGTCGAGACACACAATCACCCGACAGCCATCGCACCATTTCCGGGCGCGGCCACCGGCACTGGGGGTGAAATCCGCGATGAAGGCGCCACCGGGCGCGGAGCCAAGCCAAAAATGGGGCTTGCCGGCTTCAGCGTGTCGAACCTGAACATCCCACATTACATTCAGCCTTGGGAGCACTATAACGCCCCCATAAATTCAGCACTTCGAGATGCAGGGGATTTTCTCGATGAGGAACGGACTGAGCCGTATGAGAATACGGTGAAGGGAGTACCGGAGTCGAAAAATTCGCTGCAACCGAAGAAGTCAGCAGAGCAGCCAGCTATGCTGGATGACCAGCTGACTGGTGCTGAGTTTATGGGGTATGGTAAACCAGATCGCATCACGTCTCCCCTCGGCATTATGCTGGACGCTCCGCTCGGTGGAGCTGCCTTCGCCAATGAATTCGGCCGGCCCAATCTGGCGGGCTATTTCCGCACCTACGAACAGTACGACGGCGAAAACGTCCGTGGCTATCATAAACCAATTATGATCGCCGGTGGCCTTGGCAACATCCGTGATCAACATGTGCAAAAAGGCATCATGCGAGCCGGTGACACCATCGTCATTCTCGGCGGCCCCGCAATGCTTATCGGCCTTGGCGGCGGCGCAGCGAGCAGTATGCAGAGCGGTGCCAGCCACGAAAACCTCGATTTTGCCTCTGTCCAACGCGGCAACGGTGAGATGGAGCGGAGAGCCCAAGAGGTTATCGACGCTTGCTGGGCGAGCGACGACAACCCCATCGTGATGATCCACGACATCGGCGCCGGCGGCTACTGCAACGCAGTATCCGAACTCGTACATGACGCAGGACTGGGGGCAGAAATAGAGCTGCGCGCCATCGACAATGCCGATCCCGGCATGTCACCGATGGAAATCTGGTGCAACGAAGCTCAAGAACGCTACGTCATCGGCTTGCGAGCGGGCGACGTCGACCGCTTCCGCGCCATCTGCGAGCGTGAGCGTTGTCCTTTTACCGTCATCGGCACTGCTACGGCCGAAGATCGGCTGATCGTTCACGACAGCCTGCTCGGTAATGATACCGTGGACCTGCCTATGAGCACGCTCTTTGGTAAGCCGCCCAAAATGACCCGCACATTCACCCGCAAAGATACTGGCCTCCATCCCAATGTCATCCTGAGCTCGATTCAGGATCTCAGTGGAGCAACTACGAAATCCCAGACCAAGCCTAGGATGACAGCTGACGCAAACTGGTTAGAAAACATCAGCATCGCCGATGCTGTCAAACGAGTACTGCACATCCCAGCCGTCGGCAGCAAAAAGTTTCTCGTCACCATCGGCGACCGGAGCATTACGGGCCTCGTCACACGCGACCAAATGGTTGGCCCGTGGCAGGTACCTGTCAGCGATGTGGCCGTCACCGCCGCCGCGTTTGACACTATGGCCGGCGAAGCCATGGCAATGGGTGAGCGTACACCCATCGCCGTCACCAACGCGCCAGCTTCAGGACGCATGGCAATTGCCGAAGCGATCACCAACTTGCTGGCAGCAGATACCCAAGACTTACGCGACATAAAACTATCCGCCAACTGGATGGCGGCCGCTGGAGTGGGGACGGAAGATCGAGCGCTCTATGACACTGTGCACGCTGTCGGCGAAGAATTTTGTCCCGCTCTCGGCCTCACCATACCCGTGGGCAAAGATTCGCTGAGCATGCGTTCCACTTGGCAAGACGGCGATGAAACAAGATCCGTCACCTCCCCGCTCAGTCTCATCATCACCGGATTTACTCCGGTAGAGGACGTGTCAAAAACTTTGACACCGCAGCTCGACATCAGCAGCGACTCCGTACTCATGTACGTCGATCTTTCTGGCGGCACAACGCGCCTCGGTGGCTCCGCTTTGGCTCAAGCCTACAACCACATAGTGAGCAAGACTCCCGACGCCGACCCAGAGATCTTGAAAGATTTCTTTGCTAAAACCCATGCCCTAAAAACCAAAAACCTGCTCCTCGCCTATCACGACCGCTCTGACGGCGGCCTTTTCACGACGCTCGCCGAAATGGCCTTCGCCAGCCGATGCGGTCTCGATATCGACCTGACGCCGCTGGGTCATCTAGGTTTAACACCCGAGTGTCATCCTGAGCTTGACTCAGGAACTCCTGCGGCCGACCCTCGAGCCCTTTTCGGCGAGGTGCTGAGTCAAGTTCAGCATGACAAGGGTAGTGCTCGGTCTGGCAAGAGTAGCGCTCATCATGACATGGGCAGCGTTTTGCCTGAGCCTTGCAGAGGCCAGATGCTCCAACTACTCTTCAACGAAGAGCTCGGTGTGGTCATCCAAGTGAAAACATCAGATGTAACACATGTATCCCAAGTGTTCGGAGACAGCGCGTACGTCATCG
>CAZNLV010000046.1:0-6499 GCA_964574245.1 uncultured Candidatus Saccharibacteria bacterium
TTATATGCCTTCAAAATGCCTTTTGCGGTTGCCCGGGCGATGTCCTCTGCGGTTAAGGCAGGCGAATCTTTGGGTCTCTCTCTCTCGTCCTCGCTGCTTGGTCGAGCGTTTGGTATACCGTCTTGTGGGGCTGATTCATTGGGAGGTAGGTATTCCATCTTGTGCACTATCGGTTCTGGCCGATCTGTTCCTTCTGCCTCGTGCTTGCCGTCTTGGATGCTTGATCCTGTAGCTTCGCCGTGCAGCACCACAGTGCCTACAAGAGGATGCTCGGCCGAAGCAGAGTGTGTAGTCGGCGCCTCGACGCCAGCTGCCCTTAGTTCGTCACTCAGATTTTTCGCTGCCCTCCAGCGTTGTCTAAAAAGCATAAAAGACTGCGCAGGCTCAAGCTCACCTTCTGAAAGATGGGTCCTAAACATAGACAACTCTTTCGTTGCCTCCGCCGTTAGGCCTGTCTCATCAAAAGCATTCGCAGAGGAAATCGCTACCCCTTCGTCGGCCGCAGATAGTACCCAGCGCTGCTCGTCAGTGTTTGCCTTGGCTTTCAGGTAGGTTTCCTCTGGAATTATCGTACCGTCGAGCGATCGGTAGGTGCTTTTTTCTGCCTCACCCGTCCCTTCGACAATAACCGCTTCTATAGCTTGTCTAGCATGAGTAAGTTGATCACGCGATGCAGGGACAAGTACGGGGCCAAGCTCTGCCGCGGCGTCTATCAACTGGGCATGGGTGTAATGCTCGCCGTGGTCATCCACCCCCGGCACGTATTCGGTGGTGATGTCACGCAGGGCAGCGATTTTTTCCTTGTTTGGGGCGGCATGTAGATTTTCCATGGCGTAGGAGTTTCCTAGCTCATATTCTAGCAAAACTTTAGCATTTTGTCAACCATATAGGCATACATTTGTTTTTTGGTCAATTTTTTACAAACAGAAATAGTTTAGAGAAAAATAGATAAGCCGATAAGCCTTCTCTCGAGCAGCTATGGTTGCGGGCCAGGTCGTGAACCGGCGTCTGGAGGTTTGTCTCTTCCGCCCTGCACCGCGCCTGCCATTTCTCTCGCGCTGCCGTATTCGCGTCGTCGAGCAGTAAACCGCTGTATAAGTTCTGGGTCGGCCATCTGCTGTACGTAGGTATTATTACCGGCGCCATCGGTAACGATCAGTGGCTTGCCAGTAGCTGGATCAATCCTATAGCCAGCAGCGCCACCTCGGAGGTATTCCATAATTTGCTGGTTGGAGACTTTATTGTTATTGGCGGCGAGTAGCGGTGCGAGCACGTTCCTGACATCGGCATGCATCTGTTCGCCCGTATATGTCTGTTGCAGGCGAACAGCAAACTGTTCACGCGCTACAGGAGAAGCGCTCGAGGCCATATCTTGAAAGTTGGCGAAGGTGGCGTATTCCGAGGCCAAGCGATCGCGCACATCCATCATCTCTGAAGCGCCCGCTTGGACTCCGTCCTTCGCGTCTATACCGGCATATGTGTGGCCTAGGAGGGTGCCCTCTAGACGTTCACCACCCTGTTTGGCGACAGCTCTGGCGGTGCGCAAGTTCGCTAGTTCGGCGGAGCTGTTGCGCATAGACTGATAGGTGCGGCCGTATATTGCATCTCGTTGTTCTTGAGTATAGCTACCGTCTGCGCTTTTGATTGCCCAGTCGGCAATGTCTACGCGCTGGCTAAATGAGCTAGCGGCCATATCGGGTCGTTGCTGATTTTCTCCCAGCATGGCTCCCATGTCCTCGGCACGGAATATGCCTCGGTCTGCCAAATGCTTGGCGGCTTTACCAAAACCTTCTAGGTCGAAACGGTTCTCAGCCTCGTTGAACCAGCCGGCGCCGTCGAGTACGGTCTGGCCGCGCATTGCGGCAGCTTTCATGACATCACTGCCCATCATAGCCCCAGTGCCGGCCTCAAGCCGAGCGATCTTATCATCAATTACCTCGGCGCTGTATGCGTTATCGTTGCGGTGCCTACGGATATAATCCTCATTCCTACCTTCCCTTCGAAGTTTTGCCTCCAGCTGTTCTGCGCGGTGGTTGTTGAGGTATGTTCCAAAGGAATTTCTGTCGTTTGCAAAAATAGCGGCCCGCGTTTCCTCGGTGTCTCCTAGAGAGAAGCCATGATCCTTCTCAGCGCGTTCGCGAGCGGTATGCTCGACGAGCTTTTCCCGCGAAAGCTTATAGCGAGTTCGTGCGGCACGGCGCGGATCGAGGCCGCCTTGGCGAGCCAGAGTAGTCCTCGCGGCATAGGCGGTTCTCATCCGGCCAGTACTCATAGAGCCGCTGGCGAATTCGCCGCGGCGGTAGCCGCGGGTGTCACTGCGAAACTTGCGACCACGATCAAAGAGACCTTTGCCGCGGTCGTTAAGGGCAGAAAAAATCGAGCTCATGAGGCCGCCGGCGAGTTTGAAGGCAAATGGCAGCATGAGGTAGGGAGCTATCAGGACCAAGTATGCTTGTATGTTGATAAACTGACTGGCGGTGCTTCCTTCGGTCGGCTGCTGGATCATTACCCTAGAAAGTGCTTCACCCGCTGCCGTAAAAGCCATGATGATCGGGAACATCATGAGGCTCGTCATGAGAGCGTCTTTCCAGAATTTCCAAAGTTTCTGCGTCCCAGGAAGTACGTAGGCTGCTATGGCAAGCGGGGCCATCAGTATGGCAATGACTATTACGGCCTGCCGTATGGCTAGCACGAGGAGCCCGATAAACAGTGCAAGCACGGTGGTGCCAAGCAAAGAAAGTATGCCGGCAAAACCAAGCATGGTAGCGCTGATAAATGCCGTAACGCCGACACCCACGCCCAAAACAAACTCAAAAAAGTGCGATATGATATCAAGCCCGCCAGTACCGTCCGTGTAGCCCATCTTGCCAAACGGCGCAACAATGAGATCGTGCATCCCTATACCGAGATCGTTCGTGAGCGTGATGGCTAGTTTTAGTAACGACCACGACAGCGCTATACCGACGAGCGCCACGCCGAGGCGCGGCATGAGTTTGCGTATGGTGTAGGCGTCGAGTATCTCGAGGCCTAGGGCTTGGCTGATGACCATAAATAGCCCAGCGATCAGCACGAGCGCCAAGCCGATATTTCTGAATGAATTCCAAGCTTGTTTAAAGGTGTTCGTAAATGTCGTCTCGGGTGAAACATACAAAAGATTCTCGAGTACTGGAACCATGAAATCCTTTATGACGTTGACGAGCGCGACCGAGAAAGGACATAAAATCCACGCAAATAGCCCGTCCACGGCGCAATTTGTGGTGCTGGCTGGCTGCTCGCCCTCCTCGATCATTTTTTGGATCGTCTCCTCAACATTTGATTGTATGGCCTGCATAGCGGCAAGAATATCCGCATCTTGCGAGTCCGTGTCCCCCGACCCTTTGGCCAGCACGTTTATGTCAAAAGTTGGAAAAGTGAATGCGCTAGATTTTATATATGCATCGAATGTGCTGGCAAAATTACTTCCGATAACATTTCTGCAATCAGCATCGCTACAAATACTTACGGCAGCTGCGCCGTACTGAGTTCTTGCGTAATCTATGACGGCCTGTTTTGTCGCATCGCTTGCCTCGGCATGTGCCTTACTAGGCACAAAAAATAGACCAGACAGCACAACCAAAAGGCTGCAAACCATCATGGTCGGTAGGCGAAGCTTGTGTAGGAGTGCGCGCATAGTATTATGTTTTTCCTTTGTCTTATTAAACCGTATACACTCGGTTTTTGCCAGAGGCTTTTTGCTTATGTTATATATGAAAAAATTTGCAGACCGTCAAAATCTCAACGTACGATGCGGACTGTTTTCTTGCTGTTTCGGTGAGGAGTAGGTATATTTGGAAGCAGTATGAAGCGTTTTACTCGCCTATTTCTCTGTGTGGTTACTGTGCTAGGGCTATATGCAACTATAGTGCCCGGGCAGAGTGTAAGCGCCAAATCTGCGGCCCCCGCCGTGTGTCCTTCCGGCTGGAAATATTTGCAAGTTTCTGATGGAGTAGGCGGGACGGAGGAAAACGATCATGTCTGCTGTCCGGACGGGAGCCAAAACACCTCCCAAGACTGCATGATGGCCAAGTACGTGAACCCCTTAGTCAAGGTTCTGGGGGCGCTTGCGGGCGTGGCGGTCATCATCGGCATCATCATGGGTGCTATCCAGTACGCATCCTCGGGTGGTGACCCACAAAAATCAGCGGCCGGTAAGGGTAAGATTGTCAAATCTATATATGGGCTTGTGACGTTCCTGTTTCTCTTCGGTATCATGCAATTCCTCTCGCCCGGTGGCCTAGGCGTAAACTCCATCACGCCATCAGGATCAAATATCGCCGCACAGTGCTCCAAACCGTTTCTTGGCATCAAGCCGTGGTTTGCGTACTTGCCAGACTCCGCTTTTGGCGCGGGATCGTGTGATATTACAAACTTTGCACTTTTTGGAGATGCGCAAAACGGGACAGGTAGTTATGTGCTCCCCGTTGCTCTCGCGATCAGTGATGCCCTCCTCCGTATAATCGGCTTCGTAGCAGTTGGGTTTGTGATGGTCGGCGGCATCAAGTATGTGACGAGCCAAGGCGAGCCGGACAAGACGAAACAGGCGCGCGAGACAATTATCAATGCTCTGGCTGGGCTCGCCATCGCCATTATTGCAGCCTCTGTAGTAACGTATATAGGAAATAGATTGGCATAACCTATATGGGAATAACGCAGTTCGTATACTATATCTCTGGAAATGTTGCGGTTGATCCGTCAGTGAAACTAGATGTGAGTACCCTGCCAAACAATTCAGAGACAGATATCGCAAAGTCTACGGTCCCGGTTCTTGTAAATATGGTTTTTGCGGTGACGGCCTCCGTGACTTTGCTCATCATCATTATCAGTGGGCTGCGGTATATACTGGCAGGCGGTGATGCCAACAAGATGTCGACGGCCAAAAACGGCATTATCTACGGCTTGGTTGGTCTGGCGATTACACTTTCGGCGTATTCCATCGTCTTCCTCGTCCTCAGGAGCCTAGGATGAGCGGGGTTGGCGTGCGTGCGCTTGTCTCGCGTCTGCTCCGCGTCTTCGTCGTGGGAGGGGTTTTGGCGGTCTGCCTCATGGGGGCATCTCCATCTCCAGCCGCCTATGCAGACAAAGACATCCTGCAAGATGCATGCGCTACGGGCGCTGCCTCCCAGTCAGCCGCGTGCAAATCAAAGACGTCATCTGCGCAGTCGCCGCTCACGGGTTCTGATGGCTTTTTGATGAAGATCTCTAGGCTTGTGGCCGTGATTGCTGGTGTAGTTGCAGTCATCATCATCGCCATATCGGGTTTCAAATACATGACATCTGGTGGTGATGCGCAGCAGGCTTCATCTGCTAAACGCACGCTGCTCGGAGCGATCATCGGCCTAGCAGTCATCGTGCTCGCGCAGGCCATAATATCATTTGTCGTAAGGAGGCTCTAGATATGCAAACGCTACGCAGAATTCGGGTATTTCATAGGCTGGGGCTGCTTTTTGCGGTTACGGGGCTACTGCTCTGCGGCGCGGTTTTCGTGTTCCATGGGGCCGCGTGGGCCGATGCCACCGCCAGCAAGGAGATTGTGTGTGAGTCCATCGGCACCGGATCGGACTGTGCCGCTACCCCTTCGGGTACTGATGTGAACGACACTATCCGTACGGTTATCAACATTCTCACCTCACTGATAGGGGTTGTGGGGGTTATTATGATCGCCGTCGCTGGGTACAAATACATCACATCTTCAGGTGATAGCGGTAAAGTCGGTAGCGCCAAAAGCACGCTCATCTATGCCCTCATTGGCCTCGCCGTGGCTGCCCTCGCCCAGCTGATCGCCCGCTTTGTCCTCGAAAAGTCTGTGAATTGACTTTTGACGCCGCATGTTCAATCAGGGGCTAATCGGCCCGCGCGATTACATCAACAAATATTACACTTGCTCTTTAGTTTTCAGAATGTTATAAACATAAAAGAAAAGAATTATAAGAAAGGATCATAGAAACCATGAAAATAAAGCAAAAATTAATTTACGCATTCACCGCACTGAGCATGCTCGTAGCGTCTTCCCTCATGTTTCTCCCCTCACAGGGTTTTGCACAGAACTCAGATATTATCCAGAATGCAGTGTGTAAAGGCTCAAACGACCTAGCGATTACTTCGAAAGACGCTTCTTCAGCAGATTGTCCAACCGATTCAACTGATGGCCCTACGTCCAAAGTAAATAAAGTCATCCGTCAAATCATCAATATATTTTCAACCATCGTCGGTGTTATAGCGGTAATCATGATCGTTTGGGGCGGTCTGCGTTACATTACCTCCGGGGGCGACAGCAACAAGATATCGAGCGCCAAAAACACTATCATCTACGCGCTTATCGGTTTGATCATCGTGGCACTTTCGCAGTTCATCGTGCGCTTTGTGCTCGCCAAAGCAACCGAAAGTTAGAGTATTTAGCCCATTTTTGAGAAAAACCCCGCATCCAGCGGGGTTTTTCTATGTGATATAAACGTTCGGGCCC
>CAZNLV010000047.1:0-6451 GCA_964574245.1 uncultured Candidatus Saccharibacteria bacterium
GATGTTTTCGGTGATAAATACTTTGCAGGCCTCATAGCCGCGCTCTAGGTACAGTGCCCCTATAATTGCCTCAAAGGTGTTCGCGAGTATCTGCGCCCGTGCTCTGTCGGTACCGCGTTTTTCACCCCGACTCAGCCGAAGCAAGGACTCGCAGCCGAGCCTGTCAGCGGCCGCACCGATGCTCTCTGTGCGTACCAGCGAACTCCGCCAGTTGGTCAGAACACCTTCTGGCTCGCTATAGGTTGTATAGAGATATTCAGTGACTACTAGCTCCAGCACGGCATCGCCGAGAAACTCAAGTCGCTCGTTGTGCTCGCTGGCCGATTTTTTGTGCTCGTTGAGGTAGGAGCGATGGGTAAACGCCGTAATGAGCAGCTGTAAGGTGACAAATTTGCCGCCCAAATGGGTCACCGCAAAATCTTGGTATGGTGTTGTGTCCATAAAAGCTTATAGTGGGTAGTTCTTAGTTTTTAATGATTTAGCACCTCAATAAAAACTAGAAACTATTAACTACCAACTGTCCTTATGCCTTTCCTTCTCTTACTTTTTTCATCCCAGCGAGCATGAGCTTGCCGATGTCTTCGTAGGCGATGGCATCGACTGCTTTAGCCGCAGGCAACCACTGGATATCACTCAGCCAATCTTCTGGATGGAGCCGGCTCGTATTGCCTTTGCCCTCTACGAGATAGATGTGCATGGTCATGAGTACGAGTGTATGGTTCCGCCGGTAACGGAAATTTACCTTGCCCAACCAGTTTTTGACTGCCATCTCCTGCAAACCCGTTTCCTCGCGTATTTCACGCTCTGCCGTTTCTTTGGGCTCCTCGCCCTCCTCAACATGCCCTTTCGGGATTGTCCAGCGGTTTTTGGCGTCTTTGATGAGCAGTATCTCTACCGCCGCAGTCTTGGGATTGCGGCGAAACACCACACCACCTGAGGTCGTTTCGTGTACTACTTCCTGTATGGCAGGCCGCCGCGTCACAAATTTGCGCAGCCCCTCTATAGGACGCTTCATGCCACCCATTGGGTTCACGTATTTACGCTTTTCTTCAGGTTTTTGATCTGCCATGGCTTACGCCGCCTTCTTTGTGGTCTTGGCAATGCTCGATTTTGCAGTCTTGGTGGTAGACTTGGTAGTCTTTTTTGCGACGTGCTTCACTTGGGATTTGGCATCTTCCTCTGATGGTTTTACTTCGCTTGAGCTGGCGGATGTTTGCTTTTCTGGGACACCTGCCCCGTCCCCGCCCTGCTTGTTTTTGAGAGCCGTACCGAGTACACCGTTGATAAATTTGCTGCTATTGTCACCGCCAAATGCTTTGGCCAGCTCGACCGCCTCATTGATAACGACCTTGGGCGGAACATCAGGTTCATAGTGCAGTTCATACAGGCCGATGCGGAGTACTACGCGGTCCATACGTGCAATCTGCTCGAGCGGCCATTCCGGAGCTAGGGGCCGAAGCTCATCGTCGAGAGAGGCTTCATATTTCGCGACTCCCTTGACGAGTTCCTCTATGAAAAATACGTCGTCAACAGTAGACTCATAGCGAGATACATTGCGTTTCAGCACTAAGCCGAGGTCAAAACTCTCGTCTCCGGCTTCACGCCGAAAATCCATTTCGTACAGCGTTTGAAGCGCTACAATACGACCAAGATGACGATTAGACGCCACGATAGACTCCGCGCGTAGAGTTTGTAGTTTGTAGTTTGTAGTTTGTAGTTGTCATACTGAGACCGCAGTGAATCGAAGTTTTCTAAAAAACTATTTACTACCCACTGGGGCTTTAGCTGCTTTGCCACTTTCGCGGCGTGTAGTGTAGGCTTTGACCGGTGATTTTTTGTTGACAGCTCGTGCGAGCTTGACGATAAGATGGCTGCGTCGGGCGCCAGTGGCGCGCGGACTGGTTCGTTTCTTTGGTTTACCCATAGATGTACTAACTCCTTCTAGAGTTTTGTTGATATTTGACTACTAGTATATCCTTACTGAGCTTTAATCTCAAGTAGAAATACGCTCTTTTGACGTGAATATTGACAAGAGTGCTCATAAATGTTAATATTTTTATTATGAAAAGACCCAGCCACGAGATTTTGGTGAAAGGCCTTATGGCGACCGCCTTGGTTATTGGCCCCGTAGCAACCATGACGGCGTGCGGTTCATCCGAAAGCCTACCTGGCCTCACTACGAGCCAAGGTGACCAATACGATACCTACCGCCGAGCTGCGAACCAAGGTGACCTCTGCTTAACCTACTCTGTAAGTGATGTTATCGGCTATGCAGGAAGCAAAGAAGTTGACCCCCAGACCCTAAACTGGAATGCAGTCGCTTTGGCAGGTCTGCGCGTAGATCGTGCAAAGTGGACGGGTAGTCAAACTGCTGCGAACGACAATGTCAAACAAATTATTATGAGCCAGAACGCTTGGGCGAAAGAGATAGGAGCGGGACTAGCGGCCAACTACAATGCACCCAGACCCGAAGATATCATTACAATCGGACTCGACTATACAAACCCTGACCGAATCAATAAAGGTGGCAACATATTTGCCATACCTCAGGGTACCATCGGTGTGGTCCCCAACTCAGGGCAAGAGATTCCAAAATGGGCGGAGAATGGAGTCCATAGCATAGACTGCAATACCCGAAAGCCGATTGATCAGACGCTACCGGAGGCGAATATACCAATTATAAGCTCCCTCCCCGGCAAGCATCTTGGCGAATAGCCTACTTTACGACGAAGCTGATGAGTTTGGCGGGGATGTAGATGGTTTTTACTAGCTCTTTGCCGTCTAGGTAGGCAGCGATCTTTTCACTTTGTTTGGCGGTTTCGACAGAGGTGGATTCATCGGCATGTGCGGCGACCTCTACCGTGCCGCGGAGCTTACCATTGACCTGGACAGCCAAAGTGACGGTGTCGGCCACCAGATAGTTTTCGTCTAGTACCGGCCAGCTGTCCCGCTGCACGCTAGACGTATAGCCCAGATCGTGCCACAGCTCATCGGCAATATGTGGCGCAAAAGGCGCTACGAGAGTAACCAAGCTCTCCAGCGCAAACTGCCATGCACCCGTATCTACAAAACCATTTTTGGCCTTGAGCCCATAGAGCGTATTGGTCGCCTCCATCATGGCGGCAATTGCAGTGTTATATTTCTGACTCTCAAGATCGGCGGTCACTTTCTGGATAGTGAGATGAGCTGCACGTAGGACCTCTGCACCGTCGCCACTCTCTATCTGTAATTGCTGGGCTCCAACATCTTTCGAGGGCATCGACGTCTCTGGCGCGCTTCCTGCGGACTGGCGAGATACTGAAACGAGTTCAGGATGGCTCTGGAGAAACTCCTGCACAAGATTAAAGACACGGTTCAGGAAACGGTACGCACCCGGCACACCCTGCGGGTCCCAGCGTGCACCGAGCTCGAGAGGAGCTGCAAACATAAGATAGGTACGCAGAGCATCTGCACCATAGCCCTGACCGATGATCTCTAGGGGATCGACGCCATTGCCTTTGCTCTTGCTAAACGCGCTGCCGTCGCTCGCCGTAACCTTGCCATTGAAGAGAAACTTTTTGAATGGCTCAGGAGTATTCAGCATACCGAGTTTGTGGAAAAACCGCGCTATGAAACGGACGTAGATCAGATGTGCGGTGGCGTGGTCACCACCATTGTAAAAGTCGATCGGCATCCAGCGGTTGGCAACGGCAGTATCAAATGGTTTTTCTGAATTGTGCGGGTCGAGGTAGCGCAGCTCGTACCAACTGCTGCATATGTAGGTGTCGAGTGTGTCGGTTTCGCGCTCGGCTTTTCCGCCGCATTTTGGGCACGTTGTATTGACCCATTCCGTTGCACGAGCAAGCGCACTGCGACCATCACCGCTGGGTCGAAAATCTTCCAATTCTGGCAGCACTACAGGCAACTGATCCTCTGGAACGGGTACAATACCGTCTTTGGGGCAATGAACGATAGGAATCGGCGCACCCCAATAGCGCTGACGACTCACGCTCCAATCCCGAATCTTGTACTGAGTAACAGCTTTGGCGGCTTCTTTGGCGACTAATGCGTCCAACATAGCCTGACGACCCGCTTCGTAGTTCATGCCATTAAATACACCAGAATTGGTAACGGTAAAAGCAGTACGGTTTTGCTTCACTTCTTCGCTATACGACACAAATTCATCACGGTGGGTGGTATATACGATGGGTAAGCCGAATTTTCTTGCAAATTCGTAGTCGCGCTCGTCTTGGCCAGGCACGCCCATAACTGCTCCCGTACCATAGCCCATGAGCACGTAGTCTGCCGTCCAAACTGGAATTTTAGCACCGCTGAGCGGGTTTACGGCGTACAATCCCTCGATAGGAACGCCACTTTTTGTCTTGTCAGCCATGCGCTCCAGCTCAGATTTACGTGTTACGCTCGCAAGGTACTCTTCAATCTCAACCGCGTTGTCGGCCAGCGGTCCATACTGTGTCACGAGCGGGTGCTCGGGAGCAAGCACCATAAATGTAGCACCGAAGATTGTGTCGTGTGCGGTGGTAAACACCGTGACATTGGGGATACTGTGCCGCAAAATAAATGGCTCCCGCTCGGCAGTAAAGTGCTTTTGCGCGGCAGTGGTTTCTTCGTAATCCGCACTGAGCTTATCAGCCAGATCGACTAGGAAGTTTTTGCGTAAAGTAGCTTCGCGTAGGTCACAGAGCACGACCCGACGTCGGACATTTTGCTTGAGCTTTTCGTAGTCGTATGTCATGTCGAATTTGTCTAGAAAAATCCGGTTTTTCTCAACATATTCTGGCAGTCGAAAATCCGCCGAAATAGCTGGCGCTACGAGCACGAGACTATCGAGCGTGTGCGGCAATTTTTCTGCAACTTTCATCGCCACTACGCCGCCAAGACTATGGCCGATAAGCACTGTGTCTTCGTCAAATGTACACGTGTCGAGCACGTACTGGACCTGCTCGGCTTCGGTGGGAGCTTCGGTGTTTGGCAGCTCAGGAGTCTGGACGGAATAGCCGCGAGTCTCCAGCTCACTTTTAAGCCACGGAATAAAGTTTTTGTCGCTGTGGCCGGTAAAACCATGCAAAATGACATAGTTGCGCTTTTCGGAACTCTTAAGCTCAAAGGTAACTTCTGCACCTTCACTCTTGCCAATCCAATTTATTTGAGCGTTTTTAACCAGATCCGACCAGTCTAGATCGTGCGTCGCCTGCAGCATTTCGTCGGCGTAGTCGGTGATGCGGAAGAACCACTGTCGCACGGCTTTTTGCTGCACTTCGGGATCGTCAGCGCCGTCGTGTCGCCAGCACTTGCCATCAACCACCTGCTCGTTGCTGAGCACGGTCTGGCACTTGGTGCACCACCACTGCATACGCTCATCTTGGTAGGCCAGCCCTTGCTCGTACATTTTCCAAAAAATCCACTGTGTCCAGCGATAATAGGCCGGGTCACAGGTGGCGATTTCTTTGCTCCAGTCGTTACTCCACCCCATAGCTTTGTACTGGGTGTGGTAGCTGGGGATGATACGAGCCATGGATTCTTGCGGCGAGACGCCGGCTTTGATAGCGTAGTTTTCTGCCGGCAGGCCAAACGCATCCCAACCAACCGGGTGATAGCTCTCATACCCCTGCTGACGTTTGAACCGTGCCATGACGTCGGAAATGGTGTAATTCATCGCATGACCGATGTGGATCCCTGCCCCACTCGGGTAGTTGAACATGCTCATGCCGATATATTTGGGCTTATCAGAGTGTAAATCAACCCGGTAAACCTGCGCGTCATCCCACGCTTTTTGCCACTTTGGTTCCAGCTCTTTTGGATTGTACCGTTTCATACGTGTGTAGTATATCAGGGGTAGGTATAGACTTAAAACTGTTTCAGGAAATTGGTGTCAAAGCTCGTTGCGAGCTTGGCGCGTCGCATATGACGCTCGAGGGCATAGCCGATGAGCTTTTCGACGAGCGCCACACGACTGACACCGGCTTGGGCCCAGTTGTGTGCGTAGAGACTGCCCGGGAGCGGATTTATTTCGTTGAAATAGACCTTTTTGGCTTTCGTATCAACGAGCATGTCCACACGAGCAATGCCACTGCAGCCCAAGACACGGTATACAGCAAGCCCCAGTTTTACTGCTTCCGCCGCCAGCGGTTTCGGCAGATCTGCCGGAACACGGCTATATCCCTGAGCGCCCATAGATCCCTTGCCGCTTACTTTCTGGCCCGCTTTGCCGCCTTTTTTGCCACTTTGCATATATTTGGTTTCAAAATCGAAAAAGTCTTCAGCGTGCAAAAGAGGCTGCTCCAACAAGGCTGGTTCGGGGTTTTCATTACCCATGATCGGTAGGGTCACCTCGACGAGATTTTGGACGCCTTCCTCGATAATGATCTTGTCGTCGTAGTGCGCAGCAACCTCAAGCGCATTTTGCAGATCTTTTGCACTCTCCACGCGGCTAATACCGATGCTCGAACCC
>CAZNLV010000048.1:0-6355 GCA_964574245.1 uncultured Candidatus Saccharibacteria bacterium
GAGAAAAACCCCGCATCCAGCGGGGTTTTTCTATGTGATATAAACGTTCGGGCCCGAGACAAGCGTGCTTTGAGGGGTACTCTTATGCGCTGTATACCCATACTGGTTAGTGCAGGCTGCGGGTATATGGATTACGAGCGAAAGGTTCCCCCGACCTAGTAACTCAGGTGGGTATACCACTAAAGTGCCTGAGCCTACACCGGGTGCTGATTCTGCCCCGGTTGTTCGTCCAGACCCTCCCTGCCGTGTCATCCTGAATTTAGTTCAGGGTCTCTCCGGAAGCCAGTGGTTCTGCGTAGATAGCCTCAGGCCCCGTCATCTAGCGAGGCTTTAAGCCGATACGGTATCACGCCGTACGACATGGTCATTCTGGACATGCTGCGCCCCCGTTCTATGGGGATCTAGGGTCTCTTTTCGTCTCGAAGCCCGATACCCGAAAATACCCCATCCAGTGGTAGTTCTCTCTGAGCATGTATATGCAAAAGGCGCAAGCTCCAATTGGAGCTTGCGCCTCACACCTCACCCAGTGCAGAACAGCACGTACGGCAAGCTGTTTATACGACTTGGATCTTTTTCACGGTGTCTTGCTTGACTTTGGTGAAGCTCACGGTGAGCACGCCGTCTTTCAGTACGGCCTCGATGTCTTCTTCTTTTACCGGCACGGGCAGTGCTATACTGCGGCTAAATTCACCCCAGTAGCACTCCTGCACGAAGTAGTTCTCAACTTGGTCGTCATTGCCAGCGCTGAGTGTTCCACGGATGCTGAGCGTGTTGTCGGCGATGCTGACGTCGAGGTCGCCTTTGTTGACGCCGGCCGTGCGGGCTTTGACGACGAGCTTTTCTTTTGTCTCGTAGACGTCTACCGCGAGCTGGCCCGGTAGTACAGCGTCATCATCGTTCCACTCTTCTTCTGCGCCACCTAGGGCGTCGCCGTCATTGCCCGCCTGTGACTGTGCGGCCATGGCCTGATCGGAACTTTCATCGCCCAAAAAGGCGGCGGTCAGTTCGTCATCTTCCAGTAATAAATCATCATCACGATTGCGTCGTGCCATATGCGTCCATACCCTCCTCGGCCGGTGCCGGTATTATGTGTAGAAAATAGCTTGCGTGTTTGTGTTAAAAACAGTATAACTGAGAGACCGAAACCCCTGCAAGCGCGGGGACATATATTTACAACGGATAAATTACAACATGCTATTGCTTGAGAGACTGATTAGCCTGTATGCGCCGCATACTTGCGTGGAGTGCGGCGCCGAGAGAGATCGCTTGCTCTGTCTGCCGTGCCGAGAATCTATCCCGGGAGTACCGTCTCGCTGCTACCGCTGTCGAGTGGCTACGCGTGGGTTTGCCGTGTGCGGCGATTGCCGGGGCTATACACCACTTCGCCACGTCTATGTGGCTGCACATCATGAGGGTGCTGTCAGGGAGCTCCTGCACCGCGCCAAGTACGAAAGAGCGCAGGCTGGGATCGGCGAAATGGCCGAAATCATGCAGTCTCTGCTGCCCTTGCTTCCCTCCCCGGCTGCTCTGGTCCCCATACCGACAGCCAGTGGGCGTATCAGGCAGCGCGGTTATGATCAGTCCGTCCTGCTCGCTCGCCAGCTGTCTCGTCGGTCAGGGCTGCCCGCCGCATACCTTCTCATCCGCTTCGGCCAAGCGCACCAAGTGGGTGCGGGTAGAAACGAGCGCCTCCAGCACTTACGGGGAGCATTCCGTGTCAAAGGCGCGCGGGCACTCCCTAGGCACGTCGTACTGGTCGACGATGTTCTCACGACCGGCGCAACCATCGAAACAGCAGCCCGCGCCCTCAAAAAAGCCGGCGTCCGTCACGTTGACGCCATCCTCTTCGCCCAACCCCCCTAACTTTTAAAGATCAGATCTTTACCTCTGTGACTTTTTGTGACTATGTGCTAGGATAGGGTATGCCCAGTAAAAATGCGATTCGCTACTATGATGCGCCGGCTTATTATCATGTGTATAACCGTGGTGCGGGCAAGCGGGCCATATTTGTAGACGATCGAGATCGGGAGAAGTTCCTCTCGCTGCTCATTCGTCACCTTGATCCAGACGATACCAGCATGCGCGGCGACGGTTTTGCATATGCCAAATACGATGTGCAGCTGGTTGCTTTTTGCCTGATGTCAAACCATTTTCACCTGCTGCTCTTCCAAGAGCGTGATCCGACCGCCATCACGAGTCTGATGAAGTCCGTCCTCACGGCTTATACAATGTACTTCAATCTGCGGCATAAGAGCTCGGGACATCTGTTTCAGGGTGTATTTAGGGCCTCTCGTATTGCAGACGAGAGCTACCTTTTGCACATAACCCGTTACATACACATGAACCCTAGGTACTACTTGAAATATAAGTGGTCAAGTATTGGGGTTTATCTTGGCGATACGTCCCCCGCATGGCTGCATGCCGATTTGATCAACGAAATGGATCCGCTCGAATATAGAAAATTTCTTGTAGAGTACGAAGGCCGAAAAGCAGAACTCGAAGTGTTGAAGAGCGTACTTGCGAGTTAGCCCATACTCACATTTTTCCCCAGAGGTAAAGATCTGATCTTTAAGATGGCGTTTTGTATTGCAGAGGTCTGGGGTTGAGGACGGTGGAGGTTCCTGCTTGGTGTGGTCTCAAACAAAAAAAGCGCCTAGCCTTTCAGATAGACGCTTTTTGTCTGGCGGAGAGAGAGGGATTCGAACCCTCGCAGGGACTCGCGCCCCTCTAACGATTTAGCAAACCGTCCCCT
Organism: uncultured Candidatus Saccharibacteria bacterium; assembly: GCA_964574245.1. Classification (GTDB taxonomy): domain Bacteria; phylum Patescibacteriota; class Saccharimonadia; order Saccharimonadales; family UBA4665; genus JAGXIT01. Next base: position 2,753 of record CAZNLV010000048.1, read on the forward strand.
TCAGCCACTTGGGTACCTCTCCGTGGCTGCATGAGACAAACCTACGGTTTTTCTCATCGCGCCGGCAAAATGGAATACATTTTGTCGGGCTGCTCTTTTCCCTTTGCGGGGGAATGCTGGCATGTATTTTAACAGATTACTCTTGTTGTGCCTATTGTTTTTAGTGAGCCCGGATCTGAAATCACATACGGCAGAAGCCACCACGGGAGTTACCCTAGACTTAACCCAATATCTCGGTAGCAAAAGCCTCAAAGTCTAGTACATACTTCGAGACCGGGGCCGTTAATTGTCCGAGCCAGTGGGTATTTGTCTTGGGTGGTTTAGAACTAGGTACGGCAAAATTTCTTGTAGATAATTCTCGAGCGCCAAGAGCTCTTGCTCCAGTTCGGCGGCCCAGTCCTCTAAAGTGGTGTTTTCATTTTTCTTTTGCCGATTTGATGCTGCTGAAATAAATCCCAAGCAAAACCCATTGTCGGTGCATTTTTTCTGCTGGTTCACAAAATCACTTGGCGGAGAGAGTGGGATTCGAACCCACGGTACCGTTGCCGGCACGACGGTTTTCAAGACCGTTACCTTCAACCACTCGGTCATCTCTCCGTAAACGCTATCCTGATTGTGGGGCTTCCTCGAGCTGTTGTCTTGAAAACCGTCGGAGCGGGTCTACCCGCGTGGACGATGCTTTGGCCGTCCCAGTGGCGACATGCAGAAGGCCGCTCAAGACCGTTACCTTCAACCACTCGGTCATCTCCCGCGGTCTGGAGCCCCCTGTCGCATAGTGCGATCCCGAGCATTCGCCTCTAAAACAAGTTTTCAGCTAGCAGGTTTGCCTGTGGCTCGACACTGACGGTTCCCATCTCGTTCACGCTACCTAAGCGCGCACCTCGACGGGTCTCTTGCAGGTCTCCGTGCATCTCACACTCTGTATCCAAGTGCAGAGAACAGAGGTGATTATAGCAATCGAGGTGAAAAATAGCAAAGTGTTTGTTGGTTACCGCAGGGCATACCTTAGGCCGTACGGCCGTGGGAGATTCATTGGGGGCTGGAGCGTGTCAGCGTTATATCGCATCTGGCAAACATGTAGTACAATAGCGCTTATGGAAGAAACGCAGCCGGGACAGTCGCCGCAAACATCGCAGTCTTTCGACCCTCGGGCGTCTATGCCTGCGGAACCGCAAAATCTCGAGCAGCAGGCCACACGGAGTGAGACAGATCGAGATGCGATGATGCGAGCTGGGAGTGTAGGCTCAGGCCAAGTGCTCGAGCCCGCAGCTAGCCATGAACATCCAGAAGATGCTATGTCTGGGGTCGACCGCGACGCTCTCGCCCCGCTGGTATGGTCTTCGGGAGAGCGTGGCGGCGCCAAGGGCTCGACATGGTACGGCGCCTACGTGCTCGGGGCGATTATTTTGAGCGGACTGATTTTTTTGCTGACGCGCGACGCGGTTTCTACCGGAGCCGTGCTGATCGGCATTATCGGTCTCATGCTTTTTGCGGGGCGTACCGGCGGCGAGCAAAATTATGAGCTCCGCGAGGGTATGCTCGTCCTCGGCCAACGCGCCTACGCACTCCGTGAGTTTAAGGCTTTCTCGGTAAATCACGAGCAGGCTCCTGCCAGTATTGTTCTAACACCGCTCAAGCGTTTTATGCCAGCCATTACCGTGTACGCTCAAGCGGAAACGCTCGAAACGGTCGCCGCTTATCTCTCGCACTACCTCCCGTCTGTGCCTCACAAGACTGATGGGATTGACAGCTTGCTCCGAAGTATCCGCTTCTAGCCTCCTAGCACGAAAGCCATGTCTTTGGTTCTGTCTGCCACTCCGTGCAAAACAGAGTTGGGAATGACTGTGGTTGATTTTTTATAATATTTTTGCTAAAGTACAACCGTAATAGTATAGTGAGGCATAGGGTATGTACGAGCAAAATAGAGTTTCTATAATTGGACGTATCATCTGGACGATCGTGTCTCTGCTGATTTTGGCAGGAGTAATCTGGCTCGTTTTATGGCTTCTTTTTTGGCGTAATCCCAAACCTTCGGAGGTCGGAGACGCAGCCAAAAAAGCTGGATCAAATGCGGCACAAACCACTAAGAGTGCTGCGCAAAAAGCCGCTGATGCCACAAAAAACACTACCAAAAACGCAACGACTGGTTCGTCAGACAAGGGCTCATCAACCGAGACGAGTTCAGGTACATCGACGGGCAGCACGACGCAGACGAATCAGAGTGGTGCTACATCGACGAGCCCAACGTCCAATACTCAGACTCAAACAAGCGGCAGCTCGACGCCGCAGACAAGTTCGGCGTCTACTCAGACACCCAATGTGACGACAAATGCTGCCGCAGCCAAGTTGGCTAACACCGGTGCTGGCGATGTCATCGTACCTATTGTAGTGGCGGTAGCAGGCGGAACGGCGTATTACCAGTTCCGTTTACGCCGCGCTATGGTTCGGTAGTTTGACCTTCCAATCATCCTGCCCGCAAACTTTGGAATGTGTCTCAAGTGGTTTCGTCGGCTCGACTGGGGCAAATGGGGCCAATATCGGACATCAGTATGAAAAACGGGGTTGCACATCTGGCTGTAGCCTAATGGAATGTTGGTTGGTATACTGTGAAATGAAATGAGCCCTCACGCGCAACCGGATATATCGGTCGTTGTGCCTGTCTACAACGAAGCCAAAAATATTGAGTCGCTGCACACTGCGCTCACAGCGGTCCTAGAGGGGCTGCCACTTACCCATGAAATCTGGTACGTAGATGATGGCAGTACCGACGACAGCTTGTTGAGGCTCCAAGCAAAAACTGCCAGCCAGCACGTGCATGTGCTGAGCTTGGTGCGTAATTTCGGCAAAGAAGCTGCTCTGACGGCTGGCTTGCGGGCAGCAAAGGGCCGAGCGGTTATGATGCTTGATGCCGACGGCCAGCATCCGGTCGACCGTATCCCCGCTTTTATCGAGCAGTGGCAGTCAGGCAGCAGAGTCGTGGTCGGCAAGCGGCATGCGAGACGCGCGGGAATGATAAAAAAACTTGGTTCCCGGTTGTATTACGGAGTTTTTAGTTGGATGGCTCGGCTAAAGATCGACCCCAGTTCCAGTGACTTTCGTCTCATAGACCGTGAGGTCTGTGATGAATTCAATAGTCTCGGTGAGCACAACCGGATGACGCGACGGCTCATTGACTGGTTTGGATATGAACAGGCGGTCATCCCCTATCACGAGCAGAAACGTGAGGAGGGTGATTCGCCGTATACAACCTCAAAACTCTTCAAGCTAGCAGTTGATAGTGCGATTTCGCATAGCGTTTCGCCGCTATACGGGGCGGCGTTTGCCGGTTTTGGCATATTGTTGCTGTCGATTGGGATCGGCCTAGTTATGAGCATTAATTTTTTGCTTGGTGACCCGCTGGGATTTCATGCGACAGCCAGTGCGTACGGACTGGTGCTAATTTTATTTCTCATCGGGCTGCTGCTCATATCCCAAGGGATCATTGGCCTCTACCTTTCGCATATTCATACCGAAACCCAAAGTCGACCCCTGTATGTCATAGATGAAAAGGGCTCACGGCGGTGAACTCCATCAGAACACTACTACAGAAGCCGGGCGCACGAT
>CAZNLV010000049.1:0-6241 GCA_964574245.1 uncultured Candidatus Saccharibacteria bacterium
GTATATACACAGAACTGTGTACGAGACGTATTCGCGACGCGGTTAGGAGGGCTAGATGAGCAGACCTTTATTTTTGAATAATAATTCCGCATGTGCAGTGAAGTCCCCATCACTAACAACCATATAGGACACCTCCTTCTCAAGATCGAGGCTATAAAGCAGCACACCGATCTGTTCTTTGCACTCAAAGGGGTATACCCCCACACTTCGCTGCAACATATAAAACCCGAGTCTCTTGAGATGTAGCAGAAATTCATTGCGCTGCTGTTGCTTATATTTCGGAATATCAAACACAACTACACGCCATTTTTTGTCCCAGCTGCGAGGGATGGCTATAGCAAGCTCCGTGAGAATAATCTTTTTGTAACGGAGGAATCCGGGATCTTTTAACCGGTACTCTTCCCGGCCGTTGACGCTACGTACCTCAATGAGTTTATGGTATTTGAGATAATGCAGCGTACGCCGTGCATCTTTTTCATCAAGATGATGCAGATACTTGCCGATCACTTGGGCCATATTGGGCGCAATAATCACCGACCCAGCAGCACCTGCTACCTCGAGTGACCGCAGCACTGCTCTTGTCACTACCCTCCCACGAGTCTTCGCTTGTGTCATAACGTACACATTCTACGGTATATACATAAATTGTGTACGGGTATGTTGCTTGTCGCTCGGGTGGCGTCTTGCGTAGGGTTAGGATTTAACGCGGACCATGGCGTGGCGGATGACGTCTTCTCCAATACGGTAGCCGCTCTGGAGCTCTTCGCTCACCATTTCTTGGTCACCGTCGCCTTCTTCCATGCTCACTGCTTCGTGGTAACGGGGGTTAAAGGGTTCGCCCACAGTCTGTATGCGCTCAACACCAATGTCGGCTAGAGTTTTTTCAAACTGAGCAATAACCTTCCGCACACCCTCTACCCATTCGAGAAGCTGCTTCTCCGCTTGGCTCCTGTCTTTTGGTGTATGTTTTTCTGTCGAAGGCACATGTTTGAGTGAGCGTTCAAAATTATCAATTATTGGCAGAAGATCTTTAACGAGGCTTGCCTTAACCGTTGTGCGTAGCGAGGCAACTTGTTCTTCGTGGCGACGCCGTAAGTTCACGGCATCGGCTCGTTCCCGCTGCAAAGCTTCTGTTATCTGAGCATTCTCAGCCGCAAGTTGCTCTGCGATTTGCCTGTAATCGATATCGTCTTTCTTTTTGGTCATATTGCTCCTTGTATAAACCGAGTCAGCCTTCTATCTGATAGATCCCTTAGAGCCGTATCATGAATCGTGCTAGCATTTAGGAAAACCTGTTGAATGCTTGGTTCGTCAACGCCCATCCTTCGTAGCTCGACTGGCATGCTCGTAGCAAGCATGGTTGCCGAACCGCTTAAACCACGCTCATTAAGCTCCGCTGCACGAAAGAGATCGAGTGCCATGCGATTAACCGACTCAATAACCAGTTCAGGGATTAAACTAGACATTATAGTACCTCCTCGAGCGTTTTGCCCGCGTGGGCGACGAGCGTCATGACGTCGCGGTAGCTCTGTCGGGTAGGGCCGAGCGTCCCGATGTAGCTATGGTCGCTAAATGGGCTACGGAACCGGCTGATGATGAGGCTGACATCGGCACTGCGACCGATAGGGTTTTCTGACCCTATGTACACGCTAAGCGGCTGGTTTGGTGCAGCTTCTCGCAGCCACGGCTCAAGGTTATCGAGTAAAGCTGCTACCTGTTGTACTTGGGCTCCGCCGTGAAATTCGGGCTGCCCAAAAAGGTTGCTAAGGCCTGAAATGTATAGCTGATTGCCGATGGTCGCGAGACCTAGGTTGTGCGTCAGTTCCACGAGAGTATCGACTGCATTACGGATGGCGCGTTCGGGCAAGCCGCTATCTTGCAGGCGTGCGGTCAGTGCTCGTTCCGTCCGGGATGGTATGTTTTCCTCTGTTGCCGCGACTTCATTGACGTACATCCGGTAGCCTTTGTCGGTTGGTATGCGCCCTGCACTGGTGTGTGGCTGGCGTATGTAGCCCATTGCTTCTAGCTCAGCCATTTCAGCTCGAATGGTAGCGCTCGATACGCTAAACACTTTTGCAAGTAGGCTACTGCCGACTGGCACGGCTACTTCGGCATACTGTTCGATAATCGCCGTCAAAATTTGCTTTTGGCGTGGAGTCATGTCATAAGCATAACACGCTGGCACTCAAAAGTCCAGAGTGCCAGCACGGCAACCAGGCCGGAAGCTATAGCACCTAGCGGGCTTTTAGATCATCCAAAATCTGTTCTACCCAGACTCGGTAGCTTTTATCTATCTGGTTTTGTGCGTCATCATGCTCTATGATGCCCTCTGCCGAATTGATTGCCTGGTCTAGGTCTTCATTGACCAAAAAATGGTAGTACGGTTTGCTGAGCGCGTCTTCTAGCTCTTTAATTGCACTTGTTCGACGTACTGGCCATGCTTCGTCGAACTCCGCTTCACTCTCATAGCGTCGTTTAATACGCTGCATCCATGTCTCAAAATCTGGGGGCACAACAAATATCGCAACAACGTTGCTGGAAAGCGATTTAAAGGTATGCACTCCTTGCACGTCAACATCAACAATTGGCGTTTTACCCGCTTCGGCCGCTCGCGAGATCTCGCTCGCCAGTACTCCGTAAATACACCCGTGTACAAGGGCTGCTTCTATGTATTCTCCGTCTTTCAGCTTCTCTATGGCTTGCTCGGTTGTCAAAAAGTGATAATCCACACTATTTTGCTCCATAACACCATTGTTTTCGCGCGGCTCCCTTGTGGTGCTCGTCACAATATCGTGGTATTTACCACTCCGCAGCAGACCATTCATGATCGAGTTTTTTCCCGCACCGGCCGTTCCTGCGAAAATGACAAGCTTTTGAGACCGGAGGATCGTAACTGTCTCGGAGCTCGGCTGGTAGTTTTGGAGTAAGCGTTTTATTTCGTCTTGCATGCATGTAGTTATATCAGATGTGTGGTGGCTCACAAAATATACGGTGCATTTGCTGTATGCTATAGTCATGAAACCAGCGCCTGATTTTACGCTTCTAGGTCAAGACGGCGAGGAGCACTCACTCCATGACTACCGCGGCAAGTGGGTTGTGCTGTATTTTTACCCCATGGACGGTACTCCCGGCTGCACCAAAGAAGCATGTAGTTTTCGAGACGCGCGGGAAGCAATCGCAGAGCTTGGCAATGCCGTAGTGCTAGGCGTGAGCAAAGATTCCGTCGATAGCCACCGCAAATTTGCAGACAAACATAGTCTAGACTTCACACTTCTCAGCGATCCGGATCACAGAGTCATCGAAGCATACGGATCGTGGGACCCGAAGTTTTTCTGGGGCAAGATATTTCTCGGCACCAAACGAAATACGTTTCTCATAGATCCTGATGGCAATATAGCCAAAGAATACAAAGGCGTTGACCCGGCCTCTCACCCCGCAGAGATCATCGCCGACCTCAAAGCACTCCAGAACAGCTAACTTTTCCTTGGGTTAGAGCTAAATAACCCCAAACCGACATAAGTAGCACTATTAACTCTAGAAGACGCCAGCGATCGGGGCAAAGCCTTTAGGAGCGAAGAGCTTCTTTTAACGGATCTATCCAGTTAAAAGAAGCGGCGCGAGCGAGCCCGCCCCCTTGAGAGCTCGACGTTTATGTCTAGTTCGGGTTAAAGAGAGAGAAATTGTGCAATATTTGGAAAATCTAAAAACGCAATGCATTGGCACTACGCATTACGCGACAGTATTTTTTCGCAGTCACGTATGATTGTCGGTAGATAGCTAAGATCCAAATCTTCTACTAGATATGTATGCATTTCATATACTGGGTCTGGGCGAAGAATGACTTCTCCCTTCAAGTGCCCCAGTGTGTCCGTCTGCAACTCAACCCTCAAGCATGGTTCTAGAGGGGCGAGAACTATTTTTCCATTATCAGTATCTCTAACATATTTACATTGTTCGAGAAACTCCCGGAATGAATACATGTCCAGATAATCCGAAACTGCTACTGTTCCTGCTGACGAAGTATAGCTTGCATTCATTTGTATAAAATCATGTTCAACTTTCCCAAACACCCATATTTTTAGACTACCGATGGTGATATCAGGATTTCTTTCCATTGCTAATCTCGTTTGAGCATGACGGTGAAGGCTTCGGCGGGGATGTCGACTTTGCCAAAACGTTTCATACGCTTCTTTCCTTTGGCTTGTTTAGCGAGGACCTTTTTCTTGCGGCTTACATCACCGCCGTAGAGGCCGATAGTGACGTCTTTGCGGTAGGCACTGAGGTCTTCGCGGGCGATAAACCGACCGTTTATACCGGCCTGCAACGCCACCTGAAAGTTTTGCCGGGGTATAACTTCTTTGAGCTTGGCGACGATGTCGCGGCCCAGTTTTTGAGCTTCACTGCGGTGTACCATAACACTCAGGCTGCTGACCATTTCGCCCGCTACGTAGAAGTCGACTTTCACGAGGTCCTCTACTCGGTAATCATCGAGTTCGTAGTTGAAACTGCCGTAGCCGCTGGTGATGCTTTTGAGCTGGTCATAAAAATCGGTCAGTAAGTTTGCGAGTGGCGCTTCAAAACTCACCATGGCGCGTTCGTCTATGTAACTAAGGTTTTTTTGCAGACCACGTTTACTCGATATGAGTTGGATGACTGGGCCGACATATGCCTGCGGCACGACAATCTCACCGCGTATCCACGGCTCGGCGATCTCAGCTATTTTGGTCACTTCCGGCAGATCGGCGGCCGACTTTATGTCAAGCTCCTCACCGGTAATCAGCCGAACTTTGTAATCCGTGCTCGGGTTGGTCACTACTAGGTCAAGGTTATACTCACGCTCCAGCCGCTCGCGGATGATATCCATGTGCAGCAGACCCAAGAAACCGATACGGACGCCGAAGCCGAGTACCGGTGAATTTTCGGGCGCAAACTGCAGAGCCGAGTCACTGAGCGATAATTTTTCTATGGCATCTTTCAGTTCCTGATAGTACTCGTTGCTCTCTGGGAAAAACCCTGCGTAGACAAACGGCTGAACGTTTTTATACCCCGGGAGCGGTGTGGCTGCAGGGTTTGTCGCCAGCGTCACCGTATCGCCAACCCGTGCCTCACGAGTACTTTTGAGGTTAGTGAAGATGTAGCCGATCTCACCCTCGCTCAGCTGCTCAGTCGGCGACATGTCTGGTCTAAGCGCGCCGACTTCGAGAGCAAGACCTTGTGCACCTGTTGCCAGCATGCGAATCTGTCCGTTTTTAGGGATAGCGCCATCAAAAAGTCGAACGTAGAGAATAACCCCCCGATAGTCATCGTAATAACTGTCAAATATGAGTGCCCGCGTGGCGCTATTTTCACCCGGGATAGAGCTTTTTCCTCTGTCACTTTCACCTCGCTCAACTCTATGGGTTGAACCTATAGATGTTTGCGGAGGGGGGATATCGCTGACGATACGGTCGAGTATTGCCTCGACGCCGAGACCGGTTTTGGCGGAGATTTGCACTATGTCTTCTTGTGTACAGCCGAGCAAGCTAATGACTTCGCGGCTGACCTTTTCGACATCGGCGGCGGGCAGATCAATTTTGTTGAGTACTGGAATGATAGTGAGGTCCTGCTCGATAGCGAGGTACACATTTGCAAGTGTCTGCGCTTGGATGCCTTGGCTGGCATCCACGACGAGCAGTGCTCCTTCACAGGCCTGTAAGCTACGGCTGACTTCATAGGAGAAGTCGACATGACCGGGCGTATCAATGAGGTTGAGTTCATAGTCTTGCTGCGTAGATGACAGGGCCTCTGAACCCCGGTCACCACTCGGAATCTGGCGTTTAGGGTTTGACGCTTGGAGTGGCCTGTAGGACATCCGCACAGGTGCAAGTTTGATGGTGATGCCTTTTTCGCGCTCGAGATCCATACGATCAAGCAGCTGTGCTTTCATATTGCGCTTTTCAACCGTACCTGTCAGCTCCATCAGCCGGTCGGCAAGGGTCGATTTGCCATGGTCGATATGGGCAATGATGCAAAAATTCCGAATATTAGACTGCTGCACAGTACATCTCCGAGCGGGGAAAACAGTCCGACAAAATATCGCGCCCTTTTGCCGGCACGTCGAGAACCCTAGTGAAACGGGTACCTTGAGACTGGAGTATATGTGCACTTACGCTGAAGGCGCGTATCCTAGATTGATCCACAAAAAACCTTAACTCTTAACTCTTAACTCTTAACTCTTAACTCTTAACTCTTAACTCTTAAC
>CAZNLV010000050.1:0-6161 GCA_964574245.1 uncultured Candidatus Saccharibacteria bacterium
GAACTCCGATTGCCGGGATGAGAACCCGATTTCCTAACCGTTAGAAGATGGGGCCGACGCTTCATTCAATTTACATTTTTCGATTTAGAATTATCAAATTGATGTAGCTGCGGTATTGTAGCATAACAGAGGGAAAATGAAAACCCCGCCCTAGTACACTAGCGCGGGGTTTTACCATAAGTCTAAGAGCGGCCAGTCACTGCTACCGTTAAATCTATGCCTTTATTTTAGCACACATCTCACCAAAACACCAGCCCCCCGAGAAACGGTTACATACCTCGCCACTGCGCTAGAACTGACGGCGACGACGCAAGCTCACGTGGCGACGCTGCTTCCCAGTGGCAAGAGGTGTTAGCTCTAGGGGAGCCTCTGGACTCAGTGGATCACCAAGCGGGAGAAGCGAATCACCTCGATCCGCAGCCAAGTACGCGGCCTTGTGACGTTTGAAAAGCATGTGCCTATACAGGAGGAAGCCCCCGACGAGTGCGATACCGCCGATGGCAACCATATTACCCGCCCCTGTATTTGGCAGCTCATCGGTCTTAGGAACAACGCAGTTTTCGGTGTCATCAGCGGAAACCTCTGGGTTGTACGGGCACGGATTGCAGCGCACATCTCCTACGGGGATACTTGGTTTACATTCGGGAGTAGGCTTGGTCGTCGGAGTAACCACTGCTCGACAAGTTGGTGCAGTCACTTCTTTGCCATTGACATCAAATGTCAGCGTAGCACCGATACTATATGTCCCAGCCTCTGCATATTGGTGATCGACACTGACCGTTTTCCCATCGGTAGACTTGACCCCCTTGGCGGATTTGCCATCGCCAAAGTCGAAACTGCCAGCAACAAATTTCGCTCCATTGCCGTATTTCATAGTCGCTACAAAACGGTACTTATGTGCATCTTTGTCGAGGATACTACCATCTAACTGGACGCAGCTAAAGAATGGGTTGACGACAGTCACCTTTACCTTACAAACGGGCGCGGTTACAGTCTTATTCCCGACATTAAACTTCAAGAAAGCTTGGGTCGTATAATCACCGGGTTTTTTGAAAGTATGCTGGCCCTTGACGGTCGTTTCGCTCGCTTTTACTCCTGAGGCAGTCGTGCCATCACCATACTCGAAGGTTGCGCTCGTGAACTGAGCGCCGTTTCCATACCGCATCGTGGCGGTATAGGTGTAGGTGTACTTATCTCTCTCAGTGAGCAATGCGGCTTCAAGTTTGACGCATTCGTAGTAGGGCGCAATCATATCGATCTTGGTTTTGCAGTTTTCGGAAGTCGCTTGTATCGTCGTCCCGCCAGGAGTCGATGCATACACTGTCAGTGAAGCGGTATAAGAATCTTTGCCACTATACGTGTAGGTGTGCTCCACGGTCTCGGTGGCAGATGTCGTCGTGACGGGCTTGCTGCCATCTCCAAAATCAAACACGTACTTTGTAATTTTGGCGTTACCGATAGTTGAGGCCGAGGCCGAAAAACGATACGTGTTGAGTTTGCCGGGCACGGCCGCCTTGCTGAGCAGCTTACAGCTAGCACCAGATGCAACCGGATTACCCCCAACAGGGTTGCCGCATGACGTTAAGACGACAAACTCGGCTGTACCGTTAGCATCAAACAGTACTTTTACCGGAATGCTATTTGTCCCAGGAGCCCACCGTACATCGGGGACACCGCTGTAATATGTCTTGCCGCCGATAGATACTGGAGTACTGCCCGGGAAATTCTCTCGACCAAGTGTTTTACCGCTGTTCATGACAGTCTGGGAACCTACTGTCACATGGCCATCACGGTACATTGTCCCATCAGCCGCTGACGACTGGAAACGACCATAGTCACCTGAGCTGAGACTATAGTGCGCATAGACAGACTGCAAATCGTGGTGACCTTTGCCGTCATCGTTTGCTCGTACTTTCGTGATGAAATCGCTACTTGAGCTAAATCCGCACCACATAATAGCGTTGTTGTCACAATCTGCCGCCATAACCAGCGGTGTCCTCACAAAAACGCCAGCCACACCCAGCCCAAATGCCACGAGGCCCAAGAGGAAAGTCATTTTTTTACTACTGATACGAGGGGTGTGTATGCGCATGCTTCCGTCCTTATTGCCATCAAGATTATTGCTCTAAAGTGTATTATCTCACGGGTATATCCCCATTGCAAGTCAGGAAAAAAGCTTATGTCGCTAATTATTACCCGGGGAAATCCTCGTCCAAGACAGGGTAATACTCTATCCCACGGGAAATCGTCATAAAGAAGCACATCGATCAATCGCCCCGGGGGTACCGCCTCTACCCTTTCTCAGGTATAATTCAGAAAAGCATCATACATTAGACACCATGAAACTACTACTTATAGAAGACGAACCGAAAATCGCCCGAGCAATCAAACGAGGCCTAGAACAAGAACGATCAACTGTCGAGGTATGCCACGATGGCCAGAGCGGCTTAGCATCGGCCCTCGGTGATGACTACGATGTGATCATTTTAGACCGCATGTTGCCCGGTGGCAAAGACGGCCTAGAGATCTGTGAGGAACTGCGTGCCAAAAATGTTAAAACTCCCGTCATCATGCTGACGGCCAAAGGCCAGATTCGCGACAAAGTCAACGGACTCAATGCGGGCGCCGATGACTACCTTGTTAAACCGTTTTCGTTTGAGGAATTGCTCGCTCGTCTGCGCGCACTGACACGTCGTCCGCACGAAACCAAAAACACGACACTAGCAATTGCAGACCTGAGCCTCGACACCGTATCATACGGCGTAAAACGGGGTGAAAAGCCAATCGCACTTTCGCAGACAGAATACGCCTTGCTTGAATATTTACTGCGAAACAAAGATCGAGTGCTCTCAAAAGACAATATCATCAACCACGTCTGGGATTTTGACGCCGATGTCTTGCCCAACACAGTGGAGGCGTACATAGGCTACCTACGAAACAAAATTGATAAACCCTTCCGAGGCAAGCCCCTCATCCATACGGTCCGTGGTTTTGGCTACAAGCTCAGTGAGGTGGCATGAACCAATCTGCCTTACACTCTGCAACACTGCGTCTCACAGCGTGGTACACGCTCATTTTGCTTGTCGTCAGCCTACTGTTTAGCCTCGTCGTTTTCCAGATTTCTGCCCGTGAGCTAGACCATGGGCTTCGTCCGCCCCGAGCGGGTGAAACGGTTGTCGTTGATCTCACTCAAAACGAAGATATATTTCAAAATTGGCGTCAACAGCGTGTTTCTGAGGGTCGTTCACACCTCATAGGAGAACTCGTATTTTTCAACCTAGTCGTACTATCAGCCGGCGCATTTGGGAGCTATCTGCTTGCTCGACGAACACTACGGCCGGTCGAAGCAGCGCTGGAGTCACAAACCCGATTTAGCAGCGACGCCGCGCATGAACTGCGGACACCCCTGACAATTATGCAGTCCGAGATAGAAGTCGGGCTCCGCAACCACAAGGCTACCAAAAACACTCATGCAGCACTCCTGCGGAGCAATCTCGATGAAGTCCAGCATATGCGGACCCTCACTGACCGCCTCTTATTGCTTGCAAATAACCATGACATTCCGATGACAACTGTATCTCTTGAAGCTGTGGCCATCGAAGCAGTCAATCGGTGCATCCCACTCGCCCAAGCCAAACACATTACTATCCATAACTCTGCTAGGGATGTGCGAGTCACGGGCAACACCGAAAGCCTCACTGACTTGGTGGTTATACTACTCGAAAATGCCATCAAATACAGCCCCAAAAAATCTACTATCCACCTTGAGACGGTCACAAAAGCAAAGACGGCAGAGTTCGCAGTGCGAGATACCGGCCTAGGCGTGCCCGTCAAAGACTTACCCCACATATTCGATCGGTTTTACCGGGCCGATCAATCGCGTAGCAGCCAGAATGTTGCAGGGCACGGACTCGGCCTATCCATCGCAAAACAGATCGTAGAGCAGCATAACGGTACGATTGGTGCGCGCAATAACTCCCCAGAGCAAGGCGCCACCTTTAGCGTTTCACTGCCCCGATCCTGAAAGTCGAGAGAGTCGTGCTACAATCTCACCATGGAAAAACATCGGGAGCGGGTTACAGTACTTGCAGCTCAGGTCTTTGATTTTTATCAGCGCTCAGTAGCATTTAAGATTTACCATGGGAGCACCAACTCGACTAGGACTCAGGTTTTTAAACGCAGTGAAATGCTCGATACAAGCCATCTCAATCATGTTCTTTCGATAGATCCGGTGCGTAAGGTTGCTCTCGTCGAGCCCAATGTCCCCATGGATGCCCTCGTCCGCGCAACGCTTAGATACGGTCTCATACCTCCAGTCGTCATGGAATTCCCAGGCATCACAGTCGGTGGTGGCGTGCAGGGTGGCGCCGGCGAAAGCAGCTCTTTTCGCTGGGGCATATTTCATAGCACCTGTACTATGTATGAAATGATCTGCGGCGACGGACAAGTAGTCACGTGTAGCCCCAAGAAACAAAGCGACTTGTTTTATGGAACGCCGGGGAGCTACGGCACTCTCGGGGTTATGACCGCCGTGGAAATTCAGCTCATACCAGCCAAAAAATACGTCGAGCTGACGTATCTGCCTGTACGCAACTTCGATGAAGCTGTTTTGACTCTCGAACATGAGAGCAAAAAACCTCACGATTATATCGATGGCATCATGTTTTCACCAGATAGCGGTGTCATAATGGTAGGAAAACTGAGCGACGACAAACAGACAACAGCCACTCGATTTACACGGGCTCGTGACGAGTGGTTCTATCTGCACGCCGCCCGCATCAGTGCCGACAAAGCGACAGGTACCGAATCAATCCCTCTCGTCGATTATCTTTTCCGGTATGACCGAGGGGCTTTTTGGGTTGGTCGATATGCATTTGAGCTACTGGGAGTACCGTTCAATGCCTTATCGCGTACTATGCTGAACTGGATGCTGCATACCCGCCAGCTGTATCAAGCGCTCCAAGAAAGCGGTATGTCACAGCATCACATCGTGCAGGATCTCGCCATCCCATTGCACACCGCCGCACAATTCATGCGTTTTGTCGACAAACACTACGGCATATACCCTCTATGGCTCTGCCCTCTGAAAACTGATACGACTTCCCCCTTCATTTCTAGCAACTTATCGACACCGCTCGTCATAAACGTGGGGGTCTGGGGAGAATTTATCCCGTCGCATAAAGACTTTCTCAGCGCAAACCGCGCTCTGGAGCGCGAAGTTACACGTCTCGGTGGGAAAAAATGGTTTTATGCTCATGCGTACTATCCTAAAAACGAGTTTTGGAAAATATATCCAAAAAAACAGTACGATCTTCTGCGTCAGAAGTATAAAACTGTCTATCAGCCCTCGGTCTACGACAAAGTTCGCGTCAGGCAACGGTTCGCTATCGACACACATAGAGGTGTCTGGCGCACGGTATTCCGTACAGCCAAACTCAAAATCATCCCATAGCCCAGCCGCAACGAATGCCTGATGATTTGGCGTGCTACCCCCAAAGCGGCTTGCAGCAGTGCCACACGCTAATAGTCCTGTCAGAGAGGGGCAACTGAGATGTTCAGACAGGGTAGACGTATGATCGACCCTTACCGATCATCCTGAAGTTGCGACTTATATACATTGACGGTTATGCTTATGAGAGTTCTCTGGGATTTACTATGCTATAATAGTTACTATGAAATATATCCTTCGTTTTTGCACTATTGCGGCAGCTATTGTGCTAGCGTGGCCCTTTTCTTCGGTGATGGCTGCAAATAAGCCTTTGACTGCTTCTCAAGTGACACCGCTCGGTATCGACATATCCCATCCGCAGTGCAAAAAACAAGTCCCGACCACCCAAGCATTTGGCGTCGTCGGCGTCAATGGTGGCACAGCGGCAAGCGTCAACTCATGTCTCGCAAAGCAGCTGACGTGGGCATCGCGCTCAGTCGGCAGCTCATCACAGGATGCGCTACAGCTCTACGTCAATACCGCAAGCCCTGGTGCGTACATCAATCAAATCAGTACATGGCCCAAAACTTCAGTTGACGAAGACGGCATAGACACGAGCACTAGCTCCATAAGCCCGTATGAAACATGTGACGGTACGGACTCGGTGGGCTGCGCATGGCAATACGGTTGGAACCGAGCGCGCGCAGCAGTCAACGAATATTTTGCTCCCGCT
>CAZNLV010000051.1:0-6057 GCA_964574245.1 uncultured Candidatus Saccharibacteria bacterium
TGGCTATTTCGTATCTGCCCAGTGAGCAGTCAGACGCCGATGAAGTGATCAAAATCATCAAAGACTGCAGCATCAAAGCCGTCGCCATACCCGGTGATTTGACCGACGAGTCCTTCGCGCGTACGCTCGTGCATACGGCCGCCAAAGAACTCGGTGGCCTCGACATACTCGTCAATAACGCCGGCAAACAAATCTACAACGACGACATCACAACCCTACCGACCAAACAGATCGTCGACACATTTACCGTCAATATCATCGCCATGTTTTGGACGACGCAGGAAGCGCTAAAATACCTGCAACCCGGTGGCGTGATCATCAATACCACCTCCATCCAAGCCACCCAGCCGTCACCCGGTCTGCTCGACTACGCCGCGACCAAAGGAGCAATCTCAAACTTTACCCGCGGCCTCGCCCAGCAGCTGACGCCGAAAGGCATCCGTGTCAATGCCGTCGCACCCGGCCCGATCTGGACGCCGCTCCAGCCGAGCTACGGCCAGTCTCAGGAAAAACTCGTGCATTTCGGCCAAGACACACCGCTCGGCCGCCCGGGTCAGCCAGCAGAGCTTGCCGGAGCCTATGTGTTTCTCGCTAGTCAAGAGTCTAGCTACATCTCCGGTGAAGTGATTGGTGTCACCGGCGGGAAGCTACGCTAAAAAGGTGCTCGTGTTGTACGACACAACAAGTGAATTACCAGAAATAGTCCGGGACGTCCTGCCCACCCATGCGCGGCACATCTACCGTGAGGCATTCAACAGCGCCTACGACGAATATAAAAGCCCCGTCGACCACAACAAAGATGACCCTAGCCACGAAGAAACCGCCCACACAGTCGCCTGAGCCGTCGTCAAACATCAATATGAAAAGGGCCTCGACACCCATTGGCACCGCAAAAACTAACCTGACATCATGCAGCTACCATCAGCAGCAACCTAGTCTGAGCGGCATGTTGTTTTTGCTTGCGCTTGGAGTGCAGGCAGTGCGGGGCTACAATCTGTAGCTATGAAACTGCGCGACAAAAGATCGGCTGACCGGCCGCGGGAAAAAATGGCCGCATATGGCCCCACTAAACTCTCTGACCTAGAACTCATCATGGCCATCGTAGGCAGTGGTAGTGAAGCAGCTGATGTCACAAAAATCGCCCGTGACATACAAAAGCTGATTGACGAAAAGGGAAGTGAGCTGAGTTTTGAAGATGTGATGAGTGTAAAAGGCATGGCTCTAGCTAAAACGACGCAGTTTATGGCAGCGTACGAGCTGTGGCGCAGACAATTTGAGGTGAGCGAGCGACCAATCATCGACTCGCCAGAAGCCGCGGTGTCACAGCTCGCCGACATCCGAGACAAAAAGCAGGAGTATTTCGTCTGCCTGACGCTCGACGGCGCCAATCGACTGATCGCCAAACGTATCGTCACCATCGGTACCCTGACCGCCAGCCTTGTTCACCCGCGAGAAGTTTTCGCTGATGCTATCGCCGACCGAGCGGCTTCCGTCATCGTCGCCCATAACCACCCCAGCGGCAGCCTCGAACCGAGCAACGCCGACATCGAAGTCACCACACGCCTGAAAGACGCCGGAAAACTACTCGGCATACCGCTCCTCGATCACGTCATCGTGACGGCAAAATCCTTTGCCAATCTTTAGGCTGAGAGTACGATGCAATTATTGTATAGGCATGGTACAATAGTTGTATGGAAAAGGGTACGGGGCCAAAACCTAGAGTAAATCTATTTGGCTATCTGGACGAGACAGGTCTGTTGCATTCTCCTGCTACTGACAAAGTGTTTGGGCTCGGGCTTATCGTTTGTCACAACCCAAAACAACTGCATCGAGACATTATAAATTTTCGTAACCGCCGCAAATATTACAAAGAGTTTAAGTCCACCGACATCCGCACCCACAATCTCCCCATATACAAAGAACTCATCGATGTCTTTGTCGGTTCTGGCAACGTTAGTTTTTCAAGCTTATTGTTTGATAAAAAGTTACTGGATCTCAATAAATTTTTTAAGGGTAATTATGAAAAGGCTTACGGCGTATACGTCGCAAAGCTGATTGCAGACGCCCTCGAAGACGAATCAAGCAAAGGCAGCAACTACATCGTCGTGCTGGCTGATGATGTTTCTACGAGCAAGGATGATAAGTTTGAAAAAGTAGTTAAAGAAAAGGTCAAGATGCGTCTGCGCCGCAACGCGGTCTTTGGTGTCGCACGGCTTGAATCTCACGCCATAACCGAGATTCAGATGACCGACGTACTCCTCGGCATCGTTGCCTATGCGTTCAAAGTGAAGTTTGGGATGGTCAAAGGTAAGGGTGCGAAACTAGAAATAGTGAAGTACCTACAAAAAAAACTCGACATCGATAAGCTTTCTGAAACGCAAAAAATAAAAAAGCGCGGAGGCTTGCGCTTTTGCGTGGAGGAGTTCCATGCGGCAAAATGATTCATGCGTAACACCAGTTTTGCACTTTGCACTCATGTACATTTTCTCCTCGAAGCATCCTGAATTCAAGTTCAGGACAGGCTCTAGGAGCCGTACTAAGATACAGCGAGTGAGTACTGGAGGGGGAAAATGTACAGAAGCCAAAGTAGCCAGCAGGGTGGGCGGCTTTGCCGGCAAGCATGATGGCTGGTGCAAAATTCGTGGAGTAATAAAAATAGATGGCGCTTTGGGTGCAATGACCATCGAAGGTCAACCCACGCATTCCATCTACTCTGTTAGAGTACCAAAATTGGTCAAATATGTCAAGATGGAAGGACTGCCGTGTCTGATATAAGAACTGAGTTCAAACGCATTGATAGCATCTTATTTGAAGACGCCGGGACGAATGGTGCCAATGATTATATGGCGCAAATGTCGTGGATATTGTTTCTCAAATATCTCGATGACCTCGAAGAAACACGGCGTGACGAGGCCGTTCTGCGCCGCGAACCGTATATGCCGTTGTTCAAGAATGAGTTTCAGTGGGGCACATGGGCAGCGCCAAAGAAAGCCGACGACACACCCGACATCTCGGCGCAGACGACGGGTGACGACCTGATACAGTTCGTTGATCACCAGCTTTTCCCCTATCTCAGACAGTTTAAAAACACCGAGCAAGATCCCAAAAGTATTTTGTACAAAATCGGCGAGGTGTTTGGCGAAGTGACGAACAAAATTGTGAGTGGTATCAACCTGCGCGAAGTCATCGACATCATTGACCAGATGGAGTTTCAGACGGCCGAGGAACTAGACGAGCTTTCGACGCTATATGAAGACCGGCTGAAACTGATGGGCGGAGCAGGGCGAAGTGGCGAATACTATACGCCGCGGCCGCTCATACAAGCGATAGTGCGTGCCATCGACCCGCAACTCGGAAAAACTATCTACGATGGCGCAGCCGGTTCTGCAGGGTTTTTGACAGAAAGCTACACGTATCTGCGGGGTACAGCAAAGACAGCAAGCGAACTGAAATTTCTCAAAGAAAACACTTTCTATGGCCGTAACAAAAAGCCCGAGCCGTATCTGCTGGGTACTATGAATATGATTTTGCACGGTATAGAATCGCCGAACATGGAACACCTCAACACGCTCACAGAGGACACCCAGGACATTCAGGAGAAAGGCCGCTTCGATTACATACTCGCTAACCCACCCTTTGGCGGGAGTGAGCGGCCAGAGATTCAGCGAAATTTCACGGTCAAAACGCGAGAAACGGCCAACCTGTTTTTGCAGCATTTTATGAAAAAACTGCGTGCCGGCGGTGAAGCAGCCGTTGTCATCAAAAATACATTTCTTACAAACGAACCAAATGGCGCAACGGGTAGAATTCGGCGTGAGTTGCTGGAAAACTTTAACCTACACACCATTCTTGACTTACCGGGCGGTGTTTTTAGCGCCACTGGTTCAACTGGCGTGAAGACGGTGGTGTTGTTTTTCCGCAAGGGCGAACCAACGGAGGATATTTGGTATTATCAGCTCATTCCTGGTCGTAACCTAGGCAAAACCAACCCACTCAGTCTTGCTGATATGGAAGGTTTCTTAGCGAAATACAAAACGCGTGAAACTGGCGAGCAAAGCTGGGTCGTCAATATAAACAGTATAGACAAAACGACGCTCGATCTGGGTGTCAAAAACCCCCACGCACCCGAAACCGAAGCACTCAAAGAACCGGCTGAAATCCTCGCCGATATCAAAAAAATCGACACTGAGATAGCTAAGTTGCTTGCCGAGATACAGCTATGAACAAAAACGTAGCGCCCGCTGAAGCTGAGTTTTTGTTTTATGACGCACCGGACGGCAGGCTGCATATTGAAGTGTTTTATGCTAGTGAGACGGTCTGGTTAACGCAAAAAAGAATGGCGGAATTGTTTGGTGTAGATCTACGTACAATCAACGACCACATCAAGAATATTTACGACAGTAGTGAGCTAGAAATGAGCGCAACTCTCCGAAAATTCCGGATAGTTCAAACTGAGGGAGCTCGTGAGGTTGAGCGTAATGTTAATTTCTATAATTTGGACATCATAATTTCAGTCGGCTATCGTGTCAACTCACTACAGGCCACCACATTTCGCAAATGGGCGACCAGTGTACTGCGTGAGTACATGATAAAAGGTTTTGCCATGGACGATGAACGACTGGCGCAAGGCACGCATTTTGGCAAAGATTATTTTGAGGAGCTACTCGAACGCATTCGCGAAATCCGTCTGAGCGAACGTCGGATATACCTTAAAATAACTGATATATTTGCGCTAGCAAGTGACTACAACAAAACCAGCGAGCTAGCGAAAGAGTTTTTCTCATTTATCCAAAACAAGCTCCACTATGCCATCGCCGGAAAAACTGCTGCCGAAATTATTCATTCACGCGCTGACAAGACGAAAAAGTATATGGGGCTCCATACGTGGAAACATGCGCCCGAAGGAAAAATATTACGCACTGATGTAACTGTCGCCAAAAACTATCTCGTTAGAAACGAACTTCAACAACTGCAGCTCGCTGTAACTGCTTTTCTTGACATCGCAGAGAACCGTGCACAGCGGGGTTTATCCACTACTATGGGGAAGTGGCTGAGTATCATGGATGACTACCTTGACCTCAACGAATATCCTAAGCTTCAAGGCGCTGGCAAGATTAGCAAAAAACAAGCCGACACAAAAGCCCTCGCCGAATACACCGACTTCCGTGTCCGCCAAGACCGCGAGTACGTAGGTGATTTTGAAAAAGAAATAAAACGGCTTGCGAATGGAGCCAAATGATCGAGCCGAAGTTTAGCTATAGTGATGTCAAGTTTGCCGAGGATGAAGGCATATTTACCCGTGCCAAGAAATTATTTAGCTCTGGACGGGTGAGAGACTTGGCTGCGACTCATGACGGCTACCAAGCCGTGGTCATGGGGACAAGTCCGTACAAAGTTAGGCTCAGTAGCAAGCGTATCGACTATGCCGATTGTGACTGTTACATGGGCCAGAACGATCAGCTGTGCAAACACGTACTGGCGCTGTCCCTTGCGGTACTGGCCGAATGTGGCGGGGTAACTTCTGACGGCGAACCAACCGCCCAGTTTGCGGTACATTCGGCTGACGCGCGTGATCACATCGCGGCTGGCTTACGCTACATTAGAAGCTACGACGGGCCATCGCGCATTTGGTTTGAGCACCAGCGCAAGCTCGACATTGCGGCCGGCATGATTACAGAAGGAGTACAAGCACTGGAAACAAACAAGGATAATGCCAAATACCTATGGCGGTTAGTGTTGAGACTGTCCAAAAAACTCAGCGACGGGGGCGTCGACGACAGCAATGGCACTATAGGCAATGCAATTTATGCAGTCATGCAACACCTCGCCGTTATGGCCGCAGCCGACCCCGCAATCTATAAATGGGCGATTGCTAACTGCCACGAAGATACGGGCTTCGGGTTTGAAAGGGAGCTTCAGGAGATGTTAAAAATATGCGAAGAAACTAAAGGCGTGAAACAATCATGAAGATTATTGATCGTATAGAAATCCACCGGTTTAGGTTGTCAACCTCCCCTTTTAGCGAACACCCTGTCTCGCTTGAGTGAGGCGGCGTAA
>CAZNLV010000052.1:0-6055 GCA_964574245.1 uncultured Candidatus Saccharibacteria bacterium
TATTGGCTGTAAACTTCATTCAGTACCCTCGTGGTTAAATGTAACATTATTATATTGAATCTAGGCGAATACCGCTTATCCTAATAATATCACACTATAATATGGTACAATCATGCTATAAGTACGTATCACATAGAAAAACAAAAAATATGGATGAAACGCTACCAAAACAAGAGCAACTATCGAAGCCAGAATCACTGGCTACGCCTGATGTCACAAAAGCCCTCGACACCATCAACTACACCGAGACTAAAATTGGCGAACACTTCGGGCTTGCGCCGGATGCACCCGAGCTCCCAGATCTGACAGATGATGCACTCGTACATGTTGCCGAGAGTAGCTCCGACCTTGTTAAGGATCATCCAGAACAATCTGAAGTAGCCATGGATGCTGTCAAAACAGTTCTCATCGAAGGTGCTCTTGAGGTGACTGGTGACCGGCCTGAAGGTACTGAAAATCCCATCATCAAATTTGAGAATGATGGCTATGATGCACAAATCACTGAAGCAGTCAGACAGTTTCACGAAGAAGGAGAGGTACTCCCTAATGGTCAGTCCGTCGCTGAAACCATTGCTATAACCATCACGTCGCAAGAGATGACAAGCGAGGAATACGATTCGGCCTCCAAAGAAGCGGGTTGGGACTCGCCAGAACGAGCCCAGAAGCTTGTTGGAGGCTATGTCACTCCAGGCTCAAAAGTTCTCGACATTGGTATCGGCACCGGACAGGCTGTAAATGGCTATGCTGAAAAAGGCGCAACCGTCATTGGACTGGATCACGACGCCTCAATGTTGGATAAAGCCAGTAGTACGGTTCATAGACACACGGCAGAAAAGATACAAGGGCTACTCGAACAAAAGGGCTATAAACTCCTCAGTCAAGATGCCTACAATGGATACCAACGTGAAGACGGCGAAGTACCGTACGGTATTTTCCTGGCTCAGAAACAAGCGGAAACGCTGACATCTAAGCCCGAAATAGAAAGTTACAAAGGAAATTGGTTCAATTTACAGCAAGAGCGAATGTCCAGTCCTGATTTTAGAGAAAAGTTTGAGCGGTTTATTGAAGAACACAAAGGTTCTCTCAACGCAGGAGAGCCAAGTTCGATGCTACAAAAGCCAGAGAGTTTTCAGTCGCACTACCAAAGTCAGCTCGATGAGTTTGATGCTAATCTTGAGCGTATTAGTGGCTCGGTAGGCTATGGCAATGCGGCAGAGGTAGGCGGAAAGTCTGCTGGTAGCTTGGGGCATGGCAGGATTGGAGAGACAGGAACGGTTTATCTGGATGCTATTCATCAAGACGGCACACCGCTCACAGACGAGCAAAAAGACATTATCGCCGCACACGAAGCATATCACGGCATGATTGATGCTCAAGGCTCGGCGGCAGCCGAAATAAAGAGCGGTTTTGATTGGGGCGCATACAACGAATTGGTTGATACGACGGACGTAAAGCAACCGAGTTATTTACGTAACCCAGATGAACTCACAGCCCGCATGGCACAATTCAAGAACTACTTCGGTATGCAAGGCGGCGAACAGTTCACTCCAGACCATCTTGATTATCTTAAGCAACACTACCTTGAAGATACAGGACTCGATAATGGCATATCAACAATGCTCAAAATGGTAACGCCTGCTACTGAAACACAGTTTATTGAACTTATGAACAAGCTACCGGTGTAGATACAAAATACATGGAGTAGTCACTACATAAACTACGAGAAAACCATCAATCCTAAAGTAACCCCAACTCCACATAAGTGTCTCCATTTTGCCTGGGTAGCTAACAGGGCGTAGCCCTGTTATGCTTTGTTTGTTAACAACAAAACAAACAAAAAGCAGACACCAATATGGAACTGGTAACTTTATTCTACATCGTTGACGAATTTTGCGTGTCATTTGAGCCTGAATGGCGAGCTCGTCAGTTGGCCTCGGGTGAGCGGAAACGGAATCGTCGCTCGACTATGACACTGTCCGAAGTCATGACCATCTGCATTTGGTTCCATATCTCAGGGTATCGGCAGTTCAAGCAGTATTACCAAGAGCATGTATCCGTACATATGCGTGATGACTTTCCAAACCTTGTGAGCTACAACCGATTCCTCGCCCTGATGAGCGAAGCGTCGTTGCCCCTGCTTGCTCTTATGACCAGCCTACTTGGTGAAGCAACCTTAGCAAATTTCGTAGACAGCACGACCCTTGACGTCTGTGACAACAAACGCATCTGGAAGCATCGGGTATTCAAGGGTATTGCCACAAGGGGGAAAAGTAGCATGGGCTGGTTCTTCGGACTTAAGCTTCACCTCACTGTCAATGAGCGGGGTGAGATCACCTCTTTCCTGCTCAGCCCCGGCAATGTCTCTGACGGCAATCAGGATCTGATGCTTAAGCTCACCGAGAAGCTCACAGGCAAACTCTACGCTGACAAAGGTTACATCAGTCATGCACTATTCTTGTCATTACTGCGTAAAGGCATTACGCTCATCACAGGTATACGCCGGAACATGAAGAACTGTCTGATGAGCCTATGGGATAAGCTCATGCTCAGAAAACGGAGCATCATCGAAACCATCAATGACCAGCTCAAGAATACCCAACAGATTGAACACTCAAGGCATCGGAGCCCAAGAAACTTCATAGTCAACCTACTCTCAGGACTCATTGCGTACCAGCTGCAACCAAAGAAACCATGTATTCACTACACGAAAAAGGAACAGGGACTGCTGACGCAGCCCCTGTTAGTTGCATAGTGTAGTTGATTGCTTATGTGGAGTTGGGGTTATCCACCCGAACCCCATCTACGAGTCGTTCTTTGAGGGGGTAAGCTCGCGCACGTCCTCAAGGCTTCACTCCCACCCGCTAGCACCTGACGATGTCAGTAACAGTGGTGCTTATGTCGGGTTGGGGTTATACTAACCTCTATGACAAAGTACGAACCAAAGACCAAGGCGACAACCGCATCCGTCGAGGATTTTATCGACAGCGCAGACCCTAAAAAGCGGGACGACAGCTATACGCTTCTCGATATGATGCAAGAGATCACCGGCGAAGAGCCCAAGATGTGGGGACCGAGCATGATCGGTTTTGGCACGTACCACTACATCAGTAAGGGCTGCGAGGCTGATTGGTTTCGGGTGGGTTTTAGCCCGCGTAAGGCTGCGTTTAGCCTGTACATCAGCTGCGACGCCGAGAAAGAGTTCGGCCACGAACTCCAAACATTCGGAAAGTTCAAAACCGGGAAAGGCTGCATATATTTCAACAAACTCGCCGATATCGACACGACACTACTCAAAAAAATGATCAAAAAAGGCTACGACGCAGCCGTAGATTTTGATAGCAGTAAATCATGAATGATATCGACAGCTATATCGACACACTGGACGACACAGTACAGCAACGACTGAGACAAATTATCACCGTGATACATGAAATCGTGCCCACTGCGACTGCCTCGATTAGCTACGGCGTACCGACGTTTCGCGAAGGCAAATTTGTCATCCACTGCGCTGGATATCCGCATCACACCGCACTATACCCAGGGGCGGCTGCAGTTCGTGAGTTCTCGAGCAAACTACAGGGGTACAAAACCTCCAAAGGCACCGTCCAATTTCAAAACAACGAACCTTTGCCGCTCGATCTCATTCGCAGCATCACCGTCTGGTGCTACGAGCAGCACCAGAGCACCAAAACATAGCAAAGGCTGCTACACTTAAAAGAGCACGACGCCCACTATAACGAACGAGAGGAAACGCATATGGCATTTCAGCTAAACCCTTACATCAACTTTAATGGCAACGCCCGCGAAGCATTTACGTTTTACGAAAGTGTACTCGGCGGCAAACTTGAGCTGCACACATTTGGCGAATTTCATGCCAGCGACGACCCAACCGAACAAGACAATATCATGCATGCCATGCTCACACTCGACAGCGGTGAAGCGATCATGGGCGCCGACACACCGCACATGATGGAGTACAAAGGCTTATGCGGTTTCAGTATTTCACTCAGTGGCACTGACCAAAGTCTCAAAGAGACTTTTACAAAACTTGCCGAAGGAGGACAGATTACCATGCCGATGGAAAAGCAAATGTGGGGCGACGAATTTGGTATGGTCCTCGACAAATTCGGTATCAACTGGATGGTCAACATCCACACCGAAGCCTGATCACCCCTTTAAAGGCATCAGAAAATTCGTGCCTCGCCGAGCATATCTACCCCAAACCTTTCGTACTGGACACGCCGCCGCAGGAGAACCCCAAAATCCCTGCTAGGGCCACGACACAGTCTCCACCGGAGCTCACAAAGACACAGCAATCCTGTACACTATGAGGATGGACTTAGTAAAAAGATGGAACATTCTAGCAGTTGCGCTGGGTACTACGACGGTCGTGATGGCAGCAAAATATGCGTTGCACCACGTGATACATTTTGAACCAATAGAACAAAGCTCGTTGCACAACGCGCTGATTTCGAGTGCTATTTTTGTTATGAGTTTTTTGCTGTCAGCAACCATCAACGATTACAAAGAAAGCGAACGTATACCGGCGCAATTCGCATCCACCATCGATGACATGTATCACGATGCCAAAAGCATACATAGCGATTACCCCAAATTTGATCTTGCAGCTTTCCGTGAGGGGCTACTCGACATACTGCGTCAGTTCCGCGGTGGCACCCGCCGCGACCGGCATGCGGTGCGCAGAGAGATAACCGACCTTCATGGGTCGTTTGCGCAAATGGAAAAAGCCGGCGTACCGCCAAATTTCGTCGTCAAACTCAAACAGCAAACATCGATACTCTCAAACAACCTTTACCGGGTAAATTACATCCAAAAGATCCATTTTTTGCCGTCAGCATCACTGCTAAGCTGGCTGATCGTCGGCATCGTCACGGGCACGTTGCTACTAACAAATCAAAGCACTGCTTACGGCGAGTTAGCAATTACCGGCAGCATCACGTTTATCATGGTGTACATCGTGCGCCTAATCCATGTAGCGCGTTTACCATTTCAAGAAAAGGGCTCGACCAAAGACGATGTGAGTTTGTTTCTCATCCGAGAAGTGCGGGACTACCTGGAGTCAGAAGGCAAAGCATCACGATGAAGCAGCCTAGTAGCCGGTTAATACTTTGGGTAGCTGTGGTTACTTTTGCGCTACATAACCTCGAGGAGTCATCGGCGGATTTTGTCGGCTGGGGCAAGCAGCATCTCAAAATATTAGAGTCGGTGTCGCCCGCTATTGCAGACAACTACTGGATTGTCATCACCACTCTCTCTGTGCTTGCCGTGTGTATAGCGACGGTCATACAACACCGTCCGGCTGTTATACGACGAACACTGCGCTGGTTTGCACCACTTATGATCGGGGTAAGCGTCTGGCATATAGGTGTAAGTCTGTGGGCAGGATCAGCGCAACCAGGCGTCTGGACCGCATTGTTTTTGAATATGCCTGTCTATACATACCTCACATACCTAGTCTATTCCCGTAGGGGTCCACGCCCGTGAATCGCACAGCCCGGTCGCTCATCGACGCGTTATACCTGCACGCCTCAGACGCGGACGCCGTGTTTTTGCAGCGGTTTTTTAAGACGGGGCGGGGCGAATATGGTGCGGGCGATGTCTTTATCGGCGTCCGGGTGCCCACGACACGACGCGTTTGCCGTGATTTTAAAGATCTGCCGCTAAGTGAACTCAAAAAACTCCTCATCAGTCCCGTGCACGAGCACCGTCTTGCCGCCACTATTATCATGAGCAGTCAGTACAAAAAAGCTTCGTCGGCAGCGCGCGAGCAACTCTATACCCTATACATGAAGGGGCTGGCGCAGGGACATATCAACAACTGGGATATCGTCGATACGAGCTGTGAACACCTCCTTGGACGTCATGCACAAACACATGATGATGCGGTGCTGTATGATCTGGCGCGCCAGGGCAATCTCTGGCAAAAGCGCGCCAGCATCGTCAGTTGTTTTGCATGGTTGCGCACGGGTGATGTCGGTCCGACGCTTGAGCTTGCCGAGATCGCGGATGATTCCTTCGGCTACATCGGCATGAG
>CAZNLV010000053.1:0-5648 GCA_964574245.1 uncultured Candidatus Saccharibacteria bacterium
TATGAGCAGGCAATGGTAGACGTCAGTGTGCTAGATGTTTGGTAGGTGGACCATTTATCTTCATGTCTCAAAGAAAAGATCATTGCATGCTCTAGCTTATGGCATTTCCGTTGTATGTATTACACGGCCAATACTCCTCTAGGCAATACTTCTTTAGCTGCGCGTATCGGCTACTGAGAAAGCAGCTCCCATATAAGGAGCTGCTTTCAACTAGATTCATTTTATATCTAGAGCTGTTGCTGGTTCGTAGGCAAGGCGTCGATCTTATCCCAGGTTGACCTGCTTGTCACACCGTCTGCTGTCAAGCCATTTTTGGTTTGGAATTTTTTGAGCGCTGCGTCGGTGCTATCACCAAACTGTCCATCGCGAGCCAGCTCAGTGATGTCCAGGCCTGCCTTGTTCAGAGAGTACTGCAGGTATTTGACGCAGCTGCCCGAGGAACCTTTCTTGACTCCCACGTGAGGGTAGGTACAACCGTAGGCTGCTGCATGGATATTGACAAAATTGTCTCCATCTTTTTTCTCTTGGTTAGTAGCGAGCGCATCGATCTTTGCCCAGGTCGTCGAGCCAGCAACTCCGTCGACTTTTAGCCCATAAAACTTCTGGAAGTCTTTGACAACATCTTCTGTTGTCTTGTTGTAGTAACCACTGATCGTGAGCGCGCCCCTACCTGTGCCGGCACGATTGAGTGAGCGCTGCAGGTATTTGACGCAGCCATTTTCTGACTGGTACTTAACTGTTGGGCGTGGATACGTGCAGGCGTAGGCTTTGTCGTGAATGTTTTTGTAGACCTTGGGCGGCACTGGGTCTTTGCCGCTGGCGGCCTTATGCAGGTAGTCCCAGTCGGTTTTGCCCAGCTCGCCTGACTCTGGGCGGCCGTATTTCTTTTGGAAAGCTTTGATATTGTTTTCTGTCTGAGAGCCCCATACGCCGTCGATTGTGGTTTTGAACCCCGCCTTGGTCAGCTGATCTTGAGCGTGAGCAATACAGCCAGACGAAGCGCCAGATTTAAGAGTCGGGTGTGGTAGTGCACAGCTCTTAGAGATAGTGGTTCCACCACCTCCACCACCACCTCCACCTCCACCACCCGGATTATATGGGGTGCCGGCCTTAACACACTTCCATGCTCCTCCGACCAAAATAGCATGATAACCCGTGGCGCAATCAGGCTTCGGTGGATTCTGGTAGTTATAGTAACAAGTCCAGAACTCATACTGCTTACTACCGAACATATAGACTACATAGCGCGAGTCTTTTGCATCACAGCCTGGAACAGGCGATGCATAGGCACATGAGTATGGGGTTCCCGTATTGTAGTATCCGTCCTTCGAACAAAAGGAAGGGTTTTTATCTTCATGCTTAGGCATCATACACCCACCATCTCCGGACTCTGAAACCGCAGGGCAAGTGTATTGATTATAGGCCTTGCTTTTAAAAGTTAGATATCCTCCAATCCCAGCAACTATCAAGATCGCAACTACGGGTAACAGCAGGTGGTGGCTGAAGCCTCGCTGGTTAGTAAATAGTTTTTTAAGCATGTTTGTTTCTCGCTTATGTTTTATATGATACACGCAGCATAGTACGAGCAACCGAGTCTGTCAACGACATTGTAAGAAAGATTACATATCATTGTATATTTGGCCATTAGCTGTTATAGTATACGTATATATTATTTTATCTATGGGGATTGCGTATCACTTCACACATGAATAGCCCTGAAGCAGTTACAACCACGGCAGTCACTCCTCCTGAGCTCATGTCAAGATTGCATCGGACTAAGATGACCGTGGATGGTATAGGCGGATTGCAGCCGTCACATGAACAGGACCCACTCATACTACATGCCGACGAGTTGAGTATGGTAATTGCCGGGCTTAAGACTGCTTCGGGAAGTTTCGTTTCAAGGGTAGTAGACCAAACGCCGAGTGCTGCAGCAAGACTCTATGGCGGAGCCGATCTGGGATATTCACATTTTATCAAAGCAGCTCTAACCCATAGAGATCTTGGGCGTAAAAAGACGGCCATCATTGCTGATGATGCCGCTATGAGTATGGTTGACCGGGCGCTCGGGTCAGAAAATCCTGAGATACCGATGTACTGTACCGGTTTTCCGATGAAAGTGTACAATCCGCTCGAAACACACTATGGAGGGGACGAGATTGACCTAGGAGACGTATCCGTGTTGTTAAGATTCGCAGAGCTTGCAAAGGCACTGAATCATTTTGGTAAAGATAATCATAAAGAGTTCGTGGTCAAGATTGTGTCTGACGGCATCATGAACAACGGCATGTTTATGGCTGATGCCGATGTATGCAGGTCGTACGTACGTAAGCTTCAAGCTTTGTCAGAGCAGCTGGGTATTGCCGAGTTGGTTCACGTAGTGGAGTTTTTCGGGCTCCTAGATGAAAATGCGCCGATAAAATCAGCCTACGAAGCTCAGGTCGCCGAAACCAAAGCCAAATTTCATCATCAATTTGATGGACTCCTCGGGACAGATC
Organism: uncultured Candidatus Saccharibacteria bacterium; assembly: GCA_964574245.1. Lineage (GTDB taxonomy): Bacteria > Patescibacteriota > Saccharimonadia > Saccharimonadales > UBA4665 > JAGXIT01. Next base: position 2,499 of record CAZNLV010000053.1, read on the forward strand.
ACCTCAAAAAAAGCATCGCGGCCGCCGTCGAGTGCGAAAAGCAGCTAAATGGCACGACAGCATTTGAAGACATCTTTAACTCTACAGTCGGCAGTACCAGATACAGAGGCATAGAGCAACTCAGTGCTGACTATGGACTCTTTTTGCCAGAGGTTTATGCCATGATACTAGAAAGTGTTTTGTGGGAACGAGACGTAAAGACTACCAAAGTTTACGCTGAGGCAACACAGACAGTACCACCAGAGTCACTGAGAGCATTTGATGCCGCGCTGCATGAAGCGATAGGTTCAACCCTAAAACAGGCATGGCGTGGAACGGTAGACTATCTCGCGGTCATGCACACAAGCAGCCAACTGAACGTGCTCGATCAACTTCATCCCAATGGCATACGTTTGACCACTCGTCCTAAGACCGGACAGATAGGTGTTCACACCTCAGACCAGACGAACCCGTCTCTGTTTTCGTATCATTCCGTACCAGTGGTGAGACCCACCAATAGGGGTAGAAATGTTAAGATAGATTTTGAACTTTTGGTTAATGCCGTGAGAAAATCCTGCCGTGCAGTCCAAAGCGAGGATGGCATTGTTTTGTTTTATCTACATCCCGAAATAGACATTTCGCAACATGATATTACAAAATTACCTTGGCTTCGGGGAAGTAAGTAAGTGCTGATCTTTGCATAACCGAAAGCCCAACTGGGTTTCAGGGTTCTAATATTGACGACATAGTTCTGACGCGAGGCAAATGGTAACGTTTACCTGACGCTTGCAATAGATAGCGGAGCTAATTCAGAATTTGTCTAGTTTTTTGGGCAGCGAGGCCGGTGTAGTGGGTTTCGGGGGAGCGGATGAGTTCGCGCTCGGCATCGGTAAATTTGGCCCAGTAGTCAACGATGGATTCCGCCCGGGATGCCACCTCGTACAGAGAGATGTTTCGTTCCATTGCCTCGTGGGCGAGTGCTTTGGAGACTTCGTGGGCAGTCGTATGCCCGTACTTTTCGAGTAGTAAGTAGAGCGGCTCGGCAGCAATGGCGCCGCGGGTTAGGTGCAGATTGCGCTGCATGGCCTCCTCGTCGACCTCGATCTTGCCCATAACGCTGTCCAGCCGCTTGGCCATCGCGGCCACGAGTGCGAAAGACATCGTATAAAACCGAGCCGACGACGAATCTGTGAGGTCACGCTGGTGCTCGCTCGAGATGTTGAGATTGGCGTTGACGACCTGCGCCGTTACTTGCTTCCACATGCCGATGATGTTTTCAAAATTCCACGGGTTTCGTTTGTGCGCCATGGTACTACTGCCTGTCTGGCCTTCTTCGAACTTTTCGCGGACTTCGCCGATTTCCGTCCGCTGCAGGTTGCGCATATCGTGCGACAAGTTTGCCATGACACCGGCAGTGATTGCCAGCTCATCGAGCAGCCGTATATACCCCTCAGCCGGGACAATTTGCGTCGCAGCCGGGGCAGGCTCTAGCCCCACGTAACCAAGCACGGTTTTTTCAAAGGCAAGCGGATCATCGACAAACACCGAAATCGCATTGTACGTACCGACCGCGCCAGAGAACTTACCCTTCAGCTTGCCGCTGAGCACTTCCAGTGAGCGACTGCTCTCACCGAGCCGCTGCACGTATGTCGCGAGCATGTAGCCAAAGGTGATCGGTACGGCGTGCTGGCCGTGGGTCCGGCCAATCTGCACCGTCTCGGCGTAGCGTTCTGCGAGCTCTGCGAGCGTACTGATCAGAGAATCGAGACGGGGGAGCACCAGTTCGGCCGTTGCTCGTCGCAGCTGCAGACTCATCGCGGTCGAGACGATGTCGTACGAAGTCGCGCCAAAATGCACGTACGGTTTTGCCTCGTCAGGGAGCTGGGCTTTGATGGTGTTTACGATGGCTTTGACGTCGTGGCGGGTGGTTTTTTCCTCCTCGGCGACGTCTTCTACATGGATCACGCGGCTAGCTGCGTCGATCTGCTCGGCAATCTCTCGGCTGCATAGGCCAAACTCTGCGAGACCGTACGCCAGCGCCGCCTCCACATGTGCCTGCGTGAGGATGCGCGTACGCTCGGAGAGATACCGCGAAATTTCTGGGTCGTAGTAGCGGCCATCGAGCGGATCAATACCCGAAAACTGGCTGTTCCCAGTTGGTTCGGGTAGGTCAAGCGGCTGCAAGCTCATGCTGAGGCTCCTACGCCCGTCATTCCGGACTTGATCCGGAATCTCGTGAAAACCAAGTCTGAGGGTAGATGAAGGAAACCCTGAAATAAATTCAGGATGACACGGGGGTGGGAGCCGGTGGTAGCAGCAAAGAGATCCTGAAACGATACTGAAACAAAGTTCAGCAAATGGTTCAGAGCGACACTACCACCTCGATTCAGGATGACGCTAGGTGATAAGAGAGAGTGAAAAAACTGTGTACTCATTGCCGCTCCTGTAGTCTTTTTGTAAGGTTCGTTTCAATACGCCGAGCAATATCGCCGTCCTCGCTCGGCGCAAACTTCTCACCGCTCAAACTTTCGTAGACAAATTGGTAGCGGCGCTCAAGTTCGGCGATGATATCGTCGGGGACAGTCGGGGGAGCGCTGCCTTCAGTGTAGGGGTCAAAGCGCTCTTTGTACCAGAGCCGCAAAAACTCTTTGTCGTAATTATCCGGCTCTTCTCCCGCAGCAATGCAGGCAGCGTATGTCTCGCCCAGCCAGTACCGCGATGAGTCCTGCGTATGAATTTCGTCTATCAGCACGATCCGGCCATCTGCATCGACGCCAAACTCGTATTTGGTATCGACGAGCAATAGACCTTTTTCGGCGGCCTTTTTCTGACCAAAAGTAAACAATTCGAGTGCAATCCGGCTGACTGTATCCCATGTGTCCGGGTGCAGCAGCCCTTCGGTCACCGCCTCATCCGGGGTGAGATTACGGTCGTGTTTCTCAAATTTTGTGGTCGGGGTCAGTACCGGCTCGGGCAGTTTGTCGTTTTTGTGTAGCCCCTCCGGCAGGGTAAATGTACCGTAGTCTCGCTGGCCTTCCGAGTATGTGTGCCAGAGCGACGTGTTGGTCACGCCTGTGATATAACCGCGGACCACCATTTCGAGCGGGACGCGCTCCAGTTTGCGGCACTCCATGACATTGGGATCAGGGTAGGAGATAATGTGGTTTAGGA
>CAZNLV010000054.1:0-5628 GCA_964574245.1 uncultured Candidatus Saccharibacteria bacterium
TGTGTGCCGCTGAGTGATGCGCCGATAATATTGGCACGAATGTTCATATTTGTAGAGTCTTTGCCAGCCACACCAGACGACGAGAAACCAGACAAGACATTATTTTCAATGAGCATTGCGTCGCTAAAGGTACTAAAGACGCCATTACCATTCGCCAAGCTTCTCGGCTGAGTACCAGTTGGATCAGTACCAATCAAATTCCCCCGCACAATCATACCCGACGCCATGCTTACGGCATCAGATGCCGTACCGGCCACTGATATGTTTGTCCCTGTATTAACACCAAAGGCCGAGACAACACTATTCAACACGCTGCCATTATCAGCATTCGCGCCAGAAAATGTCACTATCCGCTGTGGATTGGTCGCCGGTGCGGTACCATCGGGTAGCAACCCCATGTAGCTACAGTCGATTGTCGTGCTTGGAGCAGACGTATATATGAGATTGCCTCGCGTACCAACAGCCCCGTACATACTAAGCCCTCGGACAGTCGAGCTCGCAGCTGTAGCGGTAAAGGACAGCGTACTTATCGTCACTCCGCTCATATTGATCGCCGAGCTGTTGATTGCAATTTGTAGGCTGTGCGGCGTGTTACTCGATGCGCCAAGTGATGGCACCAGTGTGCCACAGGCCGACCCAGGTTGTGTCGTACCATCTATAAACGTCGGTTGTGTTATTGATGGAAGTGTTGTGGCGAGAGTAATCGTCTGGACGCCAGCTCCAGGAATGTTGAAAGTAATCTGATGAGGCGCAGCGGAGGTCGTCGAGTTAGCATTGGCGTCAAGAACCGCTTGGCGAAGACTGCCAGCACCACTATCATTGGTATTTGTCACAACACGGCTAATCTGAGCTGCGAAAGCGGTTTGTGTGCAAAAGGCAGCTATCCCCCAAAAGCTTGCTGCTATTCCTACAAAAAACCACAATTTTTTCATATTTTTGTACTCATAACAATAAGCAGTATTTTATAAAAAAACAAGCCAGAGTACAAGATGCAAAATGCTGTAACTAGTACTACTAATCCTCAATCGCCTGCTTGACCTGCTGCCATACGGTCTTGTCCCCGTCTCGCCAGCGCCAGTACCACCATTCGGCGCCCCATAAGTCTATGGGGTAGGCACCGACGCGCTGGGCAAAATCGATATTGAAGCGGATGCGCTCTAGGCTCATCGAAAGAGCTTGCTGCTCCGGCGTCATTTCCCATATGGCTTTGTCGCCCCACGGCTCTAGTTGCAGCTCATGGATAAAAACCGGCTTGCCGATGATTTTTTCGATGATAAATCGTCGTACCCGGTGCAGCCAAGGTTTTTGGATCGTTTTGCGGTAGGCGCCGCGGGCAAACATGGTCGTGTATATGCTAAACCCGACGCCGCCGCGCGGGTGCGGTCGCCTGAGCGGTATGCCCCAACCGTTGCTGGTGCTCATATAGACAGGCTTGTCGTCGAGCTCTGCTACGAGCCGATATTCAGCTCTGAGGCGTTTGAGGTTGATGTCGATTCCCTCGCCAAAACCTCTCAGTAATGCTTCGTTTTCGAGCTGATACCCTTGCACGAAATCGGCTTTTCGGTACCATTGGAGCGTTGCGGCCACGTAGCCCAGCAGCGCCGTCGTTTTCTCTGGCTCATCGAGCGTGAGCGTCCACGCCGGCCAGTGATACTCCGGCCAGCGGGGTTGTTTGACTCCGAGGCAGAGCGTCACGGTACCGCCGGCGTTTTCGATCATTTTCATCTGCCAGTCCAATGCGCTAAAATCGAACTTTCCTTGCTCTTTCTCGTGCTCGTTCCAGTAGCTCATGAGTCGAAACCGCCGCCAACCCATGCGCAGCAGCCAGCGCAGTGTTTTCTCAGGGTCTAGTCCAAAGTTGCGGCACTGTTTGATGCTGAAGCTCACGCCGTACCTGTCAGGGTCAATCATTGCAATTATTATAACAGATTTTTTACCCAAAAGAGACTATAGTGCTAGCACTATGACAGATGACCAAGTGCAAGATCTCAAAGATTTTATGGCTACCACCATACGGAATGAAGTGAACTATGCTGTTGACACCGAGGTCCGCACCGTCGTGAAGGAAGAAGTCCGTACGATTGTCTAGGATGAGCTAGCACCAGTTCGTCAGGAGCTCGCCGATCTCACAAGATCGGTCGGTGAGGCGCTATCTATCTCGACTGATGTGCTGCAAGAAGAAATCGACGCGCACGATGTGCGCATCACCCGACTCGAAGCAGCCGCTTGAGAGTTTAGTAATGACATACATAGCATTGAGCGCCCCTCGCAAGTTGTATTCACGGTTTTACCGCCACTAGGCCAGAGCGTTTTTGCTGAAACAACCGTGCGTCCGTCGTTAGCTCCAAACGTTTGTAGCGCTTCCTGCCACACACTGTCATCACCCAGAACTTTCCAGCGGTAGTACCAGTACTCAGCCCCCCATAGATCAATATGTCGTATACCCGTCTGCATGGCAAAAACGAGCGTACTACGGTAACGAGCCGCGTCAAACGATTTGTTTTGCTCGGCAATGTCAATGTCACGGATGTTTTTACCGTCCGGCGGCCACGGTTCCATTTGCAGCTCGTGTATGACACTCTCCTGACCTTTTAGTAGCTTTTGCACCCCAGCGAGCGATGCATAGTGCCAGCTCGGGAATGGATAGCTCAGGTACACACGTGGCCCCACGGTATTCCAGACTCGGCGGTACACCGATATGCCATTGATGTCTCCCAATGGACCGCGGAGAGCATAGCCGGCGTAGTTATTGCTGCGGCTGATGATAACCGGGTGTTTCGGGTCGCCCTCGTGGAGCAGGGTGAGCTCGTCTTGCAACCGCGCCCGGTCAAAGTTGTAGCACTCGCCAAAATGATTAAAAAATTCATTTTCCAGCTGGTAGCTTGTGAGCGAAGCAGAATCTTTGTAGCGGTGTACTACTTCGGCCATAAAATGCAGCAGCTGCCGCTCCCATTTTTCCCGTGGTTGCTTGGTGTCATAAAATGACGGTGCGTGACATTCTGGCCAGCGCGGCTGCCTGAGCCCTACCGCTAGGCTAATCGTGCCCCCAGCCTGTTCGATCTCGCGGAATTGCCAGTCGAGCTCAGCAAAATCGTACGTACCCGGCGAAGTCTCAATACTGTCCCAATAGCTCACGAGGCGAAACTGCCGTACGCCGATCCCGAGCAGCGCCCGCAGCGTTTCATGCGGCTCCACGCCCAAATAGTTGGCATAACTGGGGATAAAAGTGACGCCAAACTGGTACTGTTTGCCAGTTTGTTTGTGCTGATACCACAGGGCGACGGCATAACTACACGACGTACACACGACGAAGACAGCCGCCAGAGCAGCCAAAAAGCGGGTGATGTACGATGTCTTATCCCGTTTCTTGCATTTTTTCAGGTACGCTTTGAGTCGCATGGATACTGGAGATTTCTCCAGTGTTTCTAGGGGTTCACCATCGCCTATGGAGCGTGTTTTTGGCCCGGGTGGGAGCGGCACAGCATGGTTGCGCGGCCTTAAACTGCCGTTTGTTTTGTGAGCTGTTTTGTCCAAGTGAGCGAGCGGCCGGTCCGTCATGCTAACATTATACGTGAGTATGAAAATTAGCGTCGTAATACCGGCCCGCAATGAGGCGGACAATCTTCCCCGTTGTCTTGCCTCCCTTGCCCGGCAAACACGGCCGGTCGATGAAATAATTGTCGTCGACAATGATTCTCATGACGACACGGCACTCGTCGCGGTGAAATTCCCCTCTGTTACTGTGCTGTCCCAGACGACACGCGGCCGAGTGTACGCCCGGGACACGGGGTTTAGTGCTGCCAGGGGTGACATCATCGCCCGTATCGATGCCGATAGTGTCGTGCCGCAGGGTTGGGCGCAACATATCGAGCAGTTTTACAGCGACAAAGCGCACCATGGGTTCGCTTGGACAGGAGATGCCGTGTTTACAAATGTGCCAGTGCCTAGGCTCGTGAGCAGCGTGTACAACTGGATGGTCTTCAAGATGAACAAGGTTCTGACTGGACACGCGGCATTGTGGGGCAGCAATATGGCGCTACCTGCAGGAGTGTGGCGTTTGGTCGCCGCGGAAGTATGTCATACAAACGACATCCACGAGGACCTCGACCTTTCCATTCATCTGCACCGTCTAGGCGTTCCGCTATACCGGGACACGGCAGTACCTGTCGGTGCGACGATGCGCAGGGTGCTCGGTGACCGCGGTGATCTGTGGGCGTACCTGCAAATGTGGCCGGAGACACTGCGGCGTCACGGCATCTGGACATGGCCACTGTGCTGGCTGGTTGGTGCTCTTGGGCTGTACTGCGCCTCGTACGGATTAGTTATGGTAGAGTTATTTCGAAACAAAATCGGTCGCTGAAAGCACATGATCCTATGCTGTAGAGCTTGTTTTCTACTGGGACGGACTACTGGGGCGGCGTGTGCCACTGACCGGTGACGCTGTCTTGGAAAGGAGCGCAGGTGCTCCATATGCCAGCTTTGGCTTTTTGTGCCCGTTCCATCGCGGCGTTAAAATCGCGGCTTTTGGCAAACGGAAAAGCGTAGGCAAAGGCGTAGCCTTTCTGGACCAGCTCGAGGTTGAGGTTTGTGCCGTCCTCGAGATAGACGTAGCGAAGCAAGCGGTCGTAGCGGTCACGGTTGGTGGTGAGCGCGTCAGACACAAGCCGGATGCGCCCCGAGCCTATACGGTTCCTGGTGTAGGCAGCTGCTGCCGGGCCATAGCACTGCACCGGTGTGTCGGGCTTGTGTGTCTCGGGAGTATCGATGCCGATGAAGCGCACCTCCTCGTCCGTGCCGCTCATGCTGATGAGCACCGTATCACCGTCAACAAACTGCTTTATAGCGTACGATCCTGGCTCAAGGTGCATAAAATGCGCTGAGCTAACGGGCTTGATCCATCCCCGCCACCAAGCCACTCCGGCAAAGAGAATAAACCCTACAGCAAACACCATCAACCACCGTCTCTTATGCGTCATCGTGATGGGTATAGTACACCATATGGTCTGAAACAAACCAGGAGTTTACGGTATGTTTCGAGAGATCAATCGTGTAAATACGTGAGTTGTCACCACTCGTGGGTGATAGCTTGAGGTTGATCGTTTCGGTATAGCTCCAGAAGTGAGCAAGCGATATCTGAGTCCCGAAAATCCGAGAGTAACCAAGCTGCCAGCCGGTACCGGAAAGGGCGTGCCATCAATGTGGCCAAACGTAGGCTCTTGGATGCGATACCGGAGGGTATTCGGGGCCTCAAGTACATCACCAGCATATCTGCCGGTTTGAATATCACGAGTGAAATCAGGAAGTTGCCGAGGTGACTGTAGCGCGAATACGTGCGCCCGTTCTTTAGTCTGCGAAAAGCCGGGGTTCTCGAGATATTTTGCCGCGCGGCTGGCGTGAGAAACATCCAAAGATATCATATTTGATTTGTCGCCCTGTGCATCAACTCGACTAACAGTAAGTGTCATACGACCTGCAGCGATTTCTCTCGAAGCCCGCGCGGCTGACAGAAACTCTCTGGCACTGCGTATAGGAGCCATGCTATGTCCCCATTTTTTTCGGTGACTATCTAGGATGTGCGCTCCTGTGGCAGTCGCTCCAAATCCCGCCATGAATGTTCCGTCGTGCGCT
>CAZNLV010000055.1:0-5626 GCA_964574245.1 uncultured Candidatus Saccharibacteria bacterium
TGATCTTTGCTCAAGGACTGTCCTTGAGCAGTAGCCCGAAGCGCCTGAAGGGGTGGAATTTATATAAGGCCTACCCTTTATATCTGTCAAATTTCAGATTTTTGCAAAAGAGAGGGTTAGCTCTCGTTGTTGATGAGGGAGCGTTCGTAGTCGGCGAGTTTTTCTATCAGATCGTCTATATCGCCGCTGAGGGCGGCGGGGATGTTGCTGCGCGAATAGCCAATACGGTGGTCGGTGATGCGGTCTTGTGGGAAGTTGTAGGTGCGGATTTTTTCGCTGCGGTCCCCAGAGCCGATCAGTTTTTTGCGGGCGTCGCTGAGCAGCTTGGTTTCTTCGTCGATTTTCATCTGCAGCAGGCGACTGCGCAGTACGCCGAGGGCTTTGGCTTTGTTTTTTATCTGAGACTTCTCGTCTTGTTGGATTACGACGAGGCCGGTAGGTAGGTGAGTGATGCGTACGGCCGAGTCGGTGGTGTTGACGCTCTGGCCGCCGTGGCCGCCGCTGCGGTAGACGTCTATACGCAGGTCGTTTTGGTTGATTTCGACATCGGTTTCTTCGGCTTCGGGCAGCACCGCCACAGTGACGGTCGAGGTATGTATGCGGCCCTGGCTTTCGGTGGCAGGCACGCGTTGCACGCGGTGCACACCGGCCTCAAATTTCATGTGCTTGTACATATCGTCGCCCCGCATGGCGAAAATAACTTCTTTAAACCCGCCGACTTCACTCGGACTCTCGCTCACCAGCTCTGTTTTGAAGCCCTTTATTTCACCCCACCGCACATACATGCGGTACAGCTCCGACGCAAAAAGCGACGCTTCGTCACCCCCCGCACCAGCGCGTATTTCGACGATAACATCCTTCTCGTCGTTAGGATCCTTCGGTGTCAGGGCTTCAGAGAGCCTTGTCTCATTGATAACTAGGGCTGTTTCAGCAGATCCCAATTCCTCTTGTGCAAGCGCGCTTAGATCTACGTCGTCTGAATTGAGAATCTCGCTAGCTTCTTTATATGCTTGCTGCAGCTTTTTTCTCTCGTCGAAAAGGGTGATAACCGAATCAAGGTAAGCCTGACGCTTTGCGAGCTTTGGGTACGAGGGATCTGAGTAAACAGAAGGGTCCTGCAGTTTGGCCTGCAGATCAGTGAGTTCAGATCTAAGCGCTTGTTCTTTGGCTTCCATACGTATCTCCTAGTATAAACAAAACCGCCCGAGAGTAACATCTCAAGCGGTTTTTAGTACTACGTAGCTACTTTTCGTCTTTTTTCTCGTCGGCTTTGGCAGATTTTGCTGCGGCGCGGGCGCTAGATTTTTTAGCAGCGGCCATGCGCGCTTCTTTTGCCTTGGCGGCTGCTTCAGCGCGAGCCTTAAATTTGTCGACGCGGCCTTCGATGTCAAGCACACGCTCTTCACCAGTAAAGAAAGGGTGGCTAGAGCCAGTAATGTGGACTTTGACGAGAGGGTACTCAGTGCCATCTAGCTTGATTGTCTCGTCGGTTTTGACAGTTGATTTTGTTAGGTAGGTTTCGTTGTTGTTTAGGTCTTGAAACACAACCAAACGGTAGTCTTTCGGGTGGAGATCTTTTTTCATTTGTAGGTCCTCATGCTCTTAAAGGTTGATTTGTCGTATGCGTGGCGGTGGGGTAGCACCGAGCGAAAGTGCAGCCCACATATCCCAGGCAGTTAAGGTTGATTATATCACCTCTGTTAGGAACGTGTCAATCACTGTGTCTTATAGCTACGGATAGACTGAAAGGTTGCCGCTGCGGCTGATGAGCGTATTGTTGCTCGTTATCTGCATCTCTCCGGCAACGACGGGGGGGGTTGGTATAGGTAATAGATACGGGTTTTGATTTGGTCATATCGGTTTGCCACATTCGTGCTGTGTCCCAATCAGCTGTGCCAGTAAACTGTTTTGAGGTAAAAGTCAGTGTGTCGCCAACGATTTCACCCACCATGTAGTTGGCGTTACCCCTATATGCAAGTCCACCGTGACTTATCTGAGCGATTCCGTCGACGTAATGGCCAGTGACATCATGTACTTCACCTGCCAGGTAGACATCGACTTTATATTTTTTCATAAGTGCCCAGAGAGCAGAGTTCGTGCCGCCCTTGTAGATCATGCCTGAGGAGTAAAATTTGCGTACTGGTGAAGCGATCGGCGTGTGTCCTTGCACAATGATCCATTTAACACCGTCCGTATTGGCTTTTATGAGATTTTTTCTACCCAAGCGAGTTGTGTAGCGTCAACTTCGGCAACTACTCCTGTCGTAGTTTTACGAAACACATCGAGTGAGATTAGTTGGACATCGGGGTTGAGCCTAACTGCATATGCTGTACCAGTAGCCTGTCCGGCAGGACGTGCAGGAAACCGAAAGACCCCTGGGCTAGTCTGCATCATGTGACGGCTGTAGGTTTGCTTATAAAGGCTAAGATTGTTGTATTTAAAGGCTTCCATGCCGCCTTTGCTGACGTTCCAGTCATTGTCACCGATTTCATGATCGCCAAGAGCAGGGTAGAGAGTAAAACCGTTTCGTGTGAAGCGGTCCATAACTTGCGGATAGTAGGTGTCACCAGCCAACTTGACGGCTGCTCTTTTCTGAGCAGTTGTTGTTACTGGGCCAAATACACCGGTTTTGTCAGTGTCGATCCCCCAGTGACCTTCTACGAAATCTCCTGCAACGAGCATATCGGTTGCGCCCTCTGCCCGGGCGGTACTTAAGATATAGTCATCGGTTGCTTGGTATGAGGCATTGATAGAATTTGGCATACCCGCGGAGTAAAAGGGCGACCCTGAAACATCTCCTACGTCGGCATTCCAGTAGTCCGGCATCGAAACAAACTTATAGGTTGTATCTGCTTGCGCTGTGCCCACCGTGACTGTCGCGATTACTACGACTGCTGTCGTTACGCCCATCAAAAGTGTCTGAATGCTCCGTTTCGTGTTAATAATCACAGTTTTACCTCCTCAACGAGTTGTATAGTACAGTTCAGCATACAATAGATAGATACCAATAGATACGAAATTAATATGCCCAAAAACGCAGCAGAAACTCATCACTCGGGTTCGAACCTCCTCCAGGCAAAGCTGGGCGGGCTGTCTTTTCCTGAGCAGTGTGCTTCGTTTGATTGGGAGGAGCTCGCAGTTGCGTCTACAGGACAGACGGATAGGAAAAGTTCTCGGAAGCAGATTTGTACACTCGTCAGTGACTACGTGCTCGCAGCGGGACTTGGTGAAATAAGCGATCTGGCAGTGCGCAATCGTCTGCCTGGAATGAGTAGGGCAGAGCGCGGTTACGATCTTGATGCCAAGATGCCCCAGATGACTCTGAGAAAGTTTGACCCAGAGACGATACAGCGGGCAACGCTGGCGATGCGCGTGGCAGCAGTAACTCTCGATCTTGGAAACTGGGCTTCGGTGTGGGGGAACTTGGGTATTGCACCCGTGGATCAAGCTGCGCAGATTGTACTGGATAACTCCGCACAGGTGAGCGTGACAGTACGTGAATTGTCGGGTAATGACTTGGAGCTGACTGGTGTGCTTGCAAACAGTGCCCAGATATATCCATGCTTTGTCGGGGCTCTCATGCTCTCACGCTCTGTTTTCCCTTGAGTTATGGCATAGCGAGGAATATACTAGAAGCGTTAATCCCAAACAAAAAACAATAAGCTCAAAAACATGATAAACCCCGAAACACCCACGCAGTCGCGACAAGTCGGCGAGCAGGTCCCGTTACCTGGTGAGTTCCAGCTTGCGCCAGGCGACCCTTTTTTAAGCGAACCAGTAAACGAGCCATTTGCGAATTACATTGAAGCCCCTGCTGCTCGGACAGCCGAGACGATTGAGGGGCATAATCTTGGGGAGCTGGCGGAGTTTCGGAAGACACTGAATCCTGTGCACGAAGAGGCAGATAAAGCAGAAGCTGCTGCGGTAGATCCGGGCTTTCCCTCAAGACCTGAAGGCGTTCAGGCTCTTGTAGAGACTGTGGTAGACGAAGGCCGCTTTGCTCTTGAAGAAGCCGGGATCCCTTCGCCTCAAAAACATATCCGCCCCCGCTGGACAGGAATGACAGAGGGGCGCAAAGGGACTTGGGGTGATGTCGAAAATAATCCACGGGAAGAAAATAGGGCATCGAAAGAGAGTGCCGCATTACTCGATAAACAATTAAGTGGTGTAGTATCGATTATCGATGCCATACATAGCCGTGAAAAAATTTCGCTCAAAAAAAGTGACTCGTTCTCTTGGGAAAAAACTGACGAGCCTTCTGCAACGTATGCGACCACAAATTTAGGACTATCTTCTCCAGCGGAAAAGGTAAAAGGTGCTCGTTTTGGGACAAAAACATATCATCAAATAAAAGATCTAAAAGAGATTTCTCGCGGCCTAGGCGGAGACAGTGCTGTGGCTACTGGCGAGAAGGTGGAAAGGGCGGTAGCCGGCGTTAATCGAATTACTGCAACCGCAGAAGACCGGGGGCTAGTAGTTCCTTTTCTGAAGCAAGTTAAAAAAGCCGAATACGAGGCAATTATGGCAGCAATAGATACCGCATCTTCAATTGTCGATAAGCGCTTAATTGCTGGAGAGCCACTCGAAAAAGTAGCCATTGCTGATGAAAAAAAAGTGATTGGATTGGCTCGTCGACTGCATAAGGATGGTCGGCTAAACTTAAGAAAAATGGGGCCTCTTCGTGAATGTTTTAGAGACCAGATAGTCGTAGGCCCGGCAACCGTTGCTCAATCACTTGCGAGAAATATATGCATTGTGAAAACGTATCGTAAACGGGGTAGTGAGGATTCGATTTCAGTAATGACAGAACAGTTAAACCAACTCGGCAGCGATTTTGAGCATGAAGCTGTGGTGTCAGGAGAAGCTAAAAAAGCGCCGGATATTGAATACGCTCGAACGATTTTGCATGAACAGGGCATAGACACAGTTCCATTTAATGAAGAACTTGCAAAAAGCATGTCAAGAGATATCGGCGATTTTACTGTAATTGCGGACTCATTGCTCGGAGCGGCTCCGACTGAAGAGCAGCGCAGGACTATTTTATATAATCTTTCAAATGCGTATTTAAAGAATGGTCACGATGAGCGGGCATCTGCATTTTCAGAGAAGAATGGACTTAGTGCCCCCCACTTTGTCTCGGGCTCTTTTTCACCACCCAATTATGATTATATTGCGTATACTCCTTACGGCATGGGAAGAACGCTTGAGATTGCCCACTACCTGAGCGAACAACTGGATGTATCTGCTGCGCATGATGAGTCAGGTCATGCACAAGATCTCAAAGAGCTCATTACTATAGATGCGTTTGAAAATCTTGAACTATGCTGCGCTCGAAACCCAGAAGGGTTGCCCAATGTCGATCAAATAGACCAGCTTGTTAGTGCGGCAGCTGCATCGCTCGGAGAGAGTAAATATATACGAGCACTTTCAATTGCTAATAAAGCGTATAGCATGCATGCTGCCGACAAACAGGAGTTGGGTGGTCTTCGGGCAGTAAGTGCATTTCAGGAAGACTTTGTAACGTATCTTGATGATGCTGGCAATTTAGCGAATGACTCATTGCTACAATTTAATGAGTTAGATTCAGAACTTGGAACTATGGATAATTCTAGTCAAAGAGCAGTAG
>CAZNLV010000056.1:0-5590 GCA_964574245.1 uncultured Candidatus Saccharibacteria bacterium
CCGAGGGCACGGCCAAGCGGCTCGTGCGCCACTTCCCGGAGCCCTGTTTTAAGAGCCGATAGCCTGTCTTCGTTGGATGTTTGCGCGGCCGTTGATTGGTCGTTAACATGCAGAAGAGCGTTTTTGGCGCCCTCATTGTGCTGAAGAAGGCCTGCTAGTACTAAGAGCAGAGCAAGGAAAGCAAAAAGTGCCGCAAAGACCTGTTTTCGAGCTACAGTGAAACCATACCGTGTACCAACCCCGGCGACAACGGCTACAATCAGGCCAAGCCACGCGCTTCTGGAAAAACTCACAAAAAGCGCGCCGAGCGCAGCGAGTATGAGCAGACTGGCAGCCTTGTATGTTCTAAAAACAAGATAAGCGAGACCGATTCCCAGCACCAGATAGGCGCCGAGTGGATTTGGGCCGCGCAAAAATGACTGCGCACGCCTGGTGGATGTGTCTTGGTTAATGGTCTGGGCCGGCGCAATAGTAACATCTTTTATATATCCAAAATGTTTTAAGAAATCGGCCGGTAAAACAAAAAATTGCAGCAGCGCAAAGAGCACTACGAGCATCAGGGGAATTAAAATAAGCGATTGCCAATGCTGCTTGAGCCATACACTTCGAGATGCGACCGTGTACACCAGCACGAACCACACAACCGGACGAGTAGCCAAAAGCAGCCCGTAACCTGCTGCCTGCAGCCCAACCTTCGCGTGGACTACTGCAGCCCCAAAATACAAAATAGCAAGGACTAGATAGAGAAGAATGGGCCATCCCAAGTGAAATTTGTTGAGATCCTGCCAAACACGTGCAAACTGGCGACTGGCAAAAAACCACATACTCAACAACAACATGCCGCATTCGGGCCAAAGCCTGAGTAGCGTGTAATGCCCTAGCACCGTTGAAGCCCATACTGTTAAAAAAGCATGGAATGGCACGACGACCAAGACACAGGCCACTAATACCACCCATACCTTCTCACCGCGAAAGGACCTACCGCCGAGCGCCGTATCGTTCTTGACTCTTAACTCTTGACTCTTGACTCTATTGCCGCTCATAAGTGCTACAATTTAGTATAGCAATGAAAAGTAACGCGTCGCTTGTCTACAATTTTTTTTTGGTGGTGAGCGATATTTTGGCAGTCTTACTCAGTTTCGTCGTGGCGTTCATCATCAGAGCGGCAAGTACGACTGACGTAGCGCATCCAATTGCGGGCGGCAGTTATGCGCTGATCGTCGCATCGCTTTTGCCAGTTTGGATTTTCATCTTTGGCTTACTCGGGCTGTATAACGCCAACATCTACGAACGACGCTTTGTGGAAGCCGGCCGGCTACTGGTGGGCTCTTTTATCGGTGTGCTGACCATGGTGTTTTGGGACTACATGAGCTTGCAGACGATTTTCCCGGCAAAGCTAGTGCCGGTATACGGGTTTTTCCTCGCGTTTTTGCTGCTGCTCTGTTTCCGCAATCTTGCCCGGCTCGGCCGGACAGTGATGTTTAACTACGGTGTTGGCCTCACAAATATCGTGGTTATCGGCAATACGCCGATAACCAAAGAACTCGTCAGTTCGCTCGATAACCCCCGTATCACCGGCTACCGAGTCGTTGGGGTGGTGGGCTATAGAAAGACCCTGCCGGTGACGATGCATCATTACCCCAATTTTGAGACATTTATCAAGGCGGAGCCTGAGGACCTGCACGGCATCATCCAAACCGAACTGTATCCAAACGAAACCCGAAACGCTGAAATCCTCACCTACGCACAGGAGCACCATGTGAGCTACCGATTTGTCCCAGGGAACAGTGAGCTTTTTGTCGGCAATATCGATGTCGATCTCTTCCGTAATTCTTTGCCGGTCATACAAGTCCACCATACAGCCCTGTTTGGTTGGGGGAGGATACTGAAGCGCCTGACTGACGTTTTTCTGGGCGCAGCACTGCTGCTCTCGAGTTTACCGCTCTGGATACTTTCGGCGCTCCTGATCAAGCTGACCGATCCGAAAGGGCCGATATTCTATAAGGCAACGCGTATGAGTCGGTTTGGAAATGAGGTGAAAGTCTACAAATTTCGCACCATGAAACAAGCCTACAACGGCCTGACGCCAGAGCAGGGTTTTAAAAAAATGGGTCGGCCTCAACTGATCGCGCAGTACCGCGCAGGGGGCGATCAGCTCGACCGCGATCCACGCGTAAGCCCAGCAGGCAGATTGTTGCGAGCTAGCAGCCTCGACGAATTACCCCAGCTGTGGAATGTCGTACGCGGCGACATCAGCCTCGTGGGACCACGAGCCCTCGACGTCGAGGAGATAGAACGCTACGACAAAAAGAATCTCATACTGAGCGTCAAATCGGGCCTGACGGGCCTAGCGCTCGTAACTGGCCGACACGCGATGAGCTTTGAAGAACGCCGTAAACTAGACCTGTACTACGTACAGAACTGGAGTTTCTGGCTCGATATCGTCATCATACTCAAAACCATACGAGTAGTACTAGAACGCTTGTTTCGGCGAGGCTCACGGTACTCTTGATGAAGCCCTCCAAGCCCGCAACCCGAAGCGCCAAGCCCCTCAAGGTGGCCATCGTCCACGACTGGCTCATTGGCGGTGGCGCTGAGCTTGTAGTCGAACAGCTCCATGTCATGTTCCCGAACGCTCCCATTTACACTTCCTATGCAACGAAGGAGTGGCGAAAACGGCTCGACAACAAAGTCGTCACCGGCTGGCTCCAATATTTTGGACCGATGCGTAAATTTTTGCCGTTCGCCCGGATCTGGTGGTTTACCCGGCTGAAGCTGCGGGATTATGATCTCGTCATCAGCAGCTCCGGCGCCGAAGCCAAAGGAATACGAGTGCCCAAAAAAACGCTCCACATCAACTACTGCCACGCACCGACACACTACTACTGGAGCCGCTACGACGAGTACATGCGACACCCGGGATTCGGACTTTTCAATCCGCTCGCCCGGTTTGGTCTCTGGCTACTGGTAAAACCGCTGAGACGCTGGGATTACAAAGCGGCGCAAAGACCTGACTACATCATCGCCAATTCCACCCACATACAACACGAGATACAAAAATACTACGGACGTGAAAGTAGCGTGGTGTTTCCGCCGGTACATGTCGCTCGTTTTCAAAAAAAACCTTCAAAAAAGAAACAGAACGATTTCCTGATTGCAGGCCGCCAAGTCCCCTACAAACGGTTTGATCTCGCCGTTGTCGCCGCGACAAAGCTCGGTCTTTCTCTGACCGTCATCGGTGATGGGCCAGATCATGCTCGGCTCAGGCACCTCGCCGGGAAAAGCGTGACATTTCTCGGCAGGGTGACAGACGAGGTACTAGCTGATGAATTCAGTAGCACTGGCTGTCTCGTTTTTCCGGGTCGAGAAGATTTCGGCATCTCGGCCGTAGAAGCGATGGCGGCCGGCATCCCGGTCCTAGCTTACAGGGGCGGAGGGGCACTGGATTTTATCAAACCCGGGGTCACTGGAGACTTTTTTGACGAACAAACTGCCAAATCGCTCGCCCGTGCCATGCGCTCTTTTAACAGCGCAAAATACAGCAGTGCCGCCATCCAAGCATACGCACAGAAGTTTTCGGCAGAAAAATTTCGCACCAGCATGAAACAACACATCCTCCGCGACTTGACAAAGCACCGCTAAGATTTTCATGGTGTCAAATAATTGCAGCCGAAACGGCTTGTGTTTTGGTCGCAAAACCAGCAGAGTAGTAGAGTACGTCCGGCACGCGCCGGCGTTTTATCTGTAGTCTATAGAAGGAGTGGATGATTATGTGTGGGATTGTTGGATACATCGGCAACGATACAAAAGGTATTTCTGTCGTCCTCGGCGGCTTGCAAGCACTCGAATACCGCGGATACGATTCGGCCGGAGTCGCATATGTGCAGGACGGCCACATGCACATCTCCAAGCAAACTGGCCGCGTACAAAGCCTCGTCGAGGCGCTTGGTGATCCACGGCCAGAGAGTGCGACGGCCATTGGTCACACCCGCTGGGCGACTCACGGCACACCCACGATCGCCAATGCCCATCCGCACTTCAACACCGACCGTTCAATCGTCGTCGTCCACAACGGGATTATCGAAAATTACGCTGAGATCCGAGAGAGCTTGAAGCGGCAAGGCTACGAATTTACCACAGAAACTGACACCGAGGTCATACCCCACCTACTTGATTATTACACCCGGGAGACCAATTCTTTCGAAGAAGCATTTCACCGCATGCTCGATCAGCTGCGCGGCGCGTATGGACTCGTCGCAATGACAACGCACGAGCCGGATGTACTATACGCGGCACGGCTTGGCAGCCCACTGGTACTCGGAATCACCGAAGATAAAGCCCTAATACTTGCTTCTGACCCGGCCGCACTTATGGCCCACACCAAAAAAGTCGTGTATTTGAACGACTACGAGTATTTGGTCGCACGACGCGGCGGCGAGTACACCATTCACGACCTCAAAAAAGACGAAACGGTTGAACGTCCGGCAGAAACACTTGACTACGATGCCGACACCGCATCGCTCGGCAACTATCCACACTTTATGCTCAAAGAGATTCACGAGGCACCGCAGACTATACGCTCGGCTACGCTCGGCCGTATAAAGCCAGAGAGCGGCATTGTGAAATTAGGCGGACTAGAGAGTGTCGCCGATCAGCTGAAATACATCGACCGCATTGTTATTGTGGCATGCGGGACGTCGTACTATGCTGGGCTGGTTGGTGAATACCTTATTGAAGAAATTGCCGGCATACCAGTGGAAGTTCAGCTGGCGAGCGAGTTCAAATACCGCGACGAACCGTTTTCGCGCAGTACTGCTTTGCTCGCAATATCCCAGTCCGGTGAAACGGCAGATACGATTGCCGCACTCAAAAAGGTTGAAAACTACGGAGTCCTGCGGCTGGGAGTTGTCAATGCCGTCGGCAGCACCATTGCCCGCATGACCGATGCCGGCGTCTACTGTCACGCCGGTCCGGAGCAAGCCGTAGCCAGCACCAAGGCGTTCGTTGCCCAAGTGACCGTACTGACTTTGCTGGCGCTGTACTTAAGCGATGGAAAAAGCCCGTTGTACAGACCCCTGCTCGCTGAACTCGATAGCCTGCCGAAGAAAGCTGAGGCCGTTTTAGCTCATGCCGATGCTTTTAAAGAGATCGCACTGCGGTACAAGGATTACGATGACTTCTTATTCATTGGTCGGAAATACGGCTTCCCCTGTGCACTGGAGGGTGCGCTGAAGCTCAAAGAAATCAGCTATATTCATGCCGAAGGGTACGCCGCAGGAGAAATGAAGCATGGCCCGCTGGCAATGATAGAGCCCGATTTCCCCAGTTTTGCCATTGCGCCAAACAGCGATTTACTCGAAAAAGTGTATAGCAATATGGAAGAAATACGGGCCCGCGAAGGAAAAATTGTCGCAATCGGCACCGAAGGAAATACGCAGTTGCATGAACTTGCGACAGATGTGATGACTATACCGGAAACCATGGAGCAAACCTCACCGCTGCTCGTTGCTATTGTGATGCAGCTGTTCTCATACTCTATCGCCGTCGAAAAGGGCCTAGACGTCGACAAACCACGCAATCTCGCCAAATC
>CAZNLV010000057.1:0-5557 GCA_964574245.1 uncultured Candidatus Saccharibacteria bacterium
TTAGTTTGGTTTCGGGGTTCATAAAGTACCCACTATTGCTTGCAAGGGCTTGGTGGCATTATCAGCGAGCAAATAACTCGTTGCCCGTGCGTGTCCTTCGACAATCTCTAAACTTTGCTCTCTCTTCAGTACAACAATCGGTGCAAATTGTGCTCCAGTTTCTATGCCTTTAGCTATATCAAAAAAGTGAGCATTACTTACATCAAAAACAACTTTGCCACGTTTTACATTTTCAGCCGCAACTCCCACAAGGTGCGTGTTATCGCTAAGTTCATTCCAGTAACTGTAGTCAATGTAGTGAAGTGCTTGGACATCATCCACCGCAAGTTCGACAAGTTTCCAGTCGTAGGCATATACATCATCTTCAAACCAATCTCGATAATCTTTCAAGACCTTTAGGCGTAAGTTGTTTTCGGACCTATCCGAAAGGTTAGGTTTGGTAATAATTTGCTTGCTTAACTCATACTTATCGAGCGATTTCTGCAAATCATTTTGAAACCGCTTCGACGCTAATTCTGCTTGGAGCCAGGCAAGGATGGCTTCATCTGGGGAGCTGCTGCGGATAATTTTCATAGATTAGCGCTTCCGTCAAGCTATACTTTCTCGATTGGTATGATTCGGCATTTAATTTTTTCCATACCAAGGATTTTTGCCTTGCACATTCTATGCAGGCCATCAAACGGCACGGGTCTATTAACGCGTGGATTCACCGCTAGGTCTATAGGATAAGACATGTCTGCGTTTTTGATTCTTTCGTAGTGCTCACTATCTAGCTCAGGATTGTCCATTACTTTATTTGGTGTGAGCGGATGCTCGTCTGTGCCAAACAAGTCCACGTCCAAAAGCCAATCGATTTGCGACAATTCAATTTCGGTAGTAGGCGCGTAAATCTCAATTTGGCTGGGGGTAAGGGATTCGAACCCCTGAATGCCGGGACCAAAACCCGGTGCCTTACCACTTGGCCAACCCCCAAAAATTCATTCTGTCGTGAAATGTACGCGGGTTCGAATGGGATTCGACTCACCTTCGGCGTGCCCGCAACTTTCATACTAGCAGAAAATTGCCCTAATCCGAGTACCAAGGGTCTACTTGTGTCGAACGCGTACCTATTGTACTAGATATATCCTCGGAGCGCTACAGCTAAATGTCACGAGTAGATTGTACGGCCCTACGATCTAAAATGATTGCATGGGCAAGAGCGATTGGGGACGATGCCATGGTTGGTGAGTACGTTTTTGGCCCGTGCAACACCATATGTAGCGATGAAAGGTTATACTTGCCTGCTACGCACACCACGTCGTATCATATCTGTAAGGAAAGAATGAAGAACGAAAAAGCTGCAGCGCGGCATATTGAGCCGCTTCATATCAACGGCATGGCAGGACGTATGCTGTATTTGTCGCCCAAATCCAAAAATGCCCGTGAAATACTCGTGATCTATGGACATCATTCATCGCTTGAGCGTTGGTGGGGACTGGCTGAAAATTTTAATGACTTTGGCGCCGTTACTATGCCTGATTTGCCAGGATTTGGAGGTATGGGAAGCCTCTACAAGGCCGGTCGGTCGGCGACACTTGATACGTACGCTGACTACATGGCATCGTTTATCAAAATGCGCTATCGGCACAAAAAAGTGTCTATTGTCGGCATTTCATTTGGATTTTTAGTGGCTACGAGAATGCTCCAGCGTTACCCCGAGCTTACCGGCAAAGTTGAAGTGCTTGTCAGTGCCATGGGTTTTATGCATCGCAACAACTTCAAGTTTTCTCCTGCTCGGTATGCGTTTTATCGCTACACCGCCGCATTCATGGCAATACCGCCGCTGCCGGTGCTCTTTCGCCACACACTTCTCTCCTCTCGTGTGATCCGAGCAGCGTATGCTCGTACCAGCAACGCCAAGCACAAATTTAATCAGGCGGGCACAAACAAAAAGAAGTACGACGATATGATGGACATGGAAGTCAAGCTCTGGCAAAATAACGATGTCCGGAGCTACATGCGAACAACCGTCGAACTTCTCACGGTGGACAATACAACACAGCACATCGCGCTTCCCGTTTGGCATGTCTACACCCCGCACGATAACTATTTTGAAAACACCATCATTGAACAGCAAATGCGCGTTGTCTTTACCGACTTTCTCCCCTTTCCGCTCGACGCAAAAGCGCATTCACCGAGCGTGGTTGCGAGCAAACAAGAGTCAGCAGCTTTTATCCCCGAATCATTACGTACGGCGCTGCGGGCGCAGCCGCGTTCAAGAAAATAGCAGAAAGCTCCCTGCAGGCATCTATAGCGGGTTATCTTTCTTGGGATGGCACACAGGTCACATAAAGAGGCGTCTGCTGGCCTTGAAGTATAGTACGTGGAAGGTAGACGAGGTGGACGTCACGCGCAACAGGTATAAAAGATGAACTTCGGTTTGCGAGTAGTATATACTAGGGTAAGTTATGAAAATCGGCCTTGTCTGTCCTTATAGTATTATCCGCGGTGGTGGCGTGCAGGAGGTTGTTAAAGCCCTGCAAATAGAATATGCAAAGCACGGTCACGAAGCGATCATCATTACGCCTCAGCCCAAAGAACCGTATCACAGCAAATCACACCCAGTCATATTTTTGGGGACCTCTACTGACTTCAAATCACCGCTTGCTACTACGACACAGCTGAGCGCGAGCGTACTGACCGACGAGATCGATACTATGCTAGAGCGTGAACGGTTTGACGTGCTTCATTTTCATGAGCCCTGGGTACCGGTTCTCAGTCGTCAGATTTTGAGTCGCAGCAAGTGTGCGCATGTTGCAACGTTCCACGCAAAACTGCCCGAAACCATTGCCAGCCGCGCGCTTGCCAAGGTTGTCATACCGTACACCAAACCGCTTCTCCGTCATATCGATGCATTTACGGCGGTTTCTGACGCGGCGGCAGAGTATGTGCGTTCGCTGTCGGATGCACCGATAGAAATAATCCCAAACGGCATCCGCTACGCGTCTTTTCGCCGTCCGTCTGGCCTCACCGAGCAGCCGAAACGCCCGCCAACCATACTGTATGTCGGACGGCTCGAAAAACGAAAAGGTGTCAAATATTTGCTTCTTGCTTTTCAGCTTCTCCAGCAGAGAAAACCAGGATCGCGGCTGATTGTTGCCGGCGACGGTGTTGACAGAGAGAAGCTCGAAGAATTGACGGATGAATTGCGGCTACAAAACGTCGATTTCCGAGGGTACATAGACGATAGAGAAAAACTCGAGCTGCTCCATAGTGCTGATGTCTTCTGCTCGCCTGCTTTATACGGAGAGAGTTTTGGTATCGTGCTCCTCGAAGCCATGGCTAGCGGACTTGTGACGGTAGCCGGGAATAACCCTGGGTATGAAAGCGTTATGACAGAGCTCGGGCAGCTGTCACTGGTAGACCCTCGGGATACCAAGGAATTTGCACATCGTCTCGAATTGCTTATTTCCGACCAAGGAATACGTGAACTCTGGAAAAAATGGGCCAAAAAAACGATACGTCGATATGAGTATGGCAAGGTCGCAGATATGTATATGGATGTGTATGCTCGTACCGTGGCTGCACACACGCCAGAGGGCAGGAAGAAGAACAATGAAGATTGGTATAGTACTTGATGATACTCTCGATAGTACTGACGGCATACAGCAGTATGTCGTTTGTTTGGGTGAATGGCTGAAGCAGCGTGGCCACACAGTGCACTATCTGGTAGGCGAAACGTCTCGGACGGATCTGTCCGGTATCCATAGTCTTGCGCAAAATGTTCAGGTCAGCTTCAACGGCAATCGTCTGTCTATACCGCGCCCTGTTAGTTTCAAGCGGCTGCGAACGCTGCTAGACGACGTCCGGCTGGATGTCCTCCATGTCCAAACTCCGTACAGCCCATTTTTGGGTGGGCGGATCATCCGGTGTGCTGCTGACGACACCGCTGTAGTGGGAACTTTTCACATCTTACCCTACGGTACGCTCGCCACACTGGGCAGCGACATTTTGGGCAAAACCAATACCTCGACCGCCAAACGCTTTGATGCGATGATGGCGACGTCTCACCCTGCAAAAGAGTTTGCCGGCAAGCACTACGGGTTTAGCAGTGCTGTGGTTGCAAACCCATTTCATCATGATGCTTTTTCGAGCGCTCGCAAGGGCAAAATTGTTCCGCGTACTATCAAACGCATACTTTTTATGGGACGATTGGTTGAGAGAAAAGGGGCTTTGGAGTTACTTCAGGCAGTCGACTACATGCAGACACACGGACTCGCTTCGGGTGCGTACCAAGTGATAGTAGGCGGCAAAGGTCCGCAGCTCCCAAAACTCCAGCATTTCACCCGGGATCATAATCTGACAGATGTCGTCTCCTTCCCGGGCTTCATCGCCGAGGCTGAAAAACCGAAATTTTTGGCACGAGCGGATATCACAGTTTTCCCGAGCTTGGCGGGCGAAAGTTTTGGGATCAGTTTGCTTGAGGGAATGGCAGCGAGCCGAGGGGCGGTGTTGGCCGGTAACAATCCGGGATATGCATCGGTTGTGGCCGAGCGAGCGCAATTATTTGATCCGCGTGATACGGCCGGATTTGCAGCACTGCTCTCTAGGTGGCTCAGTGACGATGCGGCGAGACGGGCGCTCGCACAACGGCAGCATACTCATGTGGCGCAGTTTGACATCGATGTGATAGGGCCCAAGATCGAACGAATCTACGAAACTGCTTTGCAAAAACGCCGTAAAGCGTGACATAATACAGCTCATGGCACGATTATTCAAAAAAGATGATGCTGATTTTGAAGTGAGCATCTCCACACACACTATCGTCAAATTTATTGCACTCGTTGCAGCCACCTATCTTGCGTTTGTCATGGTACGTTCGAGCGTCCATGCACTGACCCTCATTGGAGTTGCTTTCTTCTTGAGCTTGGCACTTGACAGTCCCGTTCAGTGGCTGGCGTCACACCTACCCGGTAAAAGCAAAGGCAGCCGCAGTCTGGCGACGACGATATCCATCATCGTGATACTCGCGCTCCTCGGAGGATTTTTGCTCGCCATCGTGCCGCCTCTGGTGAAACAAACGACGAGCTTCGTCAAAGACATACCCGTGATAGTCGACGATACGCGTAATGGCAGCGGTCCGATCGGCGAATTCGTCACGCGGTATAAGCTCGAAAAACAGGTCGATAAACTCTCTCACCAGCTTTCGAGTAGGCTGGATAATATCGGGGGGTCGGCCGTAACGACTGTATCTAGAGTGGGTAGCAGCATTTTTGCAGTCTTAACCGTCATCGTCCTCACGGTCATGATGCTGGCCGAGGGACCGCGCTGGCGGCGACTGCTTGAGGACCTGATGCCGGCCAAAAACCGTATGCATGTCGCAAAACTTGCCAGAGATATGAACCGGGTTGTCCAAGGATATGTTAACGGACAGGTTGTCCTCGCGGCCATCGCCTCGATACTGATCTTGCCCATCCTCATCATTACCGGGGTGAGTTATCCACTGGCTCTTATGGTGATTGTATTCATCTGTGGGCTCATACCAATGGTCGGGCATACCATAGGCGCCATCATATGC
>CAZNLV010000058.1:0-5527 GCA_964574245.1 uncultured Candidatus Saccharibacteria bacterium
CGTAGGTAGTAAAAGCCCCGAGTAGCACTATCAAAACTGCGCTGAGTAGCAGGAAAAGCCGGATAAACTTCAGGTTTTTGCGCGGAAGCGTCTGATTTTTTATGCTTGGTTGCGCCAGCATGGCATGATTATTTCATGAGCTTGAGCCGCGGGCAAGCCCAGCAGGGCCTATGTCGGGTGGTGTCTGTTTGCGATTGAAAACAGGAGCTTCTTACGTAGGAATATAGCAGCTTCGCTGGATAATTCTGTGAGCTGGCTCTCAGCAAAGCATGGGGGTTATGGTGTATCGTAAGAGTAATAGCGTTTGAAAAACACATGCCGAAACGCGTAAGAAAGACAATAAAATCGTAGAAAGGACTCGCCCTATGAAACGATTATCACACGTCAAAACGTTAAAAAGGCTGAATATACTCAGCCAACCGACTCGAGTTGCCGATCTCAAGCAAGATATCGGTGCCGAAGACTATACGGACACTTGGCTTTTTGAAACCGAAAAGCTTGCAGCCAAGCGCCTCCGCCGCTTCCGCCAACAACTCGCCAGCTAGCAAGCGCTTTGGTCGTATAAAGCCCGCTACTCTGATACTCTTGTAGAACTAGGCTGCCCTAAGACTTCTGTGATGATTTGCAGATTGTTCTTCGGGGCTGAAGTGCTTTTAAGATTTGAGATCGCCGCGGAGACTATGTGCATATTGTATACTGATCGTATATGACGTGGTTGGTTTGGGCGGGCGTAATGTTTGCGGGGTCGGTGGCGCTGTACGTGACAGTACGACGCTCTACTCAGAGTGGCGTGCCGCAGGCGCAGACCAATCTTGCTATGTTTGCTGTACCCCTCCTCGTCTACCTCGCCATGGCGACCGTGCAGTCGACCCCTATGCAGATTAGCTGGCGCCATGCAGTGATTATTATTGGTGCGGCCTTTTTCTTTGCATATCTCGGTAATGTCGCATCGTTGCGAAGTATCGGTGCTGCGCCAAATGCGGGATATAGCCTCGTGCTCTCAAAAAGCTATGTGCTTTTTACGACGGTTATAGCGGTAGTATTCCTAGACGCTGATCTGTCTCCGCGCAGGCTAGCCGCCATCGTCGCGATTGTTGGGTTCGCGGCGCTGATTATCGTCAACCGTTCAGGAGCAAAATATTTCGACGGACGGCACTGGATATGGACTGCGATGTACGCATTTTTTGCGTGGGGGCTACTGTCACTGAGTTCAAAGTATTTGTTCGCCCGCTCGGTTCCGACGCTTACCTTCCTCGTCTATCTCTACATGCTGGTTACACTCTGTATACTACTTTTTGATCGTCGGCGCCTCCGACTGGACATGAATAGCGTGGCCCGCTTCGCCCCATTGTTGCTTGCGACAGGGGTGTTTTCGGCATTTTTTAACCTCTGACAGTTCGAGGCTATCCGACTTGCTCCCAATGTCGGCTATGTCAATGCGATCAACGCCGCCTCTATCGCCGTCGTCACGTTACTCAGCGCTCTCTTTTTCCATGATGATCTCACGTGTAGCAAGCTCGTCGGTGTTATCGGAGTGATTGCGGGTTTGTTGGTTCTGGTCGTATGATACGTCTCATGGCTGCACTGCGAACTGGCAGTTGAAATATACTTTTTTGTCTGGGTATTTATCAGGCAAAATTCAGGGGGACAATATAAAACTACGGGCATGAGCGAAAATCGTAAAAGAAAAATTTTGGCGTGGGCAGTCGGTGCAAGTCTGTTTCCCGTGCCGTTTTTGGTGGCGGCTCCAAACTGGGATATACCGAATTCGGTGTGGTTGTATGTTTCGGCAACCCTTGGCTATGGAGGGCTTGTGCTCTTGCTCTGGATGTATATACTTGGTACCAAATCGGTCATGGGACTGTATTTTAACGATCTTGCGCCGGTGCTCAGGATTCATAAATGGCTGGCCAAATGGGGTACGCTGGCGATCTTTTTTCACCCCATTGCGGTCGCTATCTCCTACGGCGATAACCTCATTTCGTATACACTTGTTCCGAATCTCGGCCAGAGTTTTGAGCGGAGCGTGACCTGGGGGCGGTTTGCGCTGTATGCACTGCTGATCGTGTGGGTTACTTCCGCGCTCGTGCGTGGCCGGATTGCCTTTCGGCCGTGGAAATACCTGCACTACCTCGCTTACATTGCTTTGTCGCTGGCGCTCGTGCACGTGCCGGCTATAGGGAGCTCGTATCGGAAGCTCGATGCCCCGCGGGTTTATTTTATGAGCATATTGCTACTGCTTATTATCTTTAGCGTGCTACGGCTGCGCCACCTGTTTTCACTTGGGCGAGCGCGCTATACAGTGGTCAGACACATAGAAATTTCACCTGGTGTCTGGATGATTGCTCTGAAGCCCACGGGTCGATCTGTGACGGTGCGCCGAGGCCAGTATGTATACATGCAATGGTCGCTGCTGGGCGAAGAGCACCCCTTTACAGTCCTACAGCATCAGGCTGAGACGGGCGAACTGACTATCGCCTACAAAGTTGTAGGAGGCTGGACGGGTAAACTCAGTACGCTCGAGGATGGTTCATCGGTGTATATAGACGGTCCCTACGGTGCGTTTATGAAAGATGTTTCACCCGGGATGGAAGTGCCCACTGTGTATATTGCGGCGGGGATCGGTGTGACGCCATTTGTTGATACCCTACTGCGGGATCCTAGGTACGATAGTTGGCTGTTTTATGCCAACCAGCGGCCAGAGACAGCCACGTTCGCCCAGCAGCTGCGCGGTAAGCTGGCCGATCGCTACGTCTCCATACTGAGCCGAGTCGACACGCCGCCAGCGCCCAACGATGAGCGTGGGCATATTAGCCGAGACATTCTCGCGCGCTACCTGACAAACCCGCAGGCCTGTCAGTACTACGTCTGCGGTTCCGAGGCGTTTATGGACACCGCTCGCAGTGAACTTGCAGCGCTCAACATTCCGGCCTCCCACATTCACACCGAAGCCTTCGGCTGGTAGGCGCGCTACGCCTGTGCGATGGTGGCAGCCTTTCTAAAAAAGTGTGCAAAAAATTCCATGCCCATGTAGGCTTGGAGCCACTGGAGGTTTTCATTTGGGGCGTGGTAGCCATCTGTTGGCAGGCTTAGCCCTGCTAAAATTACAGATTGTATTTTTTGTAAAGATATTTATAAAAGTTAAGTATGGCGGAGGAGGATGGTTTTGAGGTGGTGCACTCGGGTGAGCTGAGCGTCAAGTTCGGGGGCAATGAGGAGGATGGTGGCGCAGGTGTCGGCCACGAGCGCGGTATCGGCGCGAATGTATGTGCTCACGATATCTGACTCGCTGGGCTTGCCGGTGCGCGGATCCATGATGTGATGCTGGCGCTGGCCGTCTTTTTCCCACGAGCGCTTCATTGTGGAGCTGACAGCGAGGGCACCGTGGGTGATGCGGGTGGTGCCGATAACCTCCCCCTGGTCATAGGGGTGTTCGAGCGCAAGCTCAACTGGCTCAGGACTACTGACGAGGATGTCTCCTCCCCCATTGATGATGTAGTGCGGCCTGTTCTGCGCTTTTAGTAGCCTGCCGAGCTTGTCGATGAGCCAGCCTTTGCCGAGGCCGCCGAGGTCAAGGCTGATTTCACCTGGGATACGTATTTCCTCTGGGGTAAGTTTCACCTCGTTCCAGAAATTAGCCGATACGCTGCCCTGTCCAGTTTTCCCGTACCCGCGTCGCACCAGTTCGCCGCCAACAGATATATTAAAGACGCCGTCCGTTTCATTTTGCAGGTCGCGGGCGTACGCGAGCATCTGTACCAATTCCTCGGGCGGATCTGCGAGGCATTTGTGCAAGTTGAGCTGGCCGAGTAGCGACTCATCTCGAAATCTCGTGTAGTTGTCCTCAAAACTATGGATTTCACTCGTAACGAGTGCCTGTAATTCCGACGTCCATTCTGCTTCTAGCAGCTCAATCCACCAATGCGTCCCTATCGCCTCGAGCTCTAACATGCTCGGGGTATCTTTCCTCTTTGCTCGTACCGATCTCGTTACCATTTGTTCATTCCTTTGAGCCACCTCATTTTAAATTGTACGGCCGGACAATTTAAAATGAGGTGAAAATAATACCGTAGTGCTCGAGTAGGTAGTGTGTAAGAGCGGTACATAGCTAGGCCTTGGCTTGGTTTGCGATGGTCGCGAGCGCATCATCGAAGGCGTACGTGGTGAGCGATGCGCCACCGACGCGGCTGAGCGAAGTGAGACTACTGAGTGACTTGCCGACGACGGCTGACTTGATTTCACTCTCAAAAGAGTCGACATACATCTGGGACTCGCGGTCACTGTAGGTATTATCGGTACTGACGCTGCTGACAACACCGTTTGCTACCGTCAGCTTGACCAAAAGATCATTACTGTACCCGTGAGGAACGGTGTAGCTCGCAGAGGCCGAGTACGTGCCGTCTTTGTATCCGCTGCTACTTGCGCTACTGTTCGCTGTCGTCGATGTGTTTGTCGTCGTATCGGCCGTGGCAGCTGCCGTATCGGTTGACTGCGATGTTGTTTCTTTGATGGCAGTTTGACTGGTTGCTGGGTTTGCAGCAGAAGAGGTTGCTGTCGGCTTTGTATGCGTGAGAACGAAGCCTGCGGCTCCGACGATGCTCGCTATGGAGAGTGCGCCAACGATGATAGGTGTGGAGGAGTTAGTTGTTTTCATAGTGAGTAAGTCTAGACAGAGAGCCTGAATTTGAGCTGATAAATTGTGTGCACTATCTATGCTGCTAGAATACTTTTCGCTTGCGCCCAGTGACAAAGATAATGAGGGTAAAAAGCAGCGAGGTGGTGACGATCACCCAAAACGCAACCGCAAGATGCTGGAGTGGCAGCGGGACATTCATGCCGTAGAGTCCAAAAAACATATTTGGGATTGCTACGGCGAGCGTGGCGAAAGTCAAGATTTTCATGGTCTGGTTCAGGCGGTTGGTGCTGATGGAATTGTGAGCGTCGCGTACTCCCACGATGGCTTTGATGTTGCTATTACAGTTTTCTAGCGACTGCTCGTTGCTCAGCAGCAAGTCCTCCACAAGGTCCTGATCTTCCTCAAAAAGCTGGAGATGGTGGCCGCGAAGCAGACGGCGCAGGATGGCATTGTTCGGCTGCAGTGAGGCGGCAAACTCATTCAGCTCATCCTCGATGAGGAAAAAATCGACGAAATCTTGGTTGGTGACGGTGTGTTCTCGCAGTCTCGAGCGGACAGATTTGATTTTGCGGCTGGTGCGGGAAATGAGGGTGTCGTACTGCTCGGTGATGGCTTGCAGCATGAGGAGAACGAGCTTGGTTTTTTGCGTGGTTGCGACACTCCATTTGCCGGTAGTGAGAACGTCGAAAGCCGGCAAGGTCGAAGCGGAGATGGTGAGGATAGCGGTTTTGGTCGTGACGATCAGGAGCGGGATGGTTTCAAAGC
This sequence comes from uncultured Candidatus Saccharibacteria bacterium, assembly GCA_964574245.1. Lineage (GTDB taxonomy): Bacteria > Patescibacteriota > Saccharimonadia > Saccharimonadales > UBA4665 > JAGXIT01. The sequence goes on from CAZNLV010000058.1 coordinate 5,402, forward strand.
TACCGTCGGATTCTCGGTGGGCAAACCGTACAAATATGTAGGTCTGTCCGTTTTCGGTTTCGAGCCGAGACATCTCGTCTTCGTCGAGGGCGTCCAACTGACCGTGCATGAAGCCGGCCCCGAACG
>CAZNLV010000059.1:0-5377 GCA_964574245.1 uncultured Candidatus Saccharibacteria bacterium
CAGATTACGATCTAACCGGTTTAGACTGTGTGTTGATTATATGGGGAGCCTGACACTATGTGTCTCATAGGTTTCTATATAGAAAAAAGACCTATATAGGTAACTTACCAATACAGCATACAGTTACCAATAAAGTAAATTTCTGTTTAATAAATAACTTAATTGGTTTCTATTCTGTATTGCTTAGTAGCACAAGGTGGAAGCTATGAAGCCAAAGAAAGTAACTGCGCCGCAAAAAGAACCGACGATTGAGTATGTGGTTGTGGAAGACGAGTTCAACATTCTAGACGAAATATTTAACGAACTATTTGAACAGGTGGAAAAGGAGATAAAAAAGTGAATTAAACGGATTAGCATTGACAATTATTTACAAATCATTAAAGTGGAGATTAATATGGTTAGCTATAAATTTCATACGGTTCAGGAAGTTGCAGACATATTGCAAGTCCACTGGCAAAGCGTACTCACCTACATTAAAAGCGGGAAATTGGAAGCCGTGAAGTTGGGTAAAGGTTATCGCATAAGCGAAACAGCTTTGCAGAAATTTATAGCCGACCACTCCACAAGGAGAAAGCAATGAAACGAGCAGCAATCTATATGCGGGTAAGTACCGCACATCAGGAAGAAGAACAAACAATCGGCAACCAAAAAATGGAAATCATGGAGCGTGTCCAAAAAGACACCGATGTAGTACTGATTACAGAATACGAATACAAGGACGAGGGTTGGAGCGGAGCGATTATTGAACGCCCCGACTTAGACCGTATGCGCTCTGATGCCCGTGAGGGTAAGTTTGATGTGTTATACGTCTACGATAGGGGTCGCCTGTCCCGTAAATTTGTACACCAAGAAATCATCTTGGAAGAATTGCGTGAGTGTGGCATTGAGTGCATAAGCCTCCACGACATTAACGGTCAAACTACCGAAGAAGTGCTTATGGGCAGTGTTATGGGTATCTTTCACGAATACGAGCGCGTGAAGATAACCGAGCGTATGCGGATCGGTAAGGTTCGTAAGGTACGCGAAAACAAAAAGTTGCTCGGCTACCAGCCGAAGTATGGTTACGACTACTTCCCTCGCATTAAGACTGGTCCTGACGCGCGGGATGGTTACTTTGAGGTTAACAAGCAGCAAGCCAAAGTTGTGAAGCAGATATTTGAATGGATCGCTGCTGGCGTGTCCAAGCACGAAGTCAAACGCAAACTATTCAAAATGGGTATTCCTCCGCCCAAAGGTAAGCGCGACCAGTGGAGCGGTGGTACGTTAGACCGCATGGTTCGGGACAGCACTTACATTGGCGACCACTACTACAATAAGAGCGAAAGCGTTCCTACCAAAAATCCCCGCAACCCAGAGCAGAAGTACCGCAAAATCACTAAGGGCAGTCGTAAACGCCGCCCGAAGGAAGAATGGTTCCATGTTTCAGTTCCCGCAATCGTAAGTCCTGACCTATTCCATAAAGTTCAAGTTCAGCTTGAGAAGAACAAACGTGTAAATACACGTAACAACAGTGTGAATGACTACCTTGTGGCTGGTCTGGTTGAATGCGTTTGCGGTAAAGCCCGAACTGGTGATCCAGTCAGCAATGGTAGCCTGTATTATCGTTGTACAGACCGCTTAAGCAAGTACCCCATGCCCCGTGAATGTTTTGAACATGGCATTAACGCACCAGTATTTGACGCGCTGGTATGGCGCAACATCAAAGAACTGCTTCTGAACCCCAATTTAGTGGTTGAGCAAGCCAAGCGTAGACAAAACGCTTCCCCACTCCAAAGCCAGTTAGAAACGCTTCATAAGACGCTAGGCAAGCTAGATGATGAGCAACACCGTTACGATAAGGCATACGGTCAAGGTGTAATGTCAGAACGCCGTTACAAAGATGTAATGTACGAACTAAACGAAAAGCGTGAAACGGTCATCTCTGAAATCTCTGCCCTAGAGGACGAAATGACCAACCAAAAGCCCATAACCGTCGAACAATACTTTGACGGAACCGTAAAACGTGTTGAAAACTTGAGTTTTACAGAGAAGAAAGCGATAATAAGACGAGTAGTTACCAAAATTATAGCGACAAAACAGGAGGTCAAGATTTGGGGACGCATTCCCTTGCTTGCCACACCCGACGGCGAATCTATAAATGGTAATGGAAATTCACTCTTTGCAACTCATCTGGAAAATGAAGAAAGGACAGTTTTAAATGTTAACCATAGCCATCGTGGGGTTACCGAACGTCGGGAAATCAACCCTGTTTAACGCCCTAACCGATGCGGGAGCGCTGGCCGCCAACTACCCCTTTGCTACTATCGAGCCTAACACTGGCATCGTGCCCGTACCAGATGATCGGCTGCAAAAACTAAGCAAGCTGTACCATGGTGCACCCATCAAACCGGCCACCGTCACATTCGTCGACATTGCCGGCCTCGTCGCCGGTGCGAGCAAGGGCGAAGGTCTCGGCAATCAGTTCCTCAGTCACATCCGCAGCTGCAATGCTATCGTCCAAGTAGTCCGCGATTTCTCCGATAGCAATGTCATCCATGTTGACGAAACACATGACGCCAGCAAAGACATCGACGTCATCAACACCGAGCTCGTGTTGGCCGATCTACAGACCGTCACCAACCGCCTCCCCCGCCTCCAAAAAGAAGCCAAGACGAACGCCAAACTAAAGCCGTTGATAGAGTTCGTGGAAGAAGTGAAGGCCATACTCGACGCAGGGCGCCCATTGTGGGATGAACTAGGAATTATGAATCATGAGTCATGTAACTGGCTCCGGCACGAGCTGCAGCTCCTGACACTGAAGCCTGTCATCTACCTTTTCAACGTCGACGAAGTAAAACTCACAGATCAAGAAGCCCAGTCCCAGCTGAAATCACTCGTCGCACCAGCAACGGCACTCTTCGTAAATGCTCGGCTCGAAGAAGAACTGCGCGCGCTTGACACTTCGGACGCTGCCGAGATGCTAGAAAGTTACGGCGTCGAGCAATCTGGTCTCGTCCAGCTCATCCATGCTGCGTACGATACTCTCGGTCTGCAAAGCTACCTGACGGCCGGCGACAAAGAAGTTCGCGCCTGGACAATCACCCATGGTGCCACCGCACCTCAGGCTGCCGGCGTGATCCACGGCGATTTTGAACGAGGTTTTATTGCCGCCGATATCGTCAGCTACTCGGACCTCATCACTGCCGGTTCCCTCTCTGGTGCACGCGCCGCCGGCCACGTCCGCACCGAGGGCAAAACCTACATCATGCAGCCCGACGATGTGGTTGAGTTCAAGTTTAACGTATCAAAATAGCTATTTCACCGCGTTTTTCCTAATGGGTAGACGTCAAAAGCCCGCTCTACATCCGCTGAATCTGGGCATTGATCTGCCGAGCAGCATCAGCTATTTGCGCCCAACTGCTACCGCGGGTCATTATGGTCAGCTCATACGTCCCCTTTGGGCTGTACACGATTGCTGCATCGTGCAAATACCCATCTATGAAACCGACTTTGTCAGCCACCGGCACCCCAACCCCCGCCGGAATCCCTGAGCGGTATACCTGCCGTTTCATAACATCGAGCAGTCTGCCCTGTGATGCCCCGCTCAAAAGCTGGCCCGACTCAAGTTTGCTCAAAAACAATGTCTCGTCAGAGGCGCAAGAGACCCATGCGGTCGATAGATTGGTGCATGTGAGACCGATGCCTTTGAGCTGATTGTTGAGATTCGTCCAACCTATCTTGAGCCCAAACCATTCGCCGCACGGATTGTCTGAGTTGACAATCATCGCATCAAAACACTGCTCGACCGTCTTGCCACTTTCTGCTGGGTCAGACCACTTCATTTGTCCCGATTCGATATTTTTGAGTACTACCCAAGCGACATACATTTTGTATGTACTCGCAGGGTGGTACTGTTTGGTACCATTTACCTGCGTGGTCGTTCCATTCGATCGACGCAGTGCAATAGCATAATCACCCTTATCTCTCGCAATCTCGTTTACAAGTGCCTGCAAACCTGCCTCCGTCGGTGAGTACGAGCGACTGTACGCTACTCCCGGAGCGACATCCCGAAGAATCACAGTGGCGACCGCTTCCTTGGAGCTACTTTCTAGCCATGATTTTTGTACATTGGCGGCGGTTTTTGCTTCATCAACCTCTTTTCCGGGAGCGCCGCTGGTGCGGCCCGTTTCTACACCGTCCAGCGTAGTCACAACGGTGGGCTTCGGGGCAACTCGCAGACTCGCATGAGCAGTTTTGAGGTACGTGCTCACCTGCTCTGCATTGAGAGCGAGCGCAAGTTTACCATCCTGTTTCTCGCTAAACTGCAGCCAAGCGGCCAGCTGAGACTTGGGGACCTCTTTTGCTCCATCGCTTGCTTGCAAGATGAGCCGCCGTTCCAATGTGCGCCGAGCCGTATTGAGGAGCGGCTCAACATCCCGATCGGTCCGAGCCGGAGATTCTTTTGTAAGTGGTACGGTTACTATAGGCTGTTTTCCCGAAAGTGCTTTGGTAGCAAGTAGTTTGGCGAGTTTCGTTGTATCGCACGCATATCCGTCTTTGGCCGGTGCCAGTACCACGGAACCCTCCACCACCTGCACGCCCGCATTGACCGGATCGCGGCGACACGAAGCTAAGACCGTTTTCGCAAATTCATCGTAACGGATCGTATCGGGCTTCATGTATACCCGCACGTCCGTAGTGGCGCCTTTAGCGAGCAACGAAAAAGGAATGATTCGCTGCCAGACCGGATAGGCTGTTGCCTCATGAACGGCTCGCTGCGTATCGACCGAAAATCCAACTTTGACATAACTGGTTTTGACTGTTTTGTCTGGTAGAACAAGACTGAGCGGAACATTTTTGTACTGGCTAGCTAGGCGGCTCGCCACGGTCTGCTCGCTCGCAAAACCCATATTTTTCTCGGCAACGGTCACAAATGGAAGCGCTCGGCTCCGAGGATATGCTAGTTGCACAACCCATACGGTGAGCAGTACGGGCCCCGTGACCATTAGTACGCCGCGCAGCTTTTTTGGCACGTTTTGTAGCATCGTCCCTTGCATCCTTTGCATGGTACTAGTATACCGCCTCCCGGCCGCATCAGCTTGCACTATATGACGGTCGTAGCGAATACGTCAGGTACTTTGACGCCCGGGACTCGATAGATCTGATGCTACGGTCCGCACCCGCTAACCTAGTAGCCAAAACTAGTAAAAACTCGGATAGCGCCGGCGACGAGCCAGGATCGGCACTTTTGTGTACGGGTTTGCTAGTGGTCGTTGCACCTGTAAACGTGGTTCAAATTCGGACGGCGGCATATTGGTATTTTTGTAGTGGGGTGTCATCTGCGGGACGTGAGACAAAAAAGTTATCGTATTTTCAGACTCGCTGTTGGGTCTCGGCG
>CAZNLV010000060.1:0-5196 GCA_964574245.1 uncultured Candidatus Saccharibacteria bacterium
GTTGGCGCAGGTGACAAGTCTCGGTGTGCCGTATCTGTTGCGCGGAGGGATTTTGCTGCTGCTTTTTGGCGTCGCTTGGCGGCTGATGCGCGACGAGGGATTTACGCCTGAACGTACTGAGACACCGCTCCGTGCTATGCGGACGCTGTTTCGCCAGTCGGTCGATAACGGATTACGTGTCCCGCCAGTACGCTGGCTGATGCTCTCAGCAGTGCTGCTTTCGAGCGTCGGGTTTTATGTATTTTATGCGCTGCAGCCGTATTTACTCGAGCTATATGGTGACAAGACGGCGTACTTGATCGCGGGTCTAGCAGCGGCATTGGTTGCGGTGGCGCAAATGAGTGGCGGGTTTTTGGCGGGCAAGATCAGGCGGTTGTTCCGCAGGCGTACCTCCCTGCTGCTCCTGCTCTCTGCGCTGTCGTCGCTCGTGCTCCTGCTGCTGTACCTTACTCATAATTTTTACGTGGCACTGGTGCTGGTGTATGTCTGGGGGTTTGCGTTTGCGGCCGTGATGCCGATTCGCCAGAGTTATTTAAACGCGATGATACCAAAAGCTCAGCGGGCGACGGTACTGTCTTTTGACTCCATGATGAGCAATGTCGGTGGTGTCGCCGTGCAACCCGGTCTAGCCCGTGCGGCCGATGTGTATTCGTACGGAACCTCTTTTGCTATCGGTGCAGCGCTGCAGCTGGTGGCGCTGCCTATGCTCGTGCGCAGTCGGAAGTTTGGCCATGCGGCCGATGAGCAAGCTGGCGAGGCATCGAAGACGAAATAATTCTACGCCTAGGTTACGGGGTCTGTAGTGCATGTAGCTTTGCGACGATGCACTCGACTGTTTTCCACGTGCGCGTGGTGATCGCTCTGCCGTACGTTTTCTCGATACTTTGCATGGCTTTGGGACCGGGGAGAATGTCGGGCTGTGTGACGATGCAGTGCTCGCGTAGGGTGGTACGTGTCACGGCAATATCGGGGTGAAGAATTGGCTTTCTTTCGGTCTGGTCCGCAAAAAATATGACTGTGAGGTAGGTATTTTTGCTATGCGTCTGCTCGCCAAAGGGTTTTGCTGCCAGTAGTGCCTCTAGCTCCTGTTGGCTGCGGACAATCGCCGGGCCGGGGATGTCGAGCTCGCGCTTGAGCGCCGCAGAAATCCCTCTCTCGATTTTCTGCTCGTCTGTCTCGTCGGACGAAAATATCACGTTGCCGCTGGCGATGATCGCCTGCACGTTTTTGTACCCCAAGCCTTCAATCACCCGGCACAAATTGGCATTACGTATATTAGGATTGCTAGGCATAATCCCGCGGATGAGTGCGGCGTAATTCACGCGTTACTTGTACTCCGCAATGACGATTTTTTTCTGGGCCATCATGGTTTTGTAGGCGTCCGGTTTTTGCATCAGCTCGCCCATGTTTGCGGGGACGATTTGCCACGACACGCCAAGCTGGTCTTTGCACCAGCCGCACTGCTCGTTTTCGGGGTGTTTTGACAGTTTCTCCCAAAAGTAGTCGATCTCGGCTTGGTCTTTGCAGGCGATAGAGTACGACACGGCTTCGGTAAAGGTAAAGTCTTGATCGGCCCCGCTGTCCATAGCGGTAAACCACTGGTTTTCAAGCATAAAATCGCTAAACAGTACGCTGCGGCCAGCTCGTGCAGGACCGGTGTCTTGATGGTACGGTACAACGACGCCCTTTTTCGCATCATTACATACATCCACGTAATATTCGATCGCTTCTAGAGCTCGGTTCTGCGCTGCCCCGCCAAACAACAACGACGGAATGATAAACGGCCGCTCCTCGCCCTCCGGCCGCGTCAGGATGAGCTGCCATGAAAAGCCGTAGCGGTCCTGTACCCAGCCGTAGTATTCGCTAAAGTCGTACTTTTGCAGCGGCATAAGCGCGGTACCGCCGTCGATTAGCCGAGCCCACATCTCGTCCATGTGCTCGCGGGCTTGGGCGTCGCGCGAGGGGTCAAAATTGACCATGCAGGAATGTGCCGGCGTGGGTTTAAACTCAGGGCCGGCATTGATAGCGACATATTCAAATCCGCCGAGCCTAAACGTCGTGGTTAGGATCTTGCCTGCCATGTCTTTTTGGAAATCAGCAAGGCCCTCTTCGGCCGACGTCGGGTAGTACCCGGTACTCACAACTTCGCTGTCTGGAAAAGCCGAACAGTAAAACTTCGCGGCTTCCCCGGCGTTGCCGTCAAACCATAGATTTGGGGTGATTTTTTGTTGCATAATAAACCTCCTTTAGTTATGTTCGTGTAGATAATCACACAGTACAACCGCCTCGTTGCACACGCTGTCTTCGGTGCCGTAGAGGAGTGTGACGACTGCATGCGTCTGCCAGCTCTGGATGAGCGGCGGGAGCTCGGGATTAGCCTCACGCTCTTTGACGTACCGGCGCCGAAACTCGCGGTATTTTGCAGGATCATAGCCAAACCACTTAAGCAGCTCGGTAGTTGGAGCAATCTGTTTTGCCCACTCACCCAAAGCAGCTTTTTGTTTGCTGACGCCCCTTGGCCAGAGCCGGTCGACGAGGACTCGGTAGCCGTCCTCGGTGCTCGCCGTAGCGTACATGAGCTTCGTCATGTATACAGTCATGATGGGCTTGCAGAGTGGTGGTCAGATTTTCCTAGTCTCACGTATGACTTCCTAGCACGCCCTCCTATAACCTCTAGTATAGACGTATCTGTCTAGATTTGCCGTGAAAGGGCTCATGGGCTACCATAGTTGCATGAGTACACAAAAACTTGCGAGCGGAACTGTGCATGATTTGCCAAAAGATTTTGAGAAAGCACTTGGTGCGGATCCCAAGGTGGCGGCTGCATGGAACGATATCACGCCGCTCGCCCGAAACGAATTCATATGCTGGGTGATTTCTCCGGCCAAACCCGAGACAAGGGTTCGCCGCATCACTATCGCCCTCGACAAACTCGGACGCGGTGAGCGCCGCCCGTGTTGCTGGATCGGCTGCATCCACCGCCCCGACAAAGCCATCAGCCCCTCTGTCGCAGGCATACTTGGTCGTCGCAAATCTCGAACAGCATAGTTGGGGGGGGGGCAATTCAGCAGCGTCCAACTCTCCCTGTTCGATGGTTGGGGTCCATACTGACAGAACTCGGTGTATGCGTGGCATGTTTTTCGGCACGTACTCCTTCAAGCAACGAGTGGGTACTGTATAATTCTAGAGAATGAAGATTACTCTCTAACAAGTTCAGAAAAACACATATCAAATACGCGTTCACTCGGGAATATTTGAGTGATGAGCTGAGCGTGTTACTGTATTTCCAAGATGGTTGGGCGGCCACTTACTGATATGGTATATGCTTTTTTGTTGGCGCCTAGGGAAGTTTTTTTGCTACTGCCGCTGTTGTATGCATTGACTGTGCGATTGCGGCCAAACGTCAATCTGTAATTGGTTGGTGCGGCCGGCTCGTGGTACTTCCCTGTTCCTGGTCCATCGCCCGGAGTGAATACTGACTCCGCTTTCCATACGACGAGATAGAATTTCCCAGAGGCTTTCTGTAATAGTACTGTTTTAACGGTATCTGGTTGGTTAGCAATCGTATAATCAAGTCTTGTTCGAGTGAAGGTTTTTGCATTGCGTGCATCGTCTTTAAGCAGGTTGTTCAGATCGTGCATCGCAGTTGCGGATGCTTTTGCGACGGGCCTCGTTCCTACTTCAAAAAAACCGTAATGTTTTTCGGCCTCTTCTGAATGCTTTCTTTCGTTAAACAACTCGTACGTGTAGGTTTTGAGGACTCCAATACGAAAGTTTTCGAGGTATAGCCGAGGCATATATAGTGCGACCGCACGAGGGTCGGTGTATTTGCTGCCTGAGCCTCTCGGCTGATTTGCATAGTCATGGTAGCCGGTTTCGGTAATCACTATTGGCTTTGTGCCAGAAACGCGAGTGCTATACGTACGGAGCCTGTATGCTAAATCCTCAGATTCGTGTGCTAGGGTTGATTCTGGTACGACAAACCCGTTGAAGCCATCGCCGTTTTCAAGATTGGTTTCGGGGGCTTGCGCTCTTGGATATGTGTGAATGTTCCCATAGTCCATGTAGCTGCCAATGTTTTGCCGCTGTAGGTCTTTGGTCGACTGATCCGAACGAAAGCCAGTAGTAGATGGACCGAGTATTTTGATATTTGGGTTTGCTGCTGTGAGTTTTGGCTTTAGATCCCAGAGTCTTTTCTGCGCGGCGGCTATTGCCACCTCCCAATTTGGGTCGTTTTTGTTGTCGTATTCGTTGTATGCCTCTACGCCTATTGCGGTTTTAACGTATTTGTCGCCAGTCGTCGGCAAGGTGAGTAGATTGGCCACCTTTTCATCCATACCACTTTTTGCTACATCCAAATGCGCTGAGAGGGGCATGCCCACACCGTCTTGAGGAACGAGCGTGTTATAGGTAATGTTTATTCCGTGTTGGCTTACCCATGTACGAACCTCTCCAGGAGTTTTACTGTAGCTTCGTACGTTGTGAATGCCGAGGTAATTAAGTGCACTGAGCACATCGTTTTTGTTATTGTACATTTCGGTTGGGTCGTCCAGATGAGCAACAACACCCTGCGAGTCAATAAAAGCTGCCGCTCAGCGCGACATTCTACCCGTGCTATCGCCCGGCACCGCGGCACTGCCCATTTTCAGCATGTACATTCCTATAGCCGCCACAACCAGTATAGCTGTCACTGGTAGGAGGAAATGGTGACTAAATCCGGCTTGGTCAACTGCAGGAAGTGTACGGCGCTGCTTGACTTGCATATCTATTTCTCCTTGATTAAATCTATTGTCCTCTAAATAAAGCTTACGGTTGCGTTTGTAAACTGTCAAGCAGCTATGAGTAACTGTGCTAGTTCACGGAAGCTGGACAGGCCGCAGTCTCTCTTTTTGAGTGAGTCCTGCACACTTCATTTGCCAGAACAATTGATCCTGCTCACCCCGTGCGCTAGTCGCTGGATCAACCCGCATTCTGCGGGTCAAAATAAACAGAGCCAGACCGTATGCCTGACTCTGTTTCGTTGGCTCACCATACAGGTCACGGAACAATCACAGGGGTGGGGCACAAGATGAGACAAATGAGACACAAAACGCATGTTTTAGGGCGTGTCTCATTTTAAAGGAGTTTAACTAACAAATTCGAGATCTTGAATCAGGTTTTATAACTAAAAGGAGGCCTTAAGGCCTCCTTTTAGGT
>CAZNLV010000061.1:0-4986 GCA_964574245.1 uncultured Candidatus Saccharibacteria bacterium
AAAACATGTATCCCAAGTGCTCGGAGACAGCGCGTACGTTATCGGCAAGCCTACCAAAAAACAAACGCTTACTTTCAAATATAAGCACACGGTCGTCTACCAAAACACCCGGGCCCAGCTCGAGCAATGGTGGGCCGAAACGAGCTACCGTATCCAGCGCCTCCGCGACAACCCAGCCTGTGCCGACGCCGAGTATGCTGCCATCTTGAACGACGCCGACCCTGGGCTTAACCCCGCATTAGAGTCGAGAGGCATGTGTCAAGAGTCAAGAAAGACATACGCCACGTCGTCAACCGGAGACGGGCACACTTCGAGCGCCAGTGCCATCCCGACGTTTTCGCAGTCTCACCGTTCTGAGGCCGCGGCCGTGGCCGAACGAGCGCAGAGTGCGAGCGCGAGTGAAAAGCGAGCGGGGGAGTGGGGGTTAGGTTCGAGCACAGCGATGAATCAACCGCAAGAGGAGCGAGCCCATCTTCGAAAAGATGAAACTCATACCGATAAGCCCCAAGTAGCGATTTTCCGGGAGCAGGGGGTGAATGGCCAGCTCGAAATGGCCGCCGCTTTCACCCGCGCCGGCTTTACGGCGATAGACGTCCACCTCAGCGACCTCGTAAACAATACGATAAAACTGCGCGACTTTAGCGGCCTCGTTGCGTGCGGCGGGTTCAGCTACGGCGACGTGCTCGGTGCCGGCGGCGGCTGGGCCAAAACAATCCTTTTCGACAAAAACCTCCGCACACAGTTCAAAGCATTTTTTGAACGACCCGATACGTTTACCCTTGGCGTCTGCAATGGGTGCCAGATGCTTTCCGAGCTAAAAGAGCTGATTCCGGGTGCCGAAAACTGGCCCAAGTTCCTCCAAAATCGCAGCGCCCGCTTTGAAGCCCGCTTGCCGCAGATCCGGCTAAATACGTCGCCGTCTATCTTTTTCAAAGGAATGGAAGGTTCGGTTTTGCCCATTCCGGTCGCCCACGGCGAGGGATATGCGGAGTTTGCGACAGAGGCGGCAAAAGCACATGCGGTGAAATCGGGCCTCGTGGCGGCCCAGTACGTCGATAACCGCCACCAGCCTACAGAAACCTACCCAGCCAATCCGAACGGCTCGCCCGAGGGCATCACCGCACTCACGACGCCTGACGGACGCACGACCATTATGATGCCCCACCCTGAACGCGCCTTTCAAACCCGGCAGCTCAGCTGGCACCCTGCAGATTGGCCAGAGGACTCACCGTGGCTCCAGATGTTTGTGAACGCCTACCATTGGACGCAAGGGATAAGAGATATGAGTTAAGAGATAAGAACCTGTCACGCTGAACGAGTTTCAGTATCCATGCGCCGAGACAGAAGATGTATCTGCAGCCACATGGATTCCGAAACAAGTTCGGGATGACGATAACGAAAGGAGCCACTATGTCCATCGATCATTTACTTACCACATCAAACAACGCACTACTGTCGGTGTACGACAAAACCGGGATTGCGGAATTTGCCAAAGGCCTGCACGCGCTGGGGTGGAATATCATCTCGTCGGGGGGGACTGCGAAAGTTGTAGCCGAAGCTGGCGTGCCTGTCACCGATGTTGCCGAGCTCGTCGGCGGCGAGGCGATACTCGGTCACCGGGTAGTGACGCTGTCACGCGAAATCCACAGCGGGCTGTTAGCAGATGCTGCCAAGCCGGAAGATCTGGCTGAGCTTAAGGGTCGTAACATCCCGTTTATCGACCTAGTAGCCGTCGACATGTACCCTCTGGAAGAGGAGATTGCGGGCGGAGAGGCCACGCTTCAAAGCGTGATAGAAAAAACCGACATTGGCGGGCCAACTATGCTACGGGCGGGGGCCAAAGCTCGGAGAATTGTGCTTTCTCGCGCCGACCAACGAAGTGAAGTGCTGCAATGGTTAACAGAGGGGAAGCCAGAGGAAAAATCATTCCGAGACAAACTGTGTGCCGTCGCCGAATACGAATGCGCCCGCTACATTATGATTTCGGCGCGCTACCACGGCGGAGAAGAGGTGGCCGGCTGGATCGGCCGACGAGTAGCCCCAACCAAGTACGGCGAAAACCCTTGGCAAACACCGGCTGGACTCTACGCCGACAACCGCGTGGCTGCCGACCCACTCGGGCTTGACCAGTTCACACACCAAAAAGGCTGGGAACTCAGCTACATCAACGAAACCGACATGCACCGGCTGCTCCAAACCGTCACGCATATTGCTGCCGGGTTCGAAGCAAATTTCGGCGAAGTACCTGCTATAGCTGTCGGCGTCAAGCACGGCAATGCCTGCGGGGTAGGGGTAGCAGAAACGGCCGCAGAAGCCGTGCAAAAGATGCTCGAGGGCGACGAGACCGCCATCTTTGGCGGTGTCGTGTTGGTAAATGGGCCCATCGATGCGACGGTCGCTACCACGCTCATGACGTACCATATGCCAGACGGACAAAATCGGCTGCTCGACGGTGTTGTTGGATCGAGCGTTACTCCTGAAGCCATGGAGATTCTTGGCCGCGCCAAACTCCGTATCGTGACGAACTCCGCGTTAGCTAGTCTCACAAAAGACTCTCTAGAAACTGCGCTCATCTACCGAAATGTCCGCGGCGGCATGCTGGTGCAGCCAAACTACACCTTTGTAGCAGATTTAAAAGCTGAGTATATAGAGCAAAATGGGACCGTATCCGATCAACAACTGCGCGATATGATCCAAGCCTGGGCAGTCGGCAGCACCAGCAATAGCAACACCATCTGCATCGTTAAAGATGGGAAGATGCTCGGTAATGGCGTCGGCCAGCAGGACAGGGTTGGCGCTGCGAAATTGGCCGTTACACGCGCAACCTCGAGGGACCACGACCTCACAGGCGCCGCCGCCTACAGCGACAGCTTTTTCCCATTCCCAGATGGCCCACTGGTTCTCGCCGAGGCGGGCATCACGGCCATACTTACGAGTAGCGGCTCCATCAAAGACCCTGAAGTCGTCCGAGTACTCGCAGACAAAAGTGTGAGCACCACCATGCTGCCCGACAAACTTGGCCGCGGTTTTTTCGGGCACTAGTCGGCACTCGGCTTAGAAACACCCTGTCACTCACGAGTTTTCGGGCGCCAGCCAGCTTGCCGCCGAGCAAAAGCCGGTCGCACCGCAGGCTAGCGCAAAACACGTGCCACTTTGAGAAAAAACGAAAAAGTAGATCAATTGGCGTGTATGAAATGCCATATACGGTATACTAGAGATGTGGAAGCGCACGAGAAAAAGAATCGACAGCACAAGACCTCGACGCACCACGAAAAGCGCACGAAACGTGTGCGATCCCGGGTGACGACAAGGAAGCACAAACGACATGATGAACAGCACGGACAGGAACAGCATGTGAACGTAAAAAGAAACAGATCCCAGAGCTCAGTTCGTATACAACACGGGAGCAAATGGCGGATTATCCTTCCGATTGCGGCAATCTTGGCCGTCGGCAGCCTCGGTGCATACCTGACGTTTCGAGGTCATGGAGCACCCTCAACACCGACATTTAAGCTGTTTGCGCCAGCATGGCGTGGGCTTGGCGGCGACGCGAATCTCAACAATGTAAAGCATTTTAAAGAAATATTCGGCCGCGTGCGATCAAGTGTACCCGCCGCCAAAGTCGGTGACGGAACGCGGTTTTATAAATATTCACTCGGGCCGTACGTGGCGATTGCACGCGTCCAGTGCGACCTCATCCCGCCCGATCAGCCGTATCTCAAAGCCCATCCGGGTAGCTGCGGAACAGCAACTCCCACCCTGAACACCGGCATGGCACGTGGTATATCAAGCGACAAAGTTGTTTGGACCAATGACTTTGGACACAACAACTTTCTCCTAACTCCAGATGACCCGCAGACATTAAACTATGTAAAAAATGATGCGTCAACCCTGCCGGGAGGGTTTGACGGCCTACTAAGCGATAGTATGGGATTTGCGGCCATTGCAGCCGGTTCAAACTATCTCAACGAAAAACCCCGCAAGCCCGGCACTACCCGCCAATATTACAACGATGAATGGATAGCTGCTCAAATCAGCATGTTGCAAGCTAAAAAAAGCGGGCTACCAGCAGGAAAAGTCCTGATGATCAATGGCCTCGGTAACGGCGACGCATATTTTGCTGGCGCTGATAATGCTTCACCACGAGCCTTTGCAAGCATGCCTGCTGTCGCAGGAGTAATGGCAGAGCGTATATTCCGTGATCCAAGCTCTCCGGCAGACGGTCCGGGTGCTTGGGATTCTGTCGAAAAATGGGAGAAAGACGTCCGCATGATTGCTGACGTACAAGCAAAAGGCAAACTCGGCTATTGGTGGACAAAATGCTGGACCGGCGACGATAACTGCCAAGCACTTCCAAATGCAAATGAGGTAATAACCAAATGGCGCCGGTTCAGTGTCGCATCATTTTTGCTCGGAGCAGGATCCAATAGCTACTACAATTACGACACTAAGAAGAACGATATTTCTCCTGCGTCGTATATTGGTACCTACGAGAGCGAGGCCAATGCTGCCGAGTGGTTTGGCGGCGACTACACCAAAGCAGAAGAGGTGGGTGTTGGGCTCGGCACCTACAGCACCGATGGGGGTGTATATAAACGGACATTTAGCAACGGCCTCGTGGTCGTAAACCCCGATGGTTCCCCACACACTATCAACCTCGGCAGCGCCAGATATGCTGGTTTTGACGGAACATCACTGACCGGCAGTTACACCGTTCCGGCTCACACTGGAAATGTGCTCGCGCTGATAAGCGGTAGTCCGGGCGACACAAACCCCCCTGTCGTAACGAGGTCAGCCCCGGCAGCTGGCGCAACGCTCAGTGGCGTCGTAGCCGTCACAGGCAACGCTACCGATAATGTCGGCGTCACGAAAACTGACCTACTCGTTGATGGCGCCGTCAAAGGTAGCGATACTAGCCCTCCGGCAGTCTCCATCTCTCTAGATACTAAAACTCTCAGCAATGGCACTCACATCATAGCACTCAAA
>CAZNLV010000062.1:0-4961 GCA_964574245.1 uncultured Candidatus Saccharibacteria bacterium
GAATTTTCATGCTTTGCTGTAGACAAGTGAAACAAATGAGGTAAAACTAACCCTTGTTATTTTCAGGTCCCAAGTAAAGTAATTAACGGGGGGCGGGGACGTATTCGCGCCAGTGTTTTGGAGGAAGGTCGGCGAGCGAAGGGTCGGCGAGGCAGCGAAGCAGCAGGCGGCCGGTTTCGGCATTGGTAAAAAGCGGGATGTGGTTGTCGATAGCTAGCCGACGAATAGTATACGCGTAGTCGCTGGTTTCCTCGCGTGAGGGTATGCTGATCATGAGGTCAAGCTCGTGGTCTTGGATAGCCGCAGCGAGATTGGGTTTTTGGCTACCCTGAACCTTGTAAACTCTCTTGGTCATGATGCCATTTTCCCGTAGGAAATCGTGCGTACCAGGAGTAGCGTACACTTCCCATCCTTGGCGTACGAGTGCGGCCGTCTCCTCGACAAATTTGTGTTTTTGCTCGTCGGCGAGGCTGATCAGTATGCGTTTGCCGCCTACTTGTTGCTCGGTCGCCATCCATGAACGGTAAAATGCCGTTTCTACTTCGGTGCCAAAGCAGGCGACCTCACCCGTCGAGGCCATCTCCACGCCCGCTACCGGATCAGCACCTTTCATGCGGTTGTACGAAAACTGGGGTGTTTTGACGGCTACATAGTCGAGACTGAGAGTTAGGAAGATTTCTGGGTGATCGTGACCGAGCATGGCTTCGGTGGCAATCTGAATAAAATTGTAGCCCGAAACTTTGGAGACGAAGGGGAAAGAGCGCGAGGCGCGGACATTGCACTCGATAACCTTGAGATCATTGTCACGAGCAATAAACTGGATATTGAACGGGCCAGTGATGTCGAGGCTTTTGACTACCTTTTTGGTGATGAGCTTAGCGCGGCGAACCGTCTCGAGATAGAGTCTCTGAGCAGGGTAAACCACCGTGGCATCACCCGAATGCACGCCGGCATTTTCGATGTGTTCAGAGATGGCATAGATGACCAGCTGGCCATTTCGCGCAACCCCGTCGATCTCGAGCTCTTTGGCATTTTGGACAAATTGGGAAATGACGGTCGGGTGGTCCGGTGAAAGTTTGGTTGCCGCCGAAAGGTATTGCTCCATTTCGGCCTCGCTGCGCACGACACTCATCGCACCGCCGGAAAGCACATATGAGGGGCGTATCAGCACTGGATAGCCGACTTTTTGCGCAAATTTTTTGGCGCTCGACAGAGAAGTGACCTCGTCCCACGTAGGCTGATCGACACCCAGTCTGCCCAACATCGCAGAGAACTTCTGGCGATCCTCAGCCATGTCGATTTTGAGCGGTGACGTGCCGAGGATGGAATAGCCCGCGCGGTGAAGGGGCAGGGCGAGATTGTTGGCGATCTGGCCGCCGACAGAGACGACGATGCCTTTTGGCGCCTCAAAATCAGCGATATCCCGGATCCGCTCCAGTGTCAGTTCATCGAAATACAGGCGATCGGAGCGATCAAAGTCGGTCGAGACGGTCTCGGGATTGGAATTGACGATGATGGTTTTATAGCCGTTTTTTTGCAGTGTCTTGGCAGTATTGACTGCTGACCAGTCAAATTCGACCGATGATCCGATAGAATAGGGACCAGAGCCGATGACGACGGCCGTTTTTTTGCTCAGTGGCACCACATCATGGACACTGCCATGGTAGGTTGCATACAAATAGTTGGTTTCAGCGTCAAACTCGCCGGCGAGCGTGTCGATTTGTTTGATCACGGGGGTGATTTGGTGCGAGAGGCGGTTTTTGCGCACCTCGGCTTCCTGTTTGCCCTTGAGGTCACCAATGACCCTGTCGCTAAAACCCATTTTTTTAGCCAGAAGGAGGGTGGCGGCATCTAGTTTGTGCTCTTGTATGAGCGTCTCGGCGTCAACAATCGCTGCGATATGCCGCAAAAACCAGAGGTCGATGTACGATTTTTTGTGAATATCTTCGGGGGTAGCGCCAGTTTTGAGCGCTTCATAGATAGCGAAGAGCCGCCGGTCGGTGGGATGCTCGATTTCATCCATAGCGTGGATGATTTCATAGGGATGGGCAGTCACGCCGTGAGCACCGATGTTTAACATACGGACAGCTTTCTGAAGCGCCTCCGGGAAAGAGCGGCCGAGCGCCATAACCTCACCGACGCTTTTCATCTCGCTACCGATGTGATGATCGCTACTTTTGAGCTTTTGCAGGTCCCAGCGCGGCATTTTGACCGCCAGATAATCAAGGGCGGGCTCGTAGAAAGCCGATGTTTTGCCGGTAACACTATTTTTGATTTCATGCAGACGCCGCCCCAGCATAAGCTTGCTGGCAACAAACGCCAGCGGATAGCCAGTCGCCTTGGAGGCAAGGGCGCTACTGCGACTGAGTCGAGCATTAACCTCGATCACCCGATATTCGCCGCTGGTCGGGTGCAACGCATACTGGATGTTGCACTCACCGATGATACCTAGGTGGTTGATCGTCCGGATGGCTACTTCGCGCAGCATGTGATATTCGTGGTTGGTGAGCGTCTGAGATGGAGCCACGACGATACTCTCGCCGGTGTGCACGCCCATGGGGTCGAAATTTTCCATGTTGCAAACGGTGATGGTGTTGCCGGCACTATCACGCACTACTTCGTACTCAACCTCTTTCCAGCCGACGAGGTACTCTTCTATGAGCACTTGGGGGACCGCCGCCAGCACTTCTTTGACCCGAGTCTTGAGCTGCTCGGGCGTGTCGATACGCCCGGACCCGAGACCACCGAGGCTGTAGCCAGAGCGCATCATCACGGGGTAACCGAGGGCTCCGGCGGCTTGGACGGCCTCATCGACAGTAGCGGCCGTCTTACTTTTTGCCGTTTTGGTGCCGATCTGGGCGAGGGCACGTTTGAAAAGCTCTCGGTCTTCGGTAGTTTCGATGACTTTGACAGGAGTGCCAAGCACGCGAATACCGAGTTTTTTCAGGATACCGCGTCTGTCCAGTTCTAGGCCGAGGTTGAGCGCGGTCTGCCCACCAAAACTCAGGGCAATGGCATCTGGTCTTTCGCGCTCGAGTATTTTGCTGACCGTTTTGACATTGAGCGGCTGGAAATAAACACGGTCGGCCATGTCGTCATCTGTTTGTACGGTCGCTATATTGGGGTTTACGAGAATGGTCTCAATGCCTTCTTCCTTAAACGATTTGATAGCTTGAGAACCCGAATAGTCAAATTCGCCCGCTTGGCCGATGCGGAGACCGCCCGATCCGAGAAGGACGACTTTGCGGGGGATTTTTGCAGTTATCGGTGCGCTCATAGGCTTTTACAAAACCTTTCAAAAAGTGAAGCCGAATCGGTCGGTCCAGGGCAAGCTTCTGGGTGAAACTGGACGGAAAAAAACGGTTTTGTCCGATGCTCTATACCCTCGACCGAATCGTCGTTGAGGTTGCGGTAGAGCACTCGCCACTCCTTTGGGAGGGTGCGCTCGTCTATGGCATAGCCGTGATTTTGGCTCGTGATAACCGCGTGCTCGGTGGCATCCTCTATACACGGCTGATTGTGTCCCCGGTGACCAAATTTGAGTTTGTATGTCGTGCCACCGCCCGCGAGCGCCATGATCTGATTGCCGAGGCAGATGCCGAAAATGGGCTTGTCGCCCGCAAGTACCTTCCGGGTAATCGCAATGGTTTCTGCATAGTCTTCGGGGTCGCCCGGGCCGCTCGATATAACCACACCATCGAAGTTTTCACCCGAGTAGTCGTACGTATATGGGACGCGTTTCACTTGGAGGTTCTGGGCGAGCAGAGAGCGCAAGATGTTTTGTTTCATGCCACAGTCAACGAGGATGATACGCTTTTTGCCCGCACCCTCGCCGTATATCACCGGCTGGTCGATGGACACGATCGGAATTGTTACGGCTTTGGGCGCTTTGGCTTGCCCTTCGCTGAGTACCCCTGTCATCACGCCTCGTGTACGGAGATGCTTGGTGAGCGCGCGCGTATCGACACCCGTCAGCAGGGGAATGTTTTGGCCGTGCAGCCACTCGGCAAATGATTGATCGCTCCCACCATGGCTCCAGTGCGGTGCGAGGTCTGACATGACAACACCGCGCACCTGTATCCGGTCAGACTCGGCGGCCGCCTCATCGACACCATAGTTCCCCACAAGCGGGTAGGTAAAAACGAGAATCTGACCCGCAAATGACGGGTCGGTTAGCGCCTCGACATAGCCAGTCATGCCAGTGCTGAAAACCACTTCGCCCTCATAGGTGCCGTCCTGCCAGCTCGGCATCGTACCCGTAAAAACCGTATCGTCGCTGAGCGTCAAGCGCCCGGGTTTTTGAGTAAAAAAAACGTTCCTTTCGGAACGATCAGAGCGCCTGCTTGCAGTGCGTGTTTTGAGTGACTTTTTCTCCATACTTGTTCTTGAATCTACCAAAATACATCGTGCGATGCAAGCAAACGGTTCGGAGCATAGAAGGAGTAACAGAGGAAAAACTGGTTAATTTTACGACAATGATGTCATACGAGCGTCTTGCCGCCTAACAACGCTACCGAACACCCTAGGCCAGCCCGCTCTAGGATGTACGGGCGATCTATGCCAATCTCTATGCCAATCTAAAAAGCTCGACACACGGCCGATTCTTGGATATTCACATTTTCCCTCAGGGGTAAAGATCTGATCTTTAGAGATGTTCATTAGGGACGTGCGGATTTTCTGTTGGGGGAGTGCCGCTGATGCTCCCGTTCTCATCCCGTCCCAATCATACAAATGCAGCCTACCATTTACGGGCAGGCGGCATTTGTATGGCGGAGAGGGAGGGATTCGAACCCTCGATAGGTTTTACCCTACACACGATTTCGAGTCGTGCGCCTTCAACCACTCGGCCACCTCTCCATTAATCCTAGTATAACAGATTGAGCTATGGGGATAGTAGGCGGAGGAATGACCAAAAACAGTATCCGCCAACGACCGCGCCTAGGACTCGACGAAATGGGCTC
>CAZNLV010000063.1:0-4931 GCA_964574245.1 uncultured Candidatus Saccharibacteria bacterium
AACCTCAGCGTGTCCCGTAGAAGTGCACGAATAACCGTAGCAACTCCTTGGCTTCTTCGCGTTTCATGGGCTTCTTTAGACTTTGATAGTGCACCCAGTTCCATAACTTTTCCTGATCCAGAGACGACTAGTTCCTCGAGGTCGCCAAATACTCCAACCCCACCTCTGTCCGCAAACAAATGAAATGTAGGTAATTCTTCCACGTGATCGACCGGGATGGTTTTTGCCGTGGCTGCATCATATGGCTCAGTGCCGTTCTGTGCTAAGTAGCATGTTGCTTTAGATAAATGGCTCCACTTATCTATCTCTTTCTTAAGCACCCCTCCCCGGATTATTGCGTCGGATGTTGCTAGCCCCTCCGCTACGTAACCTTGCGCATGAGTGAGCCTCGCAACACGCAGTATTTCTTTACTCCGAGGCTCTCCATGTGTGGTTACAAACGTAGTGTACGGAGCGTCATCTATTGCACGCGTACCACCCATTTGCCATGAGGCTCCTTGCTCAATACTGGCCAGTGCGGCAAGATTGGGAAGCCCTTCTTTGAAAGCGACTGTTGTCATAGTTTTACGATTATAACATTAATTATTGCAAGGGTCAATATTCATTTATCCTCTTATTGAACCGAGAGAAAAAACATCGCTGTTCAGCGTGCTAACTTGTCGCACATGAACAGCGATGATATTCTACAAATGTACTTTACAAGATGTACTCTAGCACGAAATGTCCGAGAAAGCAACAAAAGAGGCCCCTACGAAGAAGTCAGCAAATGAAGCCTTTGCGCGCAACTGTTATAGAAGATGACTTGCCGATACAGCGGCTGTACAAGCTGAAGCTGGAGCAGTCGGGTTTTGTGGTGTCCGTCGCGAGCAATGGTCAGGACGGGCTGCGGATTATCAAGGAACATACGCCAGATATTGTCTTGCTCGATTTACGGATGCCCGGTATGCAGGGCGACGAGACGCTCGCGCGACTGCGCGAAACAGAATGGGGTGCGGATATACGTGTAATCATACTGACCAACCTCAGCCGCGATGAAGCCCCTGCCAGATTGCGATATCTGGGGGTCTCGCGGTATATCGTCAAAGCGCACCATACTCCCGCTCAGATAGTCGAGGTTGTACGCGAAGTTTTGGGCCTTCCTCGTACTCGGCACTAGCACAAAATACATTCCAATCCTGAAATATCAGCGCTATAATGAGGGCTAGTATGAGCACCAAAATCGCAATAGTAGAAGACGACCAAGCTATCAGCGCAATGTACCGCATGAAGTTTGAGGCGGAGGGGTTTACGGTCGAGACTGCAGCAAATGGCAAGCTGGGGCTGCAACTAGCCGAGGAGATGCGTCCAGACATCATCCTACTCGATCTCATGATGCCCGAAATGAATGGTGATGAAATGCTCGAAAAAATGCGCAAAACTTCGTGGGGCAAAACCATCAAAGTAGTCATCCTGACAAACTCCGGCGAGGAGCAAGCGCCACCCGAGCTCAAAAGCCTCGGCATCCGCCGCTACATAGTCAAAGCCGAAATGACCCCGCGCCAAGTCGCCGAAATGGTCAAGCAAGAACTCGCCGCCTGAGGACCATCATAAACTGATACAATACTACCAAGATGAAGATTGCAATAATTGGCTACGCCACCGAAGGAGCAGCGAGCTACGAGTACTTTGTACGCGGTGGTCACGAAGTGACTATCTGCGATAGAGCAACAGACATAGAGCTTCCACCGGGTTCCGCTGCCCAGCTCGGCGAAAACTACCTAGCGGGCCTAGATCGTTTCGATGTGGTGGTACGGAGTGCTGGCATCCCCCCTTCGGTGTTACTCGCGGAAAACCCCGACAGTGCATCCAAGATAACGACCGCGGTCAACGAGTTTCTACGCGTCTGCCCGACCCAAAACGTCATCGGTATCACCGGCACCAAGGGCAAAGGCACCACGAGCACCCTGACCGCAAAGATGCTGGAGGCGGCAGGCAAAACGGTGTGGCTGGGCGGCAATATTGGCCGCTCCCCGCTCGAGTTTATAGATGATATCAAGCCAGATGACTGGGTTGTGCTCGAACTAAGCAGCTTTCAGCTGAGCGACGTACAGCACTCACCGCACATCGCTGTATGCCTCATGGTCGTCCCTGAGCACCTCAACTGGCACGCCGATATGGCCGACTACGTGGCCGCCAAATCACATCTATTCTCTGGCCAAAAACGCGACGATGTCGCGATTTACTATGCCGAGAGTGACACCTCGCGTGACATAGCCGCTCACGGTGACGGCACAAAAGTTCCCTACTACGCACCCCCTGGAGCGCATATCGTCGACGGCTCAATCGTCATAGCAGATCACCGTATCTGCCAGACAAACGAGCTCAAACTACTCGGCCGCCACAACTGGCAAAACGCCTGCGCCGCCGTCACGGCCGTCTGGCAAGCCCTGAAACCGAGTGCTCCAAGTGAAATCGACACCGCCAAAACCGCCATCCGGGACGTACTGACTACATTCTCCGGCCTTCCCCACCGGATTGAATTTGTCCGCGAGGTACACGGCATACGGTACTACAACGACTCATTCGCAACAGGCCTTCATGCGACCATCGCAGCTCTGGAAGCGATTGCCGAGCCAAAAGTACTAATTGTGGGCGGTTTTGAACGTATGTTGCCCCTTGAACATTTTGCTGAGTACGTTGCCGAAAAAAAATCTGCTTTCAGTAATATTTTGGTGATAGGCCAAAGTGGCCCTCGCCTCGCAAATGTCCTACAGGACGCCGGGGTCGCACACTTTACCCTCGACACAACTAGCAAAACCATGCCTGAGATTATCCGTGCAGCCACTGCGCTAGCCCATCCAGGCGACGCAGTGCTGCTTTCTCCTGGGTTTGCCAGCTTCGATATGTTCAAAAACTTTGAAGAACGCGGCGACCTTTTCCGCCAAGAGGTGAATGCACTGTGAGATACCAAGCCTTCCGTTTTGTTGGCTACGAGTTTTCCGCCGTGGACCGTACGCTACAGCTCCACTACGGCTACGACAACGCTCTGCGTTTTACCGAGACATACCGGTTTGATTTTGACTTTGTGCCATACGACCCGCTTGCGCTCGACATCGCGCTCCAAAACCTTTTTTTCCTCGCTGGGGTGTCTTACTACAAAGCATTTATCCCGGGTGAGATTCGTGTCGAAGCTGGTACTATCGACCAACCGCTGGCCGACTTCCTAAGCAAAACGTATCGATGCGGCCTCGGAGAATTTTGGTATGTGAATCAGCTCAGCCCGCACACGCCAGTAGATTTTCCAGTGAATGCCGACTCAGTGAAACCAGCAGACACAATTGGCAAAGGCTTGTTGGTTGGCCTTGGCGGGGGAAAAGATTCGCTCGTCAGTGTGGAACTGCTACGCAAAACCGACCAAACCATTACCACTTGGAGTCTCGGCCACCGCGCCCAGCTCGCCCCGCTCGTGGAACGAACTGGTCTACCGCACTACTGGGTAGAACGCTCGTGGGACTCGCAGCTCCAAACCTTGAACGAGCAAGACGCCTACAACGGTCACATACCGATTTCCGCCATCATTGCAGCAGTTGGGACGGTTGTATGTATACTCACTGGTCAGCGCGACCACGTCGTATCGAACGAACAGTCGGCCAACGAGCCGACGCTCATTTATGATGGGGCCGAGATCAATCATCAGTATTCAAAGTCACAGGAATTTGAGCGCGATTATCAGGCGCTCCTGCGGGCTCGGTTTGGCGACACGCAGCGCTACTATTCGCTGCTTCGTCCACTGAGCGAACTTCGAATTGCGGAACTATTTGCCGAAAACAGTTTCACAAAATATCACGATGTATTTAGCTCCTGCAACACCGCGTTTCGCCGCAGCAGCAACCGTATGCTTTGGGATGGTACGTGCGCTAAATGTGCTTTTATATTCCTCGTGCTAACACCTTTTGTAGACCGTCCGGCGCTAGAAACCGTCTTTGGCGGAAAGAATCTGTTGCGTGATGCTTCGCTGGACCCAACTTATCGCCAACTCCTCGGCATCGGGGGAGAAAAACCGCTCGATTGTGTCGGCGAAGTCCGCGAATCGCGTTACGCTATGAAGCTCGCCCGGCAGCACTACCCGGGACTATCTCGATACGCTTTTAAGCTTGATGATAGCTACGATTTTCGCACCATTCACCGCCATGAAATCCCGGACGAAATATGGGCCCAAGTGAATGAGTTCGTGGATTCCGGGTCAAGCCCGGAATGACAACAGCCAAAAGCTAGTTCTTTGCGGAGGCTTCGGCGGCGCGGAGGGTGTTTTCAAAAAGAGCGCAGATGGTGAGCGGCCCGACGCCGCCTTTGCGCGGAGTAAGCGTGATGTCGTCGCGTTCGTACACATCATCGGCCACATCACCGGTGGTTTTACCCTTTTCACCAGCAACTCCGGCGTCACAGACGACGGCACCAGGCTTGATCATGTCTGAGGTGACCAGCCCTGCTCGTCCGGTGGCAGTAATGATGACGTCTGCCTCCAGTAAAAGCTCCTTGGTGTTGGGCGTTTTGCTGTGTATAAGCACGTAGTTGTACCCGCTCTGGTCAAACATGCGCACCAGCGGCGCACCGACCAGTTTGCCGCGGCCGACTAGGGCAATACGTGATTTCTCTAGACTGACATTGTGTCCGGCGAGCAGCCAGAGGATAGCCATAGGAGTCGCCGGAGTATACGGCGCATCTTCACCTAGGCCATCGACATCTTTTTGGGGCGCGATGGCGTTGACAACCTCATCGGTTTGTGCGGCATCTGCTAGGGGTAGCTGAACAATAATGCCATGGAGTGAGGGGTCGTCGTTGAGCTGGCCCAACAAATCTTTGACCTTGTGTTGATCGACGTAGTGTATGTCGACCGCGACACCTATGTCGGAACCGTACTGCTTTTTTTTCTCCATGTAGGTCAGGCTCGG
>CAZNLV010000064.1:0-4725 GCA_964574245.1 uncultured Candidatus Saccharibacteria bacterium
TGGGTCAAGCGCACCGACAGGCTCTTGCCCGGCGCTCGGCACGAATTTTTTTGTGACGTCAAAATGGACGGCCTCGCCTGTGCGCTCATCTATCAGGATGGACTCCTCGTGCAAGCTGTGACGCGAGGCGATAGTCGTGTCGGTGAGGACGTAACCGCCAATGTTCGCACCATTGAGAACGTACCGCTGCGCCTGAGGCATACGGTCAAATTTCAGCATTTTCTACAGGGGCGCACGGAAATCCGCGGTGAGATTATCATGACAAAGACCGAATTTGCAGCACTCAATGAGCGGCAGCGTGCCGCCGGCAAGCCGCTATTTGCCAATCCCAGAAACCTCGCAGCTGGCACTATCCGCCAGCTCGATCCTCGACTGGTTGCCGAGCGTCCACTCAGTTTTCGAGGCTACGACATGCTCCGTGAGGAACCTCAGGACATCCCAACCTACGCCTATGCATACGAGGCCATGGGCGCGCTGGGTATTACACGGAGTACTCAGACGGCAGTAGTGACTAGTGTCGACGCCGTCATGAGCTATGCCGATGAGTGGGAAACGCGCCGTCATGATTTGCCCTTTAACACCGATGGACTCGTCATAAAAGTCAATGACCGCACACGCTACCGTGAACTCGGAGTCGTCGGCAAAACACCCCGTGGCGCCGTGGCCTACAAATATGCCGCCGAAGAAGCCACCACGGTCGTGCAAGACATTGTCATTTCCATCGGTCGGACGGGCGCGGCGACTCCGGTGGCAGTCTTTAACCCCGTGCACGTGGCGGGCACAACCGTCCAGCACGCCTCCCTGCACAATGCAGACGAGATCGCCCGGTTGGATGTGCGTCGCGGCGACACTGTCATTATATATAAAGCAGGTGATATCATCCCTCAAGTCGAGCGCGTACTTGTCGAGCTCCGGCCAAAGGATTCCGTCGCTATCAACTACGAAGCCGAGCTATCTCGGCAGTACCCCGAGCTTGAGTTTGAGCGTCCACTTGGTGAAGTTGTCTACCGCGTGAAGGGCGCTTCGTCAGATCTGATCCTGAAGCGCAGCGTGCAGCACTACGCCTCCAAAGGCGCACTTGACATCGATACGCTTGGCGAAAAAAACGTTATGACTCTCGTCGACGCTGGATACGTCCGAGATATCGCTGATATATACCGCCTAACCAAGCCGCAGCTGCTCTCTCTCGATCGATTTGCCGATGTCTCTGCCGAAAAACTGCTCGACGCCGTCGCCGCCAAACGCACTCCGCCCCTAGAGCGGTTCCTCTACGGTCTGGGTATCCGCCACGTCGGAGTCCAGACGGCCATCGATCTCGTCAGTCATTTCCACTCACTGGATCGTCTCATAGCAGCGACACTTGATGATCTCCAGACAGTTGACGGCGTCGGCACGGTCGTAGCGGAAAGCATCACCGCTTGGTTTGCCGACGAAGACAACCTGCGTCTACTCACCAAGTTCAAGCAGTCAGGTGTACAACCCCACTACGAAGTGAAATCGGGCAAATTTACTGGTCTGAGTTTTGTTGTCACAGGCACACTGGAGAGCATGGGACGCGGCGGAGCCGCCGAACGTATTCGCGCGCTCGGGGGTACGTTTCAAACAACTGTTGGCAAAGATACGACATACCTCGTCGCTGGCAACAAGGTTGGCGCTTCAAAGCTCAAAAAGGCTGAGGCGTACGGTACCAAAATCCTTCGTGAGCAAGACTTTCTAGCACTACTATGACACAACTTCCCCTCTTCATTTCAAGCAATATTCACAAAGCGACTCATTTAAACCGCCTGCTTGGCACCAAACTGGAACATCACCCATTGGAGCTCGACGAGCTACAGAGCATCGACCCTGCGGCAGTCATCCGACACAAAGCACAACAGGCCTACCAGACAGTCCGACGGCCGGTGCTTGTCGATGATGTAAGCATGTGTTTTGACGCGCTCCATGGTCTGCCAGGACCAATGATAAAGCTTTTTGTACAGGCCGAAAATGGGCTTAAAAATCTGTGTCGCATGGCCGACGGGCTCGCCTCGCGTCGAGCAACTGCCCGAGCATACTTTGGCTTGTACGATGGTGCGACTATGACTATTGTGTATGGTGAAATCCGCGGTGAAATCGCTGACCATCCGAGAGGAGGACAAGAGTTTACGTATGGTTGGGACACAATATTTTGTCCAGATGGCTACGGCGGTCGCACCCGCGGCGAGCTCACGCAGCGGGAATATGATACGGTCTACCGGGCAATCAGACCGATAGACCAACTACAAGAGATTTTGAAAGGGCGCTCATGAAAAGACGACAATCGACACTGTATTGTTTTTCGCCGCCCGTGATGCTCGCGACTTTTTGTATAGAAGTGGGGTTAGCGGTGTGGGCACTACGGCGGTATCGGCATACAGTGCTCGTAAAACTCGTCGTCGCTATACTGGTCTGCCTTGCTTTTTTCCAGCTGGCCGAGTACAACATATGTGAAAACGTGTTCGGACTGAGAGGCATTACATGGGCTAGGCTGGGGTATGTCGCCATAACTGCTTTGCCTCCGCTCGGCATCCATGCTTTGACGCTTATTGCCGGCAAAAAAGTACCATGGCTCCTCGCAGGCTCGTACGGCGCGATGGTAGTTTTTATGCTCTATTTTCTCTTTTCTACGAGTGGGCTGACGGCCAGTACCTGCGGCGGAAACTATGTCATATTTACCACCAACCCGACCACTACCTCATGGTATACGCTGTATTATTACGGGCTAGAGATTGTGGCACTCCTCACGGCTTGGCGCCTCGGGCGCACAACCAGCAACCATCGTAAAAAACAAGCACTCTACGGACTGACGGCAGCGTATCTCGTACTCATTGTCCCTGTTGTGGCAGTCAATATCGTCAACCCAGAGCTCATCCATGCGGTACCAAGTATTATGTGCGGATTTGCAGTGTTTTTAGCAGGTATCATGGCGTTGTATGTCTTACCACGAAGTGCTGATGTCCGGTCTTGACGAAATGGCCCGGCGGGATTACGCTTAAGCTAGTTCGTGCGCTACAATTAGCGGCGCTTGAAACAAACACCCTTAAAAACCAAGGAGCTTTGTGCCGGAAGCATGCATTATATGGTACGCATGTTTTCGCGCGGTCGTCTCCCAACCAAGACGCCTCACCCGCCGCGGGTGGGCGCGCACGAAACAAAAATAGACCCACAGGGGTCTGTTTTTGTGTAGGGTACGCCCACCCAGTACCTCAAGGTGAACACGTAGCTTCAGAAAAGGTGGAGAGTACGGCAGGGATTTAGTCCGTGCCATACGAGGAGGACAAGGTCCTCCTATAGTCTACCGCTCGCACGAAACAAAAATAGACGCACAGGGGTCTGTTTTATGCGTGGCCTGAGCACCGGCCGTGACAGGTTAGTTGCATCGCACGAGGAGCCGTAGCATAATTGTGGTAATGGCAAATGGGGGTATAAAGGAGAGGCACGAGATGAACGAAGCAGATGATTCATGGTTCCGCAGACACAAAACGATCTCACTGGCTCTTTTCATTCTCGCACTGTTGATACTTTCTGGGTTAATAATGGCAATTTTCTCAAAAAAAAGTTCGCCTAGTACTCCGACCCCTACACAAAAATCCACCAAAACAGGCAAGCAGACCACACCAGCTACAACGAGTACCAGAACCCCAAGTGGCAAAACTGTGACGCTCGCTACCGGGACCTACACTGTAGGAAGTGTCATCCTGCCGGGCCTGTACGAAGCGGTTCCAGCGCCAGGCAAAAACGGCACTTTGAGCATCACTGGTCAAAACAACTATATTGAGATGCTGGGTGTGACGGCAGAGTATCAGGGCGAGACCAGTGCCCGTGTGCGTCTGGGAGCTGGCGATACCGTCGAAATTGACGATGTTCCCAGTGTGACATTTACACCCGTAACCACGCCGCTTGTCACCGACCACAAAGCAGTCACGCTCGGATCTGGCACTTTTTTTGTCGGCGAAGATATTGGTGTAGGACGCTACAGGGTGACATCGGGTCCGGTCCAAAACGGCAGTTTTGTAGTGCTGGGCAAAACGACCTATTACAACGCAGTCTTTGGCACCATACAAGGACTCAACACAGTGTCTGAGCTCGATGTCAATCTTCTCAAAAACGACAAAATCATGATTTCTGGCATGAATCAGGTGTATTTCACGCCGCTCAACTAACCGCCATGCCAGATCGTCTCACGACCGCCACCATACATCTCAACCACTACACGACGAACCTTGCATATGTGCGTTCTCTCGTTGGCCCGCAGACTCAGATACTCGCAGTCGTGAAAGCCAATGCATATGGTCACGGACTTGAGGAAATTGCACACGAAGCAGTCCGCGCTGGCGTCTCATATTTCGGGGTTGCGTGTCTCGGCGAGGTAAAGCGTATGCGCGCTGCAGGGATACAAACACCTGTGCTCATCATGAATTATCTCGACCCAGACTCTATCCGTGAAGCAGTATCAGTGCATAGCTCATTTACCGCTATGGACATGGGGTTTCTGGTAGCATTGAAGAACGCGGCTCATGCTGCCGGTATGCGTGCAAAAGTGCATCTCAAAATAGACACCGGCCTTCACCGCGCCGGATGTGACGCGGCCGAGGCATTGAAACTGGCTCAGTTTGTCCGCGACTCATCAGAGCTTGAGTTAGAGGGTGTTTTTACTCATTTTGCCGAGGCCGAAGACCAGCATACGGCATACACCGAGCACCAGCT
>CAZNLV010000065.1:0-4686 GCA_964574245.1 uncultured Candidatus Saccharibacteria bacterium
TGTACAGTATTCCTTCCGTAGTAGTGGTTTTGCCGGCATCAATATGCGCAATAATCCCCATATTACGGATGTCTTTCATCAAAACTTTTTTATCTGCCATTATTAAATCCAACCCCTTCTTGCGGTTTAGTGTTCACCGATACCATCATTTGCTCCACAGACCCAAAGGCCGAGTTTTCGATTATACCCGTAGGTAATTTGCAGCTGTATTTATCATCGGGTTCAGTCGTGTGCTGGTCCCGGGGACATCCAAAAACAACTTGCGCCATTGCAACGCTTGCACGGCGCATATCAAGTGCACCTGAACGCACCTTGTACGCTTTATCGTCAAGGACTCCTCTTTCTCGTTCGGCATCGAGCGCAAGCTGAGCTGCATCAATAATTTGAACCATTGGACATTCTGGATGCACAAGATCCTTAGCAAGCTCACCCCACTTCATATGAGCACCTGAAAGTCTGGAGGAATTCATATTTATCCTCTCGCGAAGTGCGCAAACGCGCGGTTAGCTTCGGCCATGCGGTGCGTGTCTTCACGTTTCTTCACCGCACTACCTTGGTTATTGTAGGCATCCATAAGCTCTGCAGCGATGCGGTCGGCCATACTCATGCCTTTACGAGCGCGAGCTGCCTGTACAAACCACATCGTAGTCAGGTGATTTTTGCGCTGGCCTTTGACTTCAAATGGGATCTGATAGTTAGCACCGCCGACACGACGAGAACGCGTCTCAACATTGGGGCTAATATTGCCAAAAGCTTTTTCAAACACGTCAAGTGGATTGTCGACTTTGAGTTTTTTGGCAGCCGTCTCCATGCCGGTGTAGACCAGCCGCTCGGCGACTTGCTTTTTGCCGTCACGCATAACGCGGTTGATGAGTCGCTGGACTTGCACGCTGTTATACATACGATCTGCGGGGATGTCCCGAACGAGTGAGGCAGTTACTTTCCTCGGCATTACAGGCTCCTTTCAGAAAGGATTAACGTGTTACGTGTGACATGTAACATAGGTGTCACGTGTGACGTGTAATCATTGGTCATAGCTATACGATAATCCAAGGCGACAGGTGACAAGGTAATGGATAACTTATTCATTATTTGCTCTCCTTCTTCGCGCCATATTTGCTGCGGCCCTGTTTGCGGTTGTTGACGCCTTGGAGGTCAAGGGTGCCACGGACGATATGATAGCGCACACCCGGCAGGTCTTTTACGCGGCCACCGCGAATCATCACCACAGCATGTTCCTGGAGGTTGTGGCCTTCGCCGCCAATGTACGCCCAGACTTCATAGCCGTTACCCAGTCGTACACGAGCGACCTTACGGAGGGCCGAGTTTGGTTTCTTTGGTGTCTTGGTGGTGACTTTCACGCACACACCGCGCTTGAATGGCGCAGCTTTTTCATAAGACTTGGTCTTAAGGTTGTTGGTTACGCGCATAAGCGCGGGTGACTTGGTTTTATGTGTCACCTTGGTACGTGGTTTGCGTACCAGCTGATTAATAGTTGGCAAAGTCTTGCCCTTTCTCCGAGATTTCACCCGGGATTATCATTCTTACGAAGAGAGTTTCACCTGGGATGCTTTTTTACTACTTAAAAAAGCCCCGGCAAAATATCTCCTCTACCGCCAAGATTTGGTTACATCCCAAATCGGCTCGAATTTGATATAACGACAGTATTGTAACAGATCATAGCATCGTCCGCAACTGCACCCACAGGCACCTGTCTCCTATATGCTGCTACCGTACCACCGTCATGGTCACTGGAGCGCTCTGTGCACCAGAGTTATCTGTCACGACCACCGTAACGGTGTAAGATCCGCGTTTTTTGTAGGCATGTGTGACAGTCGGGCTTGTAGATGTAACCATCGAACCATCGCCGTAGCTCCAGCAATATGAACTGACCGTTCCATCAACATCCGTTGCGGCCGCGCTGAAAGCAAAGGCGTTCTTTTTAATTTGTTGGGCACTCAGTGTCGTCACGGGCGCATCATTGACCGGCGATACCACGATACTCACCGTCTGGCTCATACTCAAGCGACCATCAGAAACAGTGTACTGAAATGAATCAGTACCGAAATAATTGGCCTCTGGCACATAGGTAAACATCCCAACCCCTTGCATCGTCACTGTACCGTGGGCAGCCTGAGAAGCGGAGACAACAGTCAGCCTATCTCCCTCGGCGTCGCTGTCATTGGATAAAACATTTGCAGTGAGCGAGAGGTCCTCAAAATTTGAGTAGGTATCCGCCCGGGCGATACGTGCTGAATTGACTGGAGCCGGGCTGCTGACTGTTACATACACGTAGGCCGTTGATGTGTTCATCTACATATCTGCGAGCGTATACCGCAGAGTCGCAACACCGTTGACGCCGGGGGTTGGCGTAAAGCGAAAAACGGGGTAATACGTCACCGGGTTAGCTTCGAGCGTGAAACTGCCGAGCTCGGGAGTGGTATTTACGAAGGTATCAATGCGAGTACTCTGAAAAGCCGTCCGGACGTATCGGTCATTTTGGAATGGGTCGACAAACACTGGGGTCGGCGAAACGGTCGCCGCTCGGTCATCCTCTGCCTGTAGGCGTACGTAGTTTGCGGCATTGATATGCAGCCTCACGGTAGCGCTCGAGCAAAGTTCGACCGGTTTTGTCGGGCTGTCACGCCAAAACAAGCTGTAGGTAAAACTATCGTCACCGACGTAGTGGGCTGGAGGAGTATACTCAAACGCTCCCGTGACTGAGAGCACAACAATACCCCCAGCGACTGTCGTACCATTCAGCGGCGTATTGATAAAAACTTTGCCTGTTGCTGGATCATACCGGTCATCGTTGCCATTCACTCCACCACTAAAAACATTGCCAGACAGCTGGCTCTCACTGAAGTTTACGACATCCTCACGAGCAACACACCCCGGCTGGGTGGTCAGAGCAGTCGCAAGCGGAGCAAAAGTAAGACCACTGACAAACAACGACGCAAGTCCCAGATAAGAACTTTTTTTCACTACTCTCATTGATCGTATTTTCAAGATCAATCTCCTTGTTATAACTATACGTCACTATATTTATAGTAATTTGTAAATGAATCTCTCACGACCTGATGGTCAAAGGTATGCCATGCGGTAACTAATCAATTATCTGACAGCTCAAATATCCCCTTGGCTAGCGGCCGAGGTTGCTATCTGCTCTGTGAGCTAAGAATCCGATGTGAGCCGATGATCATGAGCGACTCTGTGCACCTCATCCGTCATCGGTGAGGCCACCAAGCTAGAAATTGGTAGGTGGTAGTAGATAGCTGAAATAATTTTGATAGCGTATGATAGGGACAGTATATAGATATCAGGAGGGCACAGTAGCCATGTTTGGCAAGCGCAGAAAAGTTTCCGAGAATCAAAATGAAGTGCAAGCACAATCTGTTACAGGCGTACCGTCCGGTGAAAACAGCAGCACCGAAACATTCCGAAGCACCGCTGAAGAGGTCGTACCGGGCGTCCAAAAACCGAGACGGCACACTGGTATTTTTGTCGTGCTGCTTTTGCTGCTCGTAGGACTTGCTGCCAGTGTCGGTTTCATGCTGAGCCAATCCCATGACGCTTCGGCGCCCAGCTTGCCTGCGACATCATCCACCAAAGAGCAGCATGCCGCCCAGCCCATTAGCAAAACTATGCCCTCTGCCTCAGTCATTGCCGCTGTCACGAAGGCGGTAGGCGGTACGACGGACACTTCGGACAAATATGGCAGCTCAGTTCCATATCGGAAGCTCGACGGCTATTCATACACGACGCTGCCGAACGCAGACCATCATGTGACTTTTTTGCGGACCAGTACTGAGTACGGATCGACCTACAAAACTGCCGAGCAAGCGCTCATCGGCCAAGGCTTGACCGGTAGCCTCGCCCCAGCGTTGTCCGACTATGAGGTTGCTTCCCGCACGCCTAAAAAATGGTTCACTGGCACCAACCTCTGGTGTACGCTATCTGGAATAGCAGCCACTGACTATGTCGTGACCGTAGCATGCACTGACGATGTGTCGTATCAACAAACGGCAGAGGAACAAAAGCCGCTCTATGCTGCATATGTCAATGGAGCGACAACGCCTCTCACGGATGGAAGTCTGCTACTCAGCAAGCCGGTTTTTCGTCAAAGCCCGCATGCAGGCTACCAGACCGCGGAAGTCGGGACGAGTCAGACAAACTCCGCAGGCGGCTACCTAGCTTCGTACTATCAAACACCTGACAAAATTTGGCATTGGTTTGGGGGGAACCAGCAGATGTTTATGTGCAGCGACTTCAAAACAGCCGACCAAAAGAAGGCATATCAAGGCACGAGCTGCATGCTGGGCGACGCCAATAGTACGGTCAGCAAGGTACAATAGCGTCTCGGGCTGCACAACAGACGTTGCGCTCGAATGACGAGTGCCCACAAAAGTCCATTACGCGCTCGGCAGAACGACCGTACACATACAGGCGGCGCCCCTTTCCTGTGTTACACTGGAGGAGAAATATGGAGCACACCGAAAAAACACTTGCTGTCGTAGGCCTAGGGTACATCGGGCAGCCTCTGGCGGTGCAGGCTGCACAAAAAAGCTATACCGTGACTGGCATAGATATCAACGAGCCGCTTCTACGGCTGATTGAGAAGAGAAAATCTCCCTACGCCTCAGATACGCGTAATCGAGCTACGGGCAAAAACGTGGTGGTTTTGCC
>CAZNLV010000066.1:0-4521 GCA_964574245.1 uncultured Candidatus Saccharibacteria bacterium
TGCAAGATTGCGGTCGTAACAGATGGCCCAGCAGGAGCCTATGCTTCGGACGGTACGCACCGTTACAAAATGCCGCTCTATCCTGATCCAGCACCACCGTATGAACGAACGGGGGCAGGTGACGCCTACGCCTCGACACTGGTCACGGCACTTGCAAAAGGACACGATCTAGAGAGTGCCCTGCAGTGGGCGCCGATAAATTCGATGAGTGTAGTGCAAAAGGCAGGGGCTCAAGCAGGGCTGTTGACCGAAAAACAGCTGGAAGTTTGGCTCGCTAAAGCTCCCGACTGGTACCATGCGAGTGATTTTTAGTCAGCGTTCCGCTGAAAACAGAGTGGAATACTAGGCGGCCGCTGCAGCAAAAATCCTCCGCACATTCGTGTCGTGTTGGGCAAGTGGATGGATGTCGTGCTGCAAAAGTTCAGGAGCGAGGCCTTGGCGGTCCAGCCCCTCTTTGATGATGGCGAAGAGAGTGCCGACATCATCGCCGAGCACAGCATCTACAACCACATTGCCACGTCCGGGTTGCTTCGTCCGATGGCTGACCACGAGTGTCTCCGCTCGATAGTCAGGATTTAGAGATAGAGAGTAGTACTGCGGCAGAGAGTATGACCGGTCGCCGTTAGTGCGGGGGAAGGTATAGAGCGTAATATCATGGGCGCCTTTCTCGATCTGCGATATTTCTTCTTGATCGATGTGTCCGGTAGATAGTACGTAGCGGTAAGCTGCCCAGCCTTGAGCGCTTATGTCATCGACCCACGGGTCCTTTGCCACGACGACAACGGTTTCGGTGCCCCAGTCTACAAACGAGGCGACTGCATGGCTAAACACTTGGCGTGCTCCGGGTCGATGATCTCGTATAGGGACTGGGTTTTCATGGTTATATCGCTGTTCTCTTTCGGGATGACCAACATACTGATACATAAAACGACGAAACGAATCAAGTAGGTCCCCCCGCGGTGAAGGCTCTTCGGTCACTCGGTCAATATGTGCATCGAGCCAGCCTTGTATCATTGTCCCGGCGATTTTGAGACCGATTTGTAGCTTTTGCCCTTCGGTGTGTGGCTGCGGGGCTTCACCGTTTTTGACGAGTTTGTTTGCCAGATCTCCAACTGTCTGCATGGACAGAGCCTCTGCCCATTCAAGACAGGGACGCTGACTCAGTGATACTTGTGGTGTTTCCAAAAAAGGTGACATGGGTTTGCTCGGTTTTTGTTTGAGAGACGTCCGTACTTCCAGCCTCAGTATGCTCTTTGGGTTTATGCCGTGCTGTGCTTTTTCTCACATCGGGTTCTTGCTTTTCGGAGTGTACTGCTTGTGATAATCTATAGATAACTATGTCGAGGGATTTAGGCAGACTTTTGGGGGCAGATGCAGTGGCTTTTCGGCAGCAAATCGCCGAGCTTGAAAGAGTAGCGGGGTTACCGAGTGCCGATATCCGACTGAGTATGGATGTCATGCAGGCGACACGGCAAAAACTGCGCGAACTTGGCCTCGATCCATCAGATACAACGGGGCCTGAACTGTACGCTGTCCTTCAGTCCAAACTTAGGCGTGATGAAATACAGGTACGTGCTGCGATGCATATTCGGGCGGATATCCCG
Organism: uncultured Candidatus Saccharibacteria bacterium; assembly: GCA_964574245.1. Taxonomy (GTDB): domain Bacteria; phylum Patescibacteriota; class Saccharimonadia; order Saccharimonadales; family UBA4665; genus JAGXIT01. The sequence continues at coordinate 1,605 of CAZNLV010000066.1, forward strand.
CCGGTACAGGTGCAGGAGCATGTTTGTGCGCAGCTGAATGCACACAGTACAAAAGGTGATCTATATGTGCTGAGGCCAGCGTCGCTCAAACGCATGCTCAAAAAATTGAAACCCAAAACGACTATGAAAAAACTGGGCTATCGCAGCATGGAGAGCATGTTCAAGCACGAAGCTCCTGCTCAGCTTCTCGCTGCCTGTTTGGCGTGTGAATCTGCAGATTGGCAGAGTGCACGTGTCCAAGCGTACGCTGCCTTGGAATCAAAGGATTTTGAGCTCAGGCGACCGCTCTTTGTCTTGCCCGCCGGCAAAAAATGGCCCGAAGTCGCCCGAGAGTACGCAGAAAAGCACAAAAGTAACATCGTCGTTATGCCGGAACTCGGCAGCATTGTTATTCTGCCAATGTCACGCGATCTACCGGGTTTAGCGATTACGACGTTCGTGGTGGCGCTCTATGCGCTGAATTCTATACGCTCGTTTAGTACTTATCTAAAACTCCAGCAGGTTCGACTCGACTTCGGTACGACTGTACAAAGCGCCGTGCTCAGTGCACCGATGACCGACATGGAGCTTGCGGGAGCCAAGATTAGCTGGAGAGTGGTGCACTGGTTTTATGCAAAAGGGCATGGCAGACAACACCCTGAAGCGTTTGAGCCGCACGTTCAGCCCGAAGATCTGACGTGGCACGCTTTTGGGCCCGCGCTCCAAAAACTGAGTCCTGTGCTGAGTTTTTGGCAGGACACCGAACTACTGGGTTTGCTGGATAATGACAACGACGATGTGGTCTCGCTCAATGTCATGGATGTGGCGCTGGGCGTTTGCAATAAGCTTGCCTACGGCGAACGAGTGCTCCAGACGATGCGTGAAGCACTGGGCCAAGAACTACTTGCACGGTATTTCCACGAGGATCATCTACAGACTTTGCTCGAGCGTTCACTGGGGACTCAGCTGGCACCAGAGGTGGATTTCACCTCATAAGTTGCGCCGACTACCATGCGCCTAGCATGCCGCTCGGAGGAGGACTATCTGTGCTCGTAATTTTCATTGATGACCTTGCGAGCGTAGCGGATGTCGTCGGTGATAACATAGAGCCGTTGATCGCCGTGAGAAATTAGCCCGGTTTTGAGCATTTTGCTCCTGATAAATCTGTCGAGTGGCTTCCAAAACTTTTTGCCGACGAGTATCAGGGGAACGCGGGGCATTTTGCCCGTTTGCATGAGAGTAATGATTTCAAAAGTTTCGTCGAGCGTGCCGAAACCACCAGGGAAACAGACGAAAGCGTGCGCATAAAATGTCATCATGACCTTGCGGGTAAAAAAGAAATTGAACGTCAGGTGGTCAGAAGTGTAGGGGTTGATATGTTGTTCGTGGGGGAGTGCTATGTTGAAGCCGATCGATACGAGCTGCTCATCAAACGCGCCGCGGTTGCTCGCCTCCATGATCCCACCACCACCGCCAGATAATATGGCAAAACCGTCCTCTGCAAGATCGCCGGCAAGATCTCTGGCCCACTGATACGATTTGTAGTGCGGACTCAGGCGTGCCGAGCCAAAAAAGGTGATGCGTTTGGGATATTTTTTGAGAATCTTGAAAGCGGCCTCGAACTCTTCGTCGGCGGTACGTAGGTGTCGCGTAGATTTTGCGATGAGGTGTTTCTGCTCATCACTCATTTGCCAGATTTTTGTCTCGTGTTTGTGAGTGTGCATTTCGCCTAGTATTGTACGGGTTTTTAACAGTTTTTGAAACCACTTGTGCTTTTCACTTACCAGAGTAGAATTATGGTTGAACTAACGAATAATAGAGCGTTGAAAGGAAACTCCAAGTGAAAGCAACAGATCAAAAAGGTTTCGGCGCGGTGGAAGTGCTGCTCATAGCAGTGGTGGTTGGCATCCTCGGCTTTACAGGCTACTACGTCTGGCACAGCCAGTCAGAAACAAATAAAGCCTACGACGATGCCGGGAAGTCCGAAAATGCATCCCTAGAGTACATAAAAGATAGTACCCAAGCGGACTTCGAGGCATGTAAAAAAGCCGCTGGGAGCCGTATGCTCCAGACCTATCCAGAGCAATGCGTGACCAAAGATGGAAAAGTCTATACAACCGCAGCAGTTACACCGTCGACAACATCCCAATCCGACGCCCAAAACTACCTCATCATCAAAGAATGGGGCGTGAAGTTTAAACTCCCTGATGCCGTTTGGGGAACATCATATAGTATGAACGAAACGACTCAAAGCGCCGAGCTCCAGCTAGCTTCGCTCATAGGTACCCCCTGCGAAAAACCAGGATGGATAGGTCACATATATCGCTCAACTATTAAAACGAATGATGCCATGCCCGCCGATAGCTCTATTCCATCTTCAGCGCCAACCGCTTTTGGTGGATACGATTATTATTACACCCCTCCGCAAAATATGTGTGTATACGATGGGCCATATTATTCGACAGTAGAATCTGTCATGAAAGTATATGAGCAAGACGTGGTGCCAACGGTGTCCGCAGAAAAAAGCTGATACAATAGTCAGGTGAAGTTTCAGCTTAAGAGTGACTATAAACCGATGGGAGACCAGCCGGAGGCAATTCGGCGGCTGACTGATGGCCTGAAAAACGATGTGAAACAGCAAACCTTGCTCGGGGTGACGGGGAGCGGCAAGACATACACCATGGCCAACCTTGTACAGAACCTGCAGCGGCCGACACTGGTGCTCAGCCACAACAAAACGCTCGCTGCGCAGCTATACACGGAGTTTAAACACTTTTTCCCGGACAATGCCGTCCACTATTTTGTGAGCTACTTCGACTACTATCAGCCAGAGGCATACATCGCCCGCAGTGACACATACATAGAAAAAGACAGTGCTATAAACGAGGAAATCGATCGACTACGGCACGCCGCTACCGATGCGCTGCTCAGCTGCCGC
>CAZNLV010000067.1:0-4377 GCA_964574245.1 uncultured Candidatus Saccharibacteria bacterium
TGAGCGGTTTTTTGTTGGACATGGCGACAGCGCCACCTTTGCGGAGTGCGTCTTTCATGACCGGTAGCGTGGCGTCAACAGCTGTGGTATCGACGAGCACAAATGGCGTGGGGATTTGAGAAACTGTTTGAGAAGCGGTGACTTGCGGATCTGCTCCAGTGGGGAAGACGGAAACCTGTTCGGCAGAAAGCCCCTCGGCAGCAAATACGCCGCCGCTTTTATCGAATAGCCCACTGTAGACAAAATCATGTCCGTACTGCTGTATCTGGTTTACGAGCTCGCGACCAACATTGCCGACGCCGATGTGGAGGATTTTGTACGTCATACCGTGCTCCTTTCGAGCTTAAATACATCGTGAATATGTTGGACGGCCTTGGGTACGTCCGTTTCGTGGATAACCAGTGAAATATTTCGTTCTGAAGATCCTTGGGCTATGGCAATGATGTTTATATCACCTGCGCCGAGACTAGAAAATGTATTGTCAGCGACACCGGGATGGCCATGCATGCCTTCACCCACCACGGCGATAATGGCAAGTTCTTCCTGGAGTTTTACCATTTCTATATTGTGAACGGTTAGTTCGTGCTGGAACGTTTCACGGAGGGCTTGATTGGCGCGGGAGCCGTCGGCGTGGCGAACAACGAGCGAGATATTGTACTGAGACGAGGCCTGAGAGATAAACATGACGCTTATTTTGGCAGCAGCGAGGGCGCCAAAAACACGAGCTGCAAAACCGGGGACGCCCGTCATGACTCTGCCCTGAACTGTTATGAGAGAAAGGCCTTTCATGCTCGTAATGGCTTTGACGCCGCGAGGGTCGATCGCTACTTTTTTCGTGATGCGTGTGCCGGGAGCTGCTGAATCCATGGTATTTTTTATGACGATAGGGATGTGTTTGAGAGCAGCAGGGACCATGGTGAGTGGATGGAGTACCTTTGCGCCAAAATAGGAGAGCTCGGCCGCCTCGTCGTAGGATAGTGCATCGATAGTCCGCGCCCCGGGAATGATGCGCGGGTCGGCTGTCATCACGCCAGTGACATCAGTCCAAATCCAGACTTCGTCCGCATCGAGACAGTAGCCGACAATAGTGGCCGAGTAGTCGGAACCACCTCGGCCAAGGGTGCTGATTATGCCTTTGGGGGTTGCGCCCAAAAAACCGGTAATGACAGGGACAATGCCTTCTTCTATCAGGGGTCTCAGAATGGCTTCGCTATGCGTCTTCGAGGCGGCTAAGTTTGGCTGAGCATCACCAAAGCTTTCGTCTGTTACGATGCAGCTTGCGGCGCTCACGGCTTTGGAAAATGTATTGGTGTTTTTGAGGGCGGCTGCGACTAGATGAATACTCAGTCTTTCACCAAATGACGTGATGAGATCTCGGGCCTTTGGGGTTAGCTCTCTGAGCATATATACGCCCTCAAGCCAATCGCTGAGGTCAACGAGCTGTTGCTCGATGGTGCTGATAAGCGCCTGCGACTCGTCGAGGGAGAGACCGAGCGCCTCGATAGCTTCATGGTGTTTTGAACGAATTTCCTCGATGGCTCGTTGGTAAGCTGCTTTGTTTTTGCTCTCGGCAGACTCAGCTGCGCGTACCAGCATGTCGGTAACCCCACTCATAGCCGAGACGACAACTGCCACCCGGTATTTTTCGCTGGCCTCATGGACGATTGCCGCCACATCTTTAATGCGCTCAGCACTACCAACAGAAGTGCCGCCGAACTTCATGACCACCAATTGCTTCATAGTAGTAGTGTAGCGTATAGGCTGCTTGCAATAAACCCTGTACGAGAGTTTTGTGCTACCGTGGGACTAACTATTCCATGAGGGGAAGTGTCCATGATGTAGTGAGTATGTGCATCTGACTTGGCAAACTCTGGCGGCTGTACTACACTGATGGTCATGGATGATACGGCTCAACCGGAAGAAAAAAAGATAATTATTGTTGAGGATAATGCCAGCCTCGCCGAAATCTACAAAACGAGATTGGAGCTGATTGGCTACACATGTTTTGTCGCGTATAACGGCGTCACAGCACTGTATTTTATACAAAAGGAGCAGCCAGATCTCGTGCTGCTCGATCTGATGATCCCAGATTTATCGGGTGTTCAAGTGCTGGGCACTATGCGAGCGTGCGATTGGGGCAAAAACATCCCAGTGTATGTCGTGTCAAACCTCAATGAAAGTGACGCCGATCCGCGTCTGCGCAGTCTTGGCATCGCAGGCTACTCAGTAAAAGCGACGATGGTAGACGACACCATCGACAAAATCGTCGATAGCATCTTGCGCCCCGCGGCATCACAGTCAAACAAAAGCGACAATGGAGCAGACGGGGCGGCCGTTCCGGCAATGCCGAACGAACCATCGGTTTAGCTTTTCGCATTGTTCATACAAATTTGTCCCAAAGCTGGTAAGTCAGTACAAAAGGACGCCCGGTAGGGGCGCCCTTGTTGTAGCAAACACAGATGTAGAGGTCTAGCCGTTTTGAGCGGCTGACGTCGTAGTCGTTTGCGATGAATTTTGTGGGGGCGTACCCATTGTCCCCATACCGTTCTCTGTGCTCGTAACTTTGAAGTTGGCATCTAAAAAAAGTGCTAAGCGATCCATCTGATTTTTTCATGTGTACTTCATAGGTACCTTCGCCGTCGGCGTCCGTTTAGGCACGCAGGACAGTTCCGCCAGATACGGCTGCTTGGGCGGCGGCGGTGGCTTTGGATAAGTCATCCCCGGTTAGGACGGTTTCGGTTTTATTGTTGGCCTAATGCCCGCCTTTGGACCAATCCTGCTGCGGGGGCCGTGTCGTGTCATTCTGGCCCTGATTACTGCTTGCCGCTGCGGTCTGCGATGAGTTCGTGGCTGTTGTATCGGCGTAGCTACTGGCTGAGTTTAGCAGTGATCCGCCGGCCGCTGATAGACTCGCCAGACCGATAACTCCGGAAATAATAAAACTTTTCTTTACATTACATGTACTTCTCCTGTTGCTTGGTACTTAGTGCTGATACCTCACGAAGGTGGCAGTAAGTATCTCATGCCTATCTTGGAAAAGCTTGAATAGCTTTCATGTGCAAGAGACCGAGATTTTATTGGATATATGTCGGTTTATCTTTGGCGGGTAGTCCCACGACCAAAGGTCAGAGCCAGATGGTAAAAGGTACATTAGGTCGTACTGTCGTGGGGGATTTATTTTTCTGCTTTTTTGGCAGCGTCTATCAGTGCTTGCCCGCCGCGTTCTAGCCACCGTGAGTACGTCGGGCTGGTTTTGCTGACACGCTCGCGCCACATATTGAATGCATCGCGGCTATAGACTACCGTCTGCGTATCGGTCAGTCCCCTACCGAGGTAAACACTATTGGCGGCGCCGGGGCCACCATTGTACCCTGCAGCTACAAGCTCGACTGTGTACGCGGTTTCGATGGCAGAGTTGCCCATAGCAAATTCATGGCGTAGATATGCCAAATACGCTACACCAAACTCTACATTTGTCGCCGGGTCCCAAATATCAAAGTTTGTGGTGATAGGGTGTTGGAGGTGCATGGCCGCAATCTCTTTTGCAGTGATAGGTGTGATTTGCATAAGTCCCTCTGCCTGTCCGCTATCGGCCGTGGGATCTCCACCCGACTCTAGCGTCATGATGATTGCGATAAGATTTGGGTCTACGTCGTAGCGTTTGGCCTGTGTCTCGATGTCCTGTTGCCACCGCGTAACCGTGTCGGGTATCCAAGCCGCTGTGATGCCTCTAGGTTGAAAATGAACTGGTTTCGTGTGCCCTCGTATCTGTTGTGCCATATAGGTACCCCCTAAACCAAGTAAAATCCCCACTGCAATCAACGCGCTGCGTTGCACTGCCGCTGTCAGTAGTGAATTATGCAGCCTCATCCTTTTAGTATACCCTTTTTGTCTCTGTGCCTATCTGTTATAATCATTTTGCCTATGAAGCCAAGCTTCGGGCAGCCAGAATTCTACGATACAATGAGACGATACGGCCGCCGAAGGTTGCCGCTCGTATCAAAATCCCGAGTACGTTTATAATACTGTTCGTCCTGAAGCTCGAAAAGAGCAGCCCGCCAAAATCTTTTCCATTTTGCCGGCGCGATGAGGAAAACTGAAAGTTTGTCTCATGTGTAATTTTGGGGATTGGCCAAGTGGTAAGGCAACGGTGAGATAAGCCGGTGGCTTATCGCAAGGGAATCTTCACCTGAAAGCTGTGCTTTCACGGCAGAAGTTCCGGGCTCGCCAGAGGTGAGTCTGGTCCTAGGCGACCAGAACCATTACAAAACTTTCATTGACAGGTATAATGACTAGGTATCATTGGGGATTGGCCAAGTGGTAAGGCAACGGGTTCTGGTCCCGTGATCGGGGGTTCGAATCCCTCATCCCCAGCCA
>CAZNLV010000068.1:0-4132 GCA_964574245.1 uncultured Candidatus Saccharibacteria bacterium
CGAGCGTCTTCGGTGGGATCTTGAACGTAAGTATCGGTTGGCGCATGAGTGGTACTGCTCTCTACTTGGTACCGATATAGTTTGCCATGATACCACAGTCCGATATCATCCCCAGCTGAAAGTTTGTCGAGGAAATAAAAGATACCACGCGGCCCTGTATAGCTAAACCGATGTCCAGCGATAACGGTGTTGCCGCCCTCGTCAGGAGTGCTTGCAAACGGCAGGCGCCACGCACCTTTGTTGAGTAAATTGAAACTATCGCTCTTTGGTCCTTCGATTAGGGGGGTGTCGAGGAGTAGCTTCGGGATTATAAGCCCATCGTGAGATGCATCGGCATGAAACGTATTGTCTTGGGGCGCGGGATGTTTTGCAGGGGAAACGAGCCGCTGCGACAGTGTTTTTTGGGCGGTGCCGCTGCGATGATGCCACCAAAAAGTGACATTGGGCAAAAATGGAGCGGCAATAATGTAGCTATTGATGCCGATAATGGCTACAAACAGCGCAGTATTGATTCGGTGCCATACTTTGTCAGACATAGACAGTATAGTAGCAGCATATACGTCGGGTTAGCCAGCACCTGAAGAAGTATCACTGTTTGGTGGCTCGACTCTGCTGTAAGCGCGTGAGCGAACAGGATGCATGTGTCGAGCAAGCACGGGTGCCACGACTAGCAACAGAAGTGCTGTATTCTAGGCCCTCAATACCTAGGCTATCAGGCCGCGGGAAGTTTATTTTTGCTTTTGATGCGTAAAATAGTTGATCTCGTTTATGACGTCTAGTAGAGCTTGGGCACGCACTTTGTCATCGGTGATAGATTGGGCTGCTTCGTATGCGTTTTTGATGAGTGCTTGATTGTCTGTGCTCTGTATCATCATCATGGTTGTACGAAAGCGCTCTTCTGGTGTTTGATCGAGTTGGTGTACAAGAGGAGTTAATTGCTCGAGGGCTTGCTGTTTGAGCGAAAGCAGATCGTCTTCTTTGGGCGTGTCTGCTGCTGAATCTGTGGATAGAGTCGAGAGCGGAGGTGGTTGTGCAGGGGGGTCAACGCTCGCTCGAGGCTCAACTACTTTTGTAGGCTCGGAAGGCGTCGGTTCGCTCACGAGAGCTTCGAGGCTGCTTGCCTGTGCAGAGTCAGTTGTTATGTGTCCCGTTGCAGCGTCTGCGGCTTGTGCGTCATCTGTTTGATGCCCGAAAATCATTTTCCACCCCCTTGTCTACCTACGGCAGTACTTGATTAGATAGTTCTGTATTACAATAATCAGTATAACAAACTACAATGGGTGGTACTAGCGTGGTCGAACTTGATGATGTACACGGGATAAAAATGCTGGATACGAGTGATGTACTCGGCACGGTGCAGCATTTTGGGGATCAGCTTCGTCATGAGATTTTGTGCGAACCGCTTTTTCGCCCAACTGACGAAATTCTCAATATCGTCTATGTCGGCATGGGTGGGTCAGCGCTCGCGGCGCTCCTGATACGAACGTGGCCGACAGTGCGGGTCCCCTTTGAGGTCATACGCGACTACAACGTACCGCCGTATATTGGGGCAAAGACACTCGTAATTGTTTCAAGCTATTCTGGTAATACCGAAGAGACACTGACGGCTCTGGGCGAAGCGGAGTTCCATGGTGCTCAGATTGCGGTCATCGCAAGCGGCGGAAAACTGGCTGAGCTGGCAAGAGAACGAGGGTATTCTCTGGCGATTCTACCCAAGGTCATCCAGCCGCGCTTTGTCGTTGGTTACAATCTGAGGGCGTTGCTCGGCATTTTACAATCGGCCGGACTGTTTATGGATGATTTCGGAGATCTTTCTAGGGCGGCAGATTTTCTAGACGAGGTAGCAAAAGAGCTAGCCCCCACTGAACCGACCAGCAGAAACCCGGCAAAACAATTGGCAGAAAAATGTGTCCGAAAGTCAGTTGTTATCTATGCGGGGCGCGTGCTAGCCCCTGCGGCGTACAAATGGAAAATCGGTTTTAACGAAAATGCGAAACAAATAGCTTGGTGCGGTCAGCTTCCAGAGGCAAACCACAACGAGATAGTTGGTTGGCTGAGACATCCGGAGCACAACCCGTATGTTGTGATAGATTTGCATAGCTCGTTTGAACATCCGCGGATTCGGACGCGCTTCCGGGTGAGCGAAGAACTACTGTCTGAAACACGACCGACATCTTTTTTAGTAGAGGCACAAGGTATCAATCCGCTTGAGCACGTTTTGTGGACCAGCTTGGTAGGCGATTTCGTTACAACGTACACCGCTATACTGAGCGGTGAAAACCCAGCGCCCATAGATATTATCGAAGATTTTAAAAAGGCGATGAATGCGTAGTAGCACGCGGTAACCTCTCGGTGAATCGTGTAGCGGCAGATAGTCATACGCCAATTTTTTCGCCGCTAGGGGTGACTGTGCTCCTTGAACTGATGAGCCGTGACGTTCAGCGCGAGATTATGGACGGGTGAAGCCGAGCCGCAATTCTTCTGTTTGGAAAAGCCCTAGTGTCTCATCAGCACGCGCAAGAACCCCATCAACGATTTTTGATGACACGTTCTGGCCGTATATATTACCTACACGGGCCATGGTCGTATTGTGCAGCGCGCCTTCGATGATGGCAATGACGAAGTCGCTATCGATGGGCGGCGCTTGTATATTTGCGCCTGCTAGTACCGACTCACTCCGATCACTGCCAAACCTCAGCGTGACACATGGTACCCCGATAATATTCATTTCCTCCTGCATACTGCCCGAATCAGTGGCGACAGCTGCGCAGTGTTGCATGGCGGCAATAACATCACGATAGTAGGGCCAGACATCGGAGTAAATGAATGTGTCAGGGTATTCCGTTACCAGCGCGTCGATGCGCTCCCGAAGTCCAAAAGCATCGATAGCTTCTTCTGTACCAAAGAGCGATATGAGCAGAACGGAGTGTCCTGTATGCACCAGTTTTTCCATAGATTCAATAAGCACGGTAAACCGTTTTTTGTCTTGGGTATTTTCCCGACGGTGTATGCAAAAGCGTATAAACTCACCACTACCAAGTTGCGGATATTTCTCGAGAATCGTGGACTTTGCTGCCTCATCTATAGCAACTTGCGTTGCGTCGGCAACGGTATTGCCTACGACCTCGATGGTGCTGGCAGCAAACCCCTCGGCGAGCATAAATTCGCGGTCCAGTTCAACTGGAGCGGCATGATAGCCCGATGCAGGCTCAGACACGCGTGTATTGAATTGCTCTGGGAATGGCTCCATACTGCCTTGCTCGAAGTTGTCGCGTACCTGCATCGCTGCGTAATATGCCTGCCAGTCAAACTGCCCAGCCTTAAAATCGGCGTAGAACTTGTCGTAAACTTTCTGCTTGGGTGTCAATGTACGTATGCCGGCTTCAACATGCACGCAAGCTACTCGGTGCATATAAGATCCAAGACCAATAGCCATAGAGGTGCTGGTGTCGCCGTGGATGTACGGAATAGGCGTCTTCCCTTGAGCTTGCAGCCATTCTATAACTCCGCCGAATCGCTCGATCATCTGGGAAACTTTGGCGTTGATTGAACCTTCTATATTGAGGAGTATGTCTGGTTTGATACCGAACTCCTCCAGCATCCCGCCGCTGTACCGGAAGTCATAGTGTTGGCCCGTGTGACAGAGCAGCACCAGTTCGCCGCGCTTCGCAAGTTCGTGGTATATGGGCGCTTGTTTAATAATGTCTGGTTTTGTGGCGATGAGCACGATATGGACAATTTTTTTAGTAGATGTTGCAATTTTTTCTTTTGCCTCTGGAGTAAAATAATCCATGTCTACTGCCCCCTAGAGATATTTTTCCAGCCCGCGCTGTTTTATTTCTTCTATAACGGTCTTAATGTCTTGGCTGTGACCCTTGTGCATGACAAGCAATGAATCATCGGTGTCGACGATGATTATGTCTTCTAGACCTACTGTTGCCACCAGCTTAGTTGGGTTCTCCGAACGTACCATGCAGCCGTGACTATCGACATTGATATGCTCTGATGCCCGCTTGACGATCCGACTTTCGTCGCCGCTCGCAGCGGCAAGCAGGTCATGCAGAGCGCTCCAGTTGCCTATGTCATCCCAGGTGAAATTAGCTGGGATAAGTGCTAAGGGAAATTTTTTGGT
>CAZNLV010000069.1:0-4107 GCA_964574245.1 uncultured Candidatus Saccharibacteria bacterium
AATTGCGGTTGATGACGAACGAAAACTGGAGCGCGGTGTTCGAAAGGTCTGGACGCGAAAAAGGCATAGTAAAGATGCTCAGGAGCTTCATGCTGCGCACTCATCAGATAGTGAATATCGTAAACTACCTTACGAGCTCAGTAGAGTGGGTTGTACAATAACAATTTTAGTTGTAGATAAAATTTCGGTGACTTCAAACCTAGAAGAGACGTATTACAAAGTAGTACCAGACATGGTGCGCCTGTATCCCAATTCACGGATAATCACTGTTGATGAGGAGGAAACGGTAAAAAAACGCATTCAGGTGATGACACAATTAGGTCTTGAGGATGTATTTGACCAAGCAGATGTGCAGGCAATCAGCAAACTTGTTGAGCATATGGAGTTAGGCCAATGCTAAAAAGAAAGTCCCCCGCTGTATCGAACCACGCAATGCAGCTGACAGATGACGTGGCGGTGGTAAAAGGGGTCGGGCCGCAGATGGCAAAGGGGCTGCAAAGCCTCGGGATTCGCACGGTATTTGATCTGGTGGATTATTTGCCGTATCGGTATGAGGATTATTCTGAGGTTTCGGATATTGCCGGTCTGAGACCGGGTGCAGTCACGGTAAAAGCAGTAGTCAAGCAAGCCAGCGGGCGCTACGTGCGGCGGGGTATGCACATCACCGAAGCGGTTTTTAGCGACGCGACAGGTAGTGTGCGTGCAGTGTGGTTCAACCAGCCGTACCGGGCGGCTGCGCTCAAACCCGGGCAAGAGTATTACGTTAGTGGGCAGTATGAACTCAGTCGTCAGCGGTTCCAGATCATGAACCCGAGCGCCGAATTGGTCAAAGATTTCCCGGTAAACACGGCGCGGATTGTACCGGTGTATCGTCAGTCCAAGCAGGTCACAACCAATCAGATTCGTAAGCTTATGGCCGAGTGTGTCCCCACGCTACGCACGCTGCCCGAAACCCTCCCCGGGTGGATAGTAACAGAGGCGAGGCTGCTCTCCCGGGCGGAGGCGATAGAGGCCATGCATTTTCCGCAGTCTAGCAAGCAGCTGTCCGCGGCGCGGCGACGACTGGGGTTTGAGGAGGTGCTGGAACTGAGTCTCGCGGCATTGATGAACAAGCAGGAAAGTATGCGAGAAAATGCGCTGGCGATTCCTTTTGATCTGAAGCTTGCAAAAAAATTTGTCGCGAACCTGCCGTTTCATTTGACGGACGATCAGCGCCGAGTGGTTTGGCAGACGTATCAGGACATGGAGCATCGGTATCCGATGAACCGTCTCGTGGAGGGCGATGTCGGTTCTGGTAAAACGGTGGTGGCGGCCATGGCGGCGCTTATGGCTATACAAGCTGGATTCCAAGTGGCGCTCATGGCGCCCACGGAACTTCTGGCCCGCCAACATTACGAAACACTCACTTCTTTATTTCATGCCATTGCACAAAATAAGAAAATCGTTTTGCTGGTGGGCGGAATGACTGCGACGCAGAAAAAGCGAGTGTATGCTCAAGTTGCTGAGGGCGAAGCCGGGCTGATAATCGGCACACATGCACTGTTTCAGGATGCGGTCGATATGCATCGGCTCGGCCTAATCATCGTCGATGAGCAGCATCGGTTCGGGGTGGAACAGCGCAAAGAGCTGATGGCCAAGGCTGGACATATGCCACACGTGCTCAGTCTAACAGCGACGCCTATACCGCGGTCTCTGGCACTGACACTGTACGGCGAACTGGATATTTCGGTACTCAAAACCAAGCCGGCGGGCCGGCTTCCTATACGCACCGAAATAGTCTCCCAAGTGAATCGTGACAGATTGTATGAGCGCATCCGCGGTGAAATTGAGTCGGGTAGGCAAGTGTTTGTGGTCTGTCCTGTCATAGAGTCAAGAGTCAAGAGTCAAGAGTCAAGAGGGGCGGCTGCGGAAGAAGTATTTGCAGGGCTAAGTGATCGCCAACTCAGTGGGTGCAAAGTGGGGTTGCTGCATGGCAAAATGAAACCGGCAGAAAAAGACAGCGTCATGCAGGAGTTTGTCGCAGGTAGGATAGATGCGTTGGTTTCTACGACTGTTATTGAGGTGGGTGTGGATGTTCCAAACGCAAGTATAATGATTGTAGAGTCAGCGGAGCGGTTTGGTCTCGCGCAGTTACATCAGTTGCGCGGCAGAGTGGGGCGTGGGTCACAGCAATCTGATTGCTACTTGCTGCTCAGTGATACTCAGGCACCGACCAAGCGTCTCCGGGCGATTGCGTCGAGCCAAGATGGGTTCAGACTCGCCGAGCTTGATCTCGAGCTGCGCGGTCCTGGTGCGATTTACGGCGCATTGCAGCACGGTGCACTTGATTTACGTGTCGTGAAACTGACAGATACGGTACTGATCGCTTCTGCTCGCGTGGCAGCACAAGATTTCCTCAAAAAACACGAAGATTTGGTACAATATCCAGAGCTACATGAGCGGGTTGACCGCTTGCGCCGGGTGACCAACCTAAACTAATGTACACAGTAAGCAGCGAGGTGTAATGAAGCAGAAATTCGGCTCGAGGTGGCGACGAAAGCACGGCGTTTTTGTACGTGGATCCTGCCTGCTCGTGAAGGAGCAACACTGATGCATTCCGGTAGCATGCTCAAACAATTGCCGGATCTGGACCGTTGGTTCGGCGCCCATCAAAAGATCGATCGGCTGGCTTGGCGCTATGCATCTGAACTTGACCCCACTCTCGCCAGCGATTTTCCGGGCATTCGTGAGATACTGCGGTTTGAGGGGCGTGATGGCCCCGATGGTATCAAGCTAAAAACACCCGGAGAAGGTGAACCGTGGCATTTCTATAATCCCAACGATGAAACGGACACTGATTTGCTCCGTATCATCGAGCATCACCATAAAAAACTTGTTGGAGCCATCCGAGAATCAAATATAACTCGAGCCAGTTTTGAGGCGGCATGGCTGGCACATGCAGTGGTCGATGGTCTGACACCGGCCCATCAGTACCCGTATGAACAAGAACTCGAGAGGTTGCGTGGCGGGCAAGGCAAGGAGACGCGTGACTCACCCAAGGGGAAGCTGCTTGTCCCCGGCGAGACCAAGCGCCAGCAGGTCAAAAACAATTGGCGGATGTGGGGTGACAAGGGGCTACTTTCGACGCATTTAGCGTATGAGATGGGTGTGGCGCTCATCATCATGCCCCTGCGGTATGAGAGGATCCGACGTGTTTTTTCTCGGTCACTCGCCCCTACACAGGGCAAGGGATATCTGGGATATTTTCAAGCGCAAGCCGCGAGAGTAGCAGAGCTAGACCTGTATGAGCAATTTTACCGCTCCGGTTGGACTCCTACGGTTGCACGGCGAACCCGCAAAGAGCTTGTGCCAGTGCTGGTTGAAACGGTTGCGGCACTCTGGGTTTCTGCGCTTCGGGCCTCGGAGAAAAAGCAGTGAGAGTAGTTGCCGGGCGGCTCGGGGGGCGAATTTTTGATAGTCCTCGCACGCACCGGACTCACCCTATGAGCGAGAAAGCGCGGGGGGCTATCTTTAACGCGCTCGGAGATATAGAGGGACTGACGCTGCTGGATGCCTACGCGGGCAGCGGGGCGGTAGCGATAGAGGCGGTCAGTCGCGGCGCGCGTGAGGTGCTGGCCATTGACGTTGATGCAGAAGCGGTCAAGACCGTTTCTGGTACCATCAAACTGCTGGGTATTCAAAAAGAGCTGACGGTACTACGCAAAAACATTAGCGGGTGGTCGCGCAATAATCAGACGCGGCAATTTGACGTGGTGGTTGCAGACCCGCCGTACAGCGATATACGGCCAGACGTGATTGAGCGGCTCACGCTCCATGTCAAGCAGGGGGGCGTTTTTGTGCTCTCGTGGCCCAGTAGTGAGACGGTGCGTGATTTTGCCGCGCATACGCGGTTGGCTGTGAGGCCTTTGGGCGATATAACGCTGGTTTTCTACCGCAAAATCGGTTAAAGTAGAGGAGCTGTTTTCTAACGCCCGGGCGGATGTGGTGAAATGGTAGACACGCTGGTTTTAGGAGCCAGTGCCGCAAGGCATGGAGGTTCAAGTCCTCTCATCCGCACCAAGAACGAACTTTTCGGGAAATTTGAGCGCATCCAGCGCTCTTTTTCTT
>CAZNLV010000070.1:0-3900 GCA_964574245.1 uncultured Candidatus Saccharibacteria bacterium
ACGGCCGTCAAAAATTGTCACACGAGAGAGGTGAGCAGTGCTGGGGTGGAGGGAAGGCTCAGGGGGTGAGAGAGCAGGGTGAGACACGGTAACGGCGGTGGGTAAAGGGTCTAGATGGTGAGCCGTAGGTCTCTTGCCGTACACGTAAGGGATTTTGAGATATGCATCCATGGTGTCATCCCCCGCGAAGGTGAGGATAGAGAACTGTACGTGTCTGATTTCTGGTCCAGCCTAGGACGATGGGCTGTATGCCTCCGGCTGGTGACCTAGAGGTCAAGATAGCGGTCGTAGTACTCGTAGATGATTCGGCTGCGTGGTACTCCTGCGGCCTCAAGGTCGGTGCCGAGGGTTTCTACAAAACGCTGGCTGCCGGAAAGGTAAACTAGAGCAGCTGCCGTCATAAGAGGTAGGATTTGTGCGGTGGTTAGCCGCTCTGGATAGTGTATAGCTACGCTGTTAAACTTCGGAATTTTACCGGGGATGAGATTTTTTAGGGGGTCGTCTGCACTTCGTCTTGCCCAGAGCAAGGTACTCTCGTGTGTGAGGTTAGACCTCGCACACTCAGTGAGCATGGAGAGATAGCTGGCGAGAGCGATGCCTTGAGCGACAAAAACGAGTGGAGTTGTCTGGAGCCGAGGCAGTATACAGTCGCCCATCGGCTCATCTATCTCCACGGTGTCACCGGGCTGGAGGCGACTCAGGGCTGTTTTGTACTGGCTGAGTGAGGGATCTATCCGGGTAATAAACCGTAGCTCTGGCTCGCTTGGGTGCGATGTCAGACTAAACGCGCGCGGCGGTTCATGCAGCACCATCGGCAGCCGAAAGTGCGCGTATTGTCCGGGAGTGTACTGCACGGTCTTTTCGGGCAAAAACGTGAACTCATATACGCTTGGCGCCCGAGTGAGCTTGGAGACAAAAGTAATTCGCATACTCTCAGTGTAACCTGACATATGGTGCACTTCCAGCGAAAGTACTGACGCGGGTTTTCATATGTTAGATGCGTAAAGAAATCACGGGAAGCCCTTTTGCGGGCTATATAAATACCGTTGGCCTGCCGATCCCTTGTAGAAGGGGGTGTAGTATTTCTTTGCGCTTTTGTGAGGTAATCGCGTAGATGTTATACTGGTCGGTTAGCTGCGAGCTGGAGCGTGTGAGTATCAGGAGACATTTCCAGCCCTTGGGCTGGCCACGAGTGCCCGAGAACGGCAGCCCCTATGCGGTTAATCTGGCGCAGCCCTGTGCTGCCTGCAAGTTTGGTGCCGTTTTCACGGGTGGCTACCGCTATGATGCCGTCAACTGTTTCTAGGCTGGCAGCGAGCAAAAGACCCGACAATGTTGCACGACCACTCAAAGGAGGCAAGTGAGAGGGGTACTCGCGGTGAAAGCGCGTGATTAATCTACCAAATTCAGAAAACCTTTGGCTTGGAGCTAGGCCCGGATCCTCTAGCGGGGAAGTGGCATCAAAGGGTACCCATAATCGGTCGGGCAATCGATCGGGAAAAAGCTCAATATTCAGCTCGTCACTCTTGGAACCCGGATGGTCGGGGTTGTTTAGTGCGCTGTTCAATGCGGTAAATAAATCGCTTAGTTCAGAATTGATTTTTGACATAAACAAAAATATATCATCAAATACTATTTATTGCAAGACGATTTTTTTAGAGATTTTCGGGCAGGCTTAGGAGTCGAATAGTTCGGGGTGGTCAGTGATGATGCCGGCGAGGCCGGCTTGTGACCACCGGCGAGCGCGGTCGGGGGATTCGGTGCAGCCGCGGAAACCGAAACGTCGAAATCGACGTTTTTTGACTTCATTGGTAGACGGGTAGACGTAGAGTTCGTAGCCGGCGCGCGTCATGGCTCGGATGAAGCTAGGCCACACCCAGTACTCAAGCAACGATATTTTTTTGGTACCGAGAGCGTGGGCCCGCCGGCGGGCCCGCCAGCTCGACCATATCTCGATGACGACAAGGGGTGTGCCGGGTAGCTGTTTTTTTATTTCTTGCAGAATTTTTTGATCAAATGAGGCGATTTCAAGCGTGTCCATGGCTCGCCCCTCGTTGAGCTGTCGACGTATTTCAGCCACAATAGCATTGATAGGGACATTTGGTTTTATCTCGAGCATCATGGGCACCGTAACGGGGAGCGTGCGCAGTACATCCTGAAATAGTAAGAGGTCCGGAGCTTTGGCAGCAAGCTCATGGGATGGGGTGGTGGCGATAGGTAATTGAGCACCATCAGCGGTGATGACGAATGCATCGTGGCAAACGACCACAACGCCGTCGGACGTTTGACGGAGATCAAATTCGACGCCATCTACACCATGTACGAGCGCAAACTGAAATGCTGCGAGCGTGCTTTCTGCTACTTCCCCGCGGGCACCGCGGTGACCGATGATTTTCATGCTACTATAGTACAGTAAATTTGGCCGTAGGGCTTTGGTCGTCGGGCTTCGCTCGGTGAGACTCTGCCGTCGGCTAAAACAAAGTAAAAGGAGATTGTATGGCGGATTTCAACCAAGTTTTAACCCCCGGTGATTTGCAGCAGGGTATCGTCAATACCGTTGTCGAGATTTCTCAAGGCAGTTTTCTGAAAATCGAGTGGGACCGGACGCGTGCTGCTTTCATGCTCGACCGGGTAGAGCCAAGCATTTACGCAAAGCCAGTAAACTACGGGTTTATACCCCAGACACTTGATGAGGATGGTGATGAACTCGATACGCTCGTTGTCTGCGCTGAGCCAATTCCCACAGGGGTGTATCTCGAAGCGCGGGTGATAGGAGTGCTCAATTTCATCGATGACGGCGAGGCAGATCATAAAGTCGTTGTAGTTCCGGCCGACGACCGAAATACGGGCGATAGCATAACATCTCTCGATGACCTCGGTGTTCGCTGGAAGCAAATGGTAGCCGAACATTTTGCGCACTACAAAGACTTGAAGAAACCCGGCACTACTGTTGTCGAAGGATGGGGGGATGTGGAAGCTGCCAAGACAATCATTGAGCAGTCGATTGCCCGGTACCAACAGAAGCCCTCTGTATGAAAAAGCTCGTGCCGAATGATGCTGTTTTGATCCCAGATGAAGCTACCCGCGTCTTTCAGGGTGAGATATTTGGAGTATATCAGTGGCAGCAACAACTCTATGACGGCTCTTTTGCTACGTTTGAAATGCTCGAGCGGCCGGATACCACGAGCGTCATCTGTATAGTCGATGACCAGATACTCGTTCTCGATGAAGAGCAACCAAATAGCGGCAAGCGACGAAATTTTCCTGGTGGTCGCGTCGATCCCGAAGATTCTGATGTGATCGCGGCCGCTCAGCGCGAAGTGCTAGAAGAAACAGGCTACCGCTTTAAGAACTGGCGGCTTGTAAAAGTACTGCAACCGATCAAAAAAATGGAATGGTTTGTCCACTACGTGCTCGCGTGGGACGTCGAAGGCCAACAGGGCACAGCACATGAGCCGGGTGAAAGGATTACGGTCGAAAAGCTAGATTTTGCCGCCGTGAAACAGCTTACGGATCAACGTTTTGGGTTTTTGGGAGAAGCTGCACCATTGATTGTTAACCGCACAAAGGTGTCGGATCTGCTCGACCTACCAGAGTTCGCTGGCCGAACCTGCGACAGATAAGTAATCCGGTACAATCTAGTCGGAGACCAAAGGGGTTTCTCGTATCAGAAATAGTTGTAAAATAGTCAACTACACACATCAGAAGACGGGTTACGTTTTTTCGTCTCGGTTTACTATTTGTTGACATGCCTCGGCGCATGACATATGGTTTAACTGTAGTAATACCACTAATGCTAAAAGCATAAAAGGACGAAAGTAATGCCCGTGCACGTACGTATTCGAAAGTACCAAACAAACCAACGGGGCTTTAGCCATCACATATTGCTCCCTATAATTG
>CAZNLV010000071.1:0-3676 GCA_964574245.1 uncultured Candidatus Saccharibacteria bacterium
CCGGATCCACACCAGCCTCAAGATGGCACCGAGAGCCTATGCTAAAACGCTACGCCAACGCCCAAGGATGCTGAACGGGGTGTTCGGGAAAAAGGTAGCTTGACAGGGGGTGAACAAATTTTATTTAACGGAGAATTTTATGTTGATAATTCTGCAAAAGTTCACACCCCCAATTTGAGCACGATTTACAGATTAGGAACAAATAAAAAAGACCTCGACGAGGTCAATTTTAGCAATATGGTGGAGCTGGCGGGTACTGCCCCCGCGTCCGTCAGACGTACAGTCGGAATCCTACAGGCTTAGTCTGTTTTAAGTGTCTTAGCACGTGCATTTCAAAACAAACAAACGCGCACGTGAGCAATCCTCGGCTTAGCACATAGCATGGATAAAACTATGCGAGCGTCCAGAAATATAAAATGCTACTTTGGCTATCTGGCATCGTCAAAAGCATTGCGGTAGTGATTAAGCTACTGCGTTGAAGGCGAGAGCAGGAACACGAACCTCAAAGAGGCTAGCGACCTTTTCAGAAGCCTTCTGGAAGAAAGATTTTGCATCTATTCTTGTTTGCCTATAACGCTGACAAGCGACCTGCATTCACGACCGAAAAGTACCAACGTCGAGCTTAAAATTCAGCCCCATGTACATATACCGTATCATAGAGTCAAATAAAATGCTAGTGCCAAAGACCGAGCGCTCACCAGCCACGTCGTCGACGATAATAAAAGAGTGTCATGATCATCTGATATACGCTCACTACCCCCAACAGGCCAAATATGACGGTTGGTAACAAGCCAAATGGCAGGAGGTAATTGACGACACGTGCGGCGCAGTACACCACCCCTGCACTTAGAGCAAGCATCAGGTGCAGACTGAGCAAAAATATCCGACCTTTCCGCCGAGGTAGCTCGTGACTTTGCTGTATCCAGCTGCCCACGCTCGCTTTGGGCTGAAACGCCGCAACGAGCGGAATACATGCGTAGCGCATACTGCAGTAGACTAGCCATACCACACCCGCGACCGCACCGTATTCACTGCATGCGAGGAGCTGCTCCCCGCCAATACGGCCGTAATACTGCGCTACGATGCCGAGCAGACCGAAGAGTGCCAGTGGCGTAATGACTATGGCCAAGCCAATAGTCCATGCCAAGATTACTCGGCCGAAACAGCCCAGACTTTCCTGAACAGTCAGGCGAAACGAGCGGTAGTATTTCTTCGTTAGACCATCCATAGTTGCTTTCTGTAGCGCACAGCTCGCGATGGCTGCGGCACACAGCAGCCCACTCCCGCAGGCAACAACCCCCATACCCATCGCTGGTAGCAGCGCGAGACCCAGAATCGTTGTCGTAGCTACTATCGCCTGCGATACAAAATACACAACATTTGCACCGCTCGTTACTCCCACATATGCAGCGAACACACTGACGATACACACGGCTAGTAGTATATCCTCGTTGTAGCCAAATGCCCTTCGGACGTCTCGGAAGCTATGCGACAGCCTGTACTGTCTGTGCCACCAGCGGCTCGTGGCGATCGTGCGCCGAGCGAGCTGTCTGTGCATTTGCTTGTTTAGGCGCAGCCCGGTTTTTCGCAGCCGACGCTCAAATTGATCCCACCTTTTGTGAGGTAACCTATAGGGTATGGTATTTGTACCGGCTACACTGATACTTTTCACTCGTCGCTCCACCTACTCCATGCGATAGCACAGATGCAGTCATTCACGTGCACTACATACGCTTTTCATGTTATATTATATACTTTAGTTTATAATATGTCAACTATATATCTAGATGTATATTCAGGTAGATCGCTCGCCATTCTTCGAGCGATAGGGTTTGAGCACGACGCTGAGGATCGATAGAAGCACGAGTGAGTATGGCAGCGGCCTCCTCCCTAGATATGCCTAAGCCTGCACTCAGACTATTGTGCAGGGTTTTGCGCTTCTGGCTAAACCCGGCGCGTACGAGGTGAAAAAACTGCTTTGTATCGACATCCGGAAAAAGCGGTGAAGATCTGTGCCGCAAGATAAGCACTTGGCTATCCACCTTGGGCGGCGGGACAAACAATTTCCTCGGCACATAGGTCCCGAGCGAAACCTCGCAGTAATATTGTGCGCTCACACTGAGCAGTGACATCGCCCCCGGTGTGGCGCAAACTCGCTCGGCTACTTCCTTTTGTATGAGCAGAGCTGCCGTACTAAACGGGTTGGATGATTCGCACAATACTCGTATAAGATTGCTCGTCAGATAGTATGGTATGTTTGCGACCACACAATAGCCCTTCGGAAGCTGTTGTAGATTAAACCGTAAAATATCACTCTCCACCACTGTCAAATGCTGCAAATCGCCCAAATCTAGAGGTTCAACCTCTAGATTGTCTGGGTTTGGGCAAGTGAGGTTTTTGGTGAGGTTCTGGGCGAGCGTAGGGTCGAATTCTACAGCTGTCACAGAGGCTCCTCGTCGTAGAAGTTCCCTCGTCAATGTTCCGAGGCCCGGCCCGATTTCTAGGACTTCGCTCCGTGCAGTCACCTGCGCATCATCGCAAATTGCCTTGAGGATGGTGCTGTCATTGAGCCAGTGCTGGCCCAATGATTTTTTGGGGATTATATCTGACATGCCATCATTGTATCAGCAAACTTCGGCCCTTCGGCGACCTGCCGCTAAAGCGGGACTATTGTCCGCATGGCGAGCACGACACCATGCCCCAGCAGAGCCCCGTCCCGAATACCCCGACAGCCAGCCGGAGAATAACTAAAATCAATACCGGTCACCTTACATCTCTACCGAGGATTAGGCGTTCGCTCACGCAAGGTCCCTACCACCAGTGATTGGTCACCCAAAAGTTATACGCGCCTTGCCAACTGCCGTACCGACCCACGGCATACCCCGTCGCCCACCGTATTTGCGTCACAGGGTTAGTCAGCCAATCCGCACCGGCGCTCACCATTTTGCCGCCCGGAGTCGCTTGGAACATACCGTAGCCACCAGAGGCTGGGGCTGAGCCGTGGTCGATACAACCGCGGTCCCCCTGCCAGCGCACGGGGCACCAGCCACCCTCATGCGAGACAATATAATCCACCGCGCCGTAGTCTTCGGGGCTAATACCAGCAGCCGCCATCGCGGATGTTTTGTCTGGAGCCACATAGACCGCCGAACCACGAGCGACTATTTGCGGCACAGGCTCAACGACGGTCACCGACTGGATGACCTTGCGGCTCACCTCTTCGCCATTTTGCACATTGATCTCGTAGGTGGTAGTTTTTTTGCCCGGTGAACCAGGCTGTCGAACAGCCGTAGCTCCGAGCGACAAGGATGAATCTGCCACTGTTTGCACCGGCGGCGCGACAGCTTCGTCAACCGTAATAGTATGGACGCCGTTACGGATCACTTGGACCTGCATTTGGGCTGTTATGGGCGTTGACGCAGCTGGCTTTACGGTGTCAGCAGACGTTATGGTGATCTTTTTTTCTTTTATGAAGTCTCCTACGGTCTTGCTCTGCGTCCGCATGAGTGTTGCCGGCGCCCCATACAGAGCCACATTTACTGCCGTAGCGCGCGTCACAACAGCCGTGTATCCTAGCGCCTTACCCCTGAGGAGGCTATCCGGTAGTTTGAGCGCTATGGTGTCCTCGGGGTACAGTGTAATTCCGCTACTCATCACCATTGCGCGCGGCGTCGCG
>CAZNLV010000072.1:0-3636 GCA_964574245.1 uncultured Candidatus Saccharibacteria bacterium
GCCGTCCATTTTGACGTCACAAAAAAATTCGTGCCGAGCGCCGGGCAAGAGCCTATCGGTGCGCTTGACCCACGCCTCAACCTCGGTGCGGTCAAATACATCCTGCAGACTCATCATGGGGTAGCGGTGGGTGACTTTTGTGAACGTGTCGAGAGCAACCCCGGCAACGCGCTGCGAGGGGCTCTCGGGAGTGATGAGGTCGGGATAGCGCTGTTCGAGTAGAGATAGTTCGTGCTTGAGGCTATCGGCTGCCGCTTCGCTCATCGTGGATTCATCTAGCACGTGATAGTGGTAGCGGTAGTCGTCGATCAGACTGCGTAACTGTACAAGACGCTCTGCGGCCTGAGATCGATCAGTCACCCCAAAAGTTCCCGATACAGACTATACATATAGCTATGGATCAGACCAAACCATACAGCCGAGATTGCGAAAAATATCCAGACGGCAACAGGAGCGAGCCACAGCAGGAATGGGGCAATGATGATGCTCGAGATTACCAGTATATAGGCTGGCAGATAGGCGATTTTACGAAGGACCAAGAGCCGACGGCCGCCGACGAGTTCCTGTGAAGCTCTGACTGCCTCGATCGGTCGCATATTGGCTAACGTCACGATATAGAGTGCAAATATTGAGCCTGTGAGCATGCGAACCGTCCAAAGCGTGAGTAGGACACACACCACTGTCGCGAGGACTATTTCCCAAGCATGAACAAGTACACCGCCTTTGACGAGCGTACCAAAGGCCATAGAGGCAAAGGTAAACGGTAATATTTGGAGTCCGATGATACACACGACAAGCAGAAATGGCACGAGCGGATACATCCCCCGGTAAAATGCGAGCCGCGTGGTGATTTTCTTGTGCGCTTGGAGTTGCCGTAGCGCCCAGATAAACGCGAGGCTGCATACTACCAGCAGAACTACTTGGTAGACGCCGCTCTCAGAAGTTGAGGCGCGGTTTGTGTCGCTGAAAAGAAAGCTGAGCTGCAGGATAAACCCTTGGGTTTTTTCGGCGGCTCCCGTAAAAACGGTGTCGAGAGTGGCTTTTAGGGTCAGGAGGTCACGCCCGAGAGAAAAACCGCGGACAAAAAGAAGCATACAGACCCCGTACACCAGTACAATGCCCGCCAGCGGTTTTGGAGCTGTCTTGAGTAGGTCCCAAGCCGATTTCATAATATGACGGGCTTTTGGTAGGGGCGCTCTCGTAGGGTACTTTTTGCGCCATGTCTTGGGGTTGCTGACTAGTTTTTTTTCTTTTTTGAGCTTTCGGCTGGTACTTTCAGCACTGAAGACTGACTGAGCATGAGCCGGTTCTTTGGGTGATTGAACAGTTTTGCTGGGAGCGGCCGTGCGTTTGACGGTCTTTTTTGTCTGCACTTTTGCGGCCGACTGCACCGGTTTTTTTGCCATGTCTGTCCGTACTCCTTACCCTCTAAAACTCATTGGTAGCCTCTATTATAACCCTAAAGCTTCCTTTCGTGACAATAGGTTATCATTTTATCTTTATGGCATGTTCTAACTAAGCCGTACGAAGGGCTATCACGAAAATTGCCCGTGGTATCATAAGCATCATGAGGCTTGTACATGTGCCGTCCGCTCAAAAAACGAAGACTAACTCCAGAAAATTTCCGAAGCGCACCGGGATTCTCGCCACGATTGTTTGCGTCTGTGCGCTGAACTATCTGCGGCCGCTACCACCGGCCAAGATTACCCTGTCATTACCGCCGCTGCCCCAACCACAAGCGGTGCAACTAGCATGGCCAGACTTTGGTCAGGCGGCGCTGACAGCCGATGGGTACGACATACTTGCAAGCCACGGGGCTAAAACACCGCTCGCAACAGCCAGTATAGCCAAGGTAATTACGGCACTCTGCGTCCTTGAGAAATACCCGTTACAGCCCGGAGAAAGCGGGCCGTTCATAGTCATGACGGCCGATGACGTCGAAGCATACCATGAGCAGATCGAAAAAAACGGCTCGCTCCTACCCGTCTATGCTGGCGAACGTATGTCAGAATATGAGGCGCTCGAGGCGCTACTGGTTCCGTCGGCAAACAATATCGCTGACACCACTGCTCGCTGGGCCTTTGGGAGCGACGAAGCATACCGAGACTACGCAAATAGCTGGCTCGTGCAGCATGGATTGTATCAAACGCAGGTCGGCAGTGACGCTAGTGGACTTGACCCTTCGACTAGAAGCACAGCCGAAGACCTAGCGAGACTCGGGAAAATTGCTCAAAAAAACCCGGTTATCATGGAGATTGCTGGGCGAAAAAATGTCGATTTTACGTACGCGGGTCGCTACGCCAACTACAATACCGCGCTTGGTACGGCCGGCATTACCGGTCTCAAGACAGGTAATAACGACGAAAATCCCGGCGGCCTGCTTTTTACCGCGGATGTGCCTTTGGACAGAAGTGTAGTTCACCTGAGCGGCGCAGTGATCGGCGGCGTGAGCCTGCCGGACGCAATTCATGCATCAGAAGAGCTGGTGCGGAGTGCAGCGACTGGATTTGAGACCATCAAGTACGCACAAGCAGATCAAACTGTCGGCAACCTCGGGACGGCTTGGGGGGCTTCAACACCAATTATTACTCACGACTCCCTCGAGATATGGCGGTGGAAACAGAGCGCTCTCGAGCGACACAGTTCGGTCCGCAAGACGAATGGCCTAGAAGTAGGTGCGGTCGGCACGCTTGAACTCAAAAGTGATAGCGCACGTGTTGCAACCAAGCTCGTCATAGAAAAACCCGTGAAAAACCCCAGCTTTTGGTGGCGCCTAACTCGCCTGCATTAGCACCGCGTACGCGAGTGGTAGTGACCCATGGTTCTGAGTAGTACGCCCTTGGCGCACAGAGGTTGTTGTAACAAGCGGCAATAATCGCTCATGCGGACTTTTGCTCGGAAGTATGCAGTAGCTTGGCGGTGAAGATGATAAAAAACTTTCGGGTTTTTTGAATATTTAGACAATTACGGTTGCAGTGTTGTACCCGTCCGTCTCGGGCACGCTACTACCCAAGTACGGTGGTTCATCGGATGTGAATAGGCTGCGTCACGCTGCTGCACGGGCCATAATACGGTATACTGCTGCCATGACTTCACACTTTACAAAAGATTTTTTCATAGGAAATAGGACGAAGCTATTTGCTGACTTGCAGGTTAAAAATCCTCTTGTGATTGTAGCGGCACATAGCACCTTGCAGCGTTCAGCCGACACGACGTACCCGTTTTCTCAAGATAGAAATTTCTGGTATCTGACTGGTTGCAACGAGCCTGATGTGGTGTGTGTCATGACTGCGGACGAAGCGTACTTCATCCTGCCGCAAGATAATCAAACGCGAGACATTTTCGACGGCGCGATAAGTACGACGGCTCTCGGCGAGATTTCAGGCATCCAAACCGTCTACAGTGCGCGCGAAGGGTGGTCACGGCTCAAGACTACGCTGGCGAAGCAACATGATGTATTTACCTGCCTGCCCAGTAGTAGCTATGTGAGCCACTACGGGCTCTGCACCAATCCCTCCCGACGAAGGTTGCTCGAGAAGCTTCGGCGGTTACAGCCCAAGCTCGACGTACAGGATCTGCGGCCGTATTGTGCAAAACACAGGATGATAAAGCAGCCTGCCGAAATAGCTGCCCTGC
>CAZNLV010000073.1:0-3624 GCA_964574245.1 uncultured Candidatus Saccharibacteria bacterium
TTCACCGCAGTCGTACCGTTGACCGTGACTCGGCCGGCATCGATTGCTACGTCGGCACTCCGACGACTGAGAGAAGTGCTCGAGGCGAGGTATTTGTTTAGGCGCATAGTCTAATAGTAGGCCGAGTGGCTCAAAGGTTCAACCTCATGGGGTGCATGGTGGGCGCTAGAGCGCGATACTATCTGGGTCGACGGTATTGTCCGAGTGCGTACTGGATTGCGGCATGATGGGCGGCGGCGCGGTGGGAACAGACGTGACGGGAAGGCCGTTTTCTTTTGCTTCCTCCTCTGCGAGCAGCTCTTGTAAGTTTCGCTTTGGATTTTCGGCTGCATTCAGGGGCTGGATGACTTTCTTGCCAGCTACGGCGACTTGGTCACTTTCGGTGGCTTCCGCCGCGGGGGTAGCAACGGCAGCTGCCTGCGAGGCGGCTGGCGACGCAGTGGCGTCTGAGGCCTGAGTATCTGTCGGAGGAGAAGTGTCTGTCTGGGCAGTAGTTTCCGGGCTTGGGTGGATGTCAGGGGTTACTGCTGCCCCGGTGGTCGGAGTGTCTGTCCCGCCGGTAGTGCTTTCTCGGGTAGACGCATCAGGAGCATCTATCGGGTCCGGGGTGAGCACTTCTGCCGGGGGTGATACGGTAGTGCCACCGTTTTCGCTGCCGCTCGTTTTGGGTTTGTCACTCTCTTCGGAGGATTTGAGTTCACTCAGCGCATCTGAGAGTGTTTTATCATTGCTCTGTTCGACCGCGTCAGGAGCCGGAGGAGTGGGCTCTGGCGATGAAGGAGTCTGTTCGGTTGGTGCAGTTGCCTGTTCCTGAGGCGTAACAATGGGTTCTTGAGGCGAGGTGGTCGGCGTCGAAGCGAGGTATGACTCTATCTGCGCCTCAACAATAGCTGTTTCATCGGTGATAGGCTGCGATGCGGCTTCGACAACTTTTTCCTCTGCAGCCAAAAGTTGTTGGCTGGCTGCACTTTCGTGTACATCTGGCTTGAAAGAGGTAGCGAAGCTCTGGTCGGGGTTCTCGGCAGGTGACGGTGGGCTTTGAGGGTCCTGCCGGCCGTTTACTTCGGTAACCGCAGGAGCTTCAGAGTTTAAAACCGGAGTATCGTCTGCTTGCGGCATGAGTGGTTCGTTGTGCATCAAAATCGAAGGAACTTCGGGAGTAGCAGGAGAACTTTCTGATTGTGCCTCGCGGCTCGGTTCTGAAACAATAGGATCAGGGTCAGCAACAGATATGACAGTACTGTTTTTCGGGGATTCTTGTGGCGTGACGGCTACGTCGTTAGTAGCATCGGCCTGGGGGGTGCTAGGAGACATCGGCTCGTTTTGCAGGGGGGGCGTGGTTTGGCTTGGAGCAGTCGGTGCCACAGGATTAGCAGAAGTATCTTCGGTGAATGTAGATGCTGCCGGTGCGAGTGGGTCTGTTGCGGCTTGTTGGTCATCGGCGGCAGCATCAGTCGTATCGTCTGCTGCAGGCTGTACAATAGTTGCCCCAGCAAGCATATCTTGGGAGGCTTTGACGATATCTTCCAGCGTCACCTGAGATTTTACGAGGTATCGGTTGGCTCCAAGCCCCCCGGCGCGATCTTGGTCCTCGGCTTGGCCGAGAGCCGTCAGGATGATCACCTTGGTGTCTTTGAGCTCTTCGGTATTGCGTAAAATATCCAGCATTTCAAACCCACTGATTCTCGGCATCATGACATCTGAAATGATGAGATCTGGGTGATGTTGTTTGGCGACGACGAGCGCTTCTTCGCCGTTTTGGGCGGTGACGATATCGTACCCTTCAGCAATTAAGCGTGCTTGGTAAATTTCTCTCAGATTATCGTCGTCTTCTACCAAAAGTATCTTTGCCATGTGCGGCCTCGTTCTCTACGCTTATGTTTGATATTTTTTAGTATATCATGCCTCTGGTTTGAGCGTCACTGTACCTACGGGTAGTGTACTGGGTGTGGTGGCAGCGGGGTTCGGCTGCGCCACACCGCTGCCGTTCGCAAAAGATTGGGCCATGAGTTCCTCTGCGCGTTGGGTTGTCAAACGGGGGAGGTTAATGTAAAACGTGCTTCCCTTGCCGAGTTCGCTTTCAACCCACAGGCGTCCTTGGTATAGCTCAACGATTTTTCGGCAAATAAATAGGCCCAGACCCGTGCCGCCGATAGTGCGAGTAGCGCTCGTGTCGACACGATAAAACTTTTGAAACAGATGTGAAATGTCCTCGGCGGGGATGCCAGCACCGGTATCTTTGATATATATTTGCACAACGGTCTCATTGCCGGTTAGCCCTAGGCTTACTTTGCCCTCGTCGGTGTATTTGCATCCGTTATCAAAGATGTTGGTTATCACCTCGCGCATACGATCGGGGTCGACATCGACGTAGTACAGTGGTCGCACAACTTTGTTCATGTCTGTGAACGAGGTGTTTTTGTTAGTCTCGGTTGTGACCGAATTGCCAAACAAAAATTCCATAAACAGCCCCTTTTTCTCGGCAGAAAAGCGCAGATCTTGCGCGAGCTGCTCCAGAAAAGTGCCCATTTCGATAACCTGAGGGTGGTTGGCGAGTCGGCCGTCTTCGGCCTTTGCACTGGTGAGCAGATCCTGAAAAAGCTGGCCAAGATGCTGTGTACTGCTATGAGCTTTTTCGAGATAATCTCGTGCTCTGTCATCTATGGTTGCGACTTTGTTATTGAGTACGAGGCTCAAGTAACCCTCTATGGCGGCCACGGGAGTTCTCATCTCGTGGCTCGCGGTACTGATAAACTCTGCCCGCCGGTTTTCCTCGGCTCGTTCTTGGCTGATGTCTCGGAAAATAGCAACGAGGCCGGTACTTTTTGTGCCGTCTATCAGGGGTGATACGCTGAAAGTCACTGCCGTGGACGCCCCAGACTTTGTGGCCAGATTTGCCGTGCTGTCACGTACGATTTCTTGGCTACGAAACGCTTTTGCGAGCGGCGTTTCATCGGCGTCAATCGGCTCTCCTTTTGTAGTGATAAATTTTAATACCGAGCGCCAGTCTAACCCTTCGGCCTCGGGCTGCCCCCAGCCACTAATCGTGCTCGCGCCTTTGTTGAAGTGCCGGATGATTTGCTGCTCATCGATCAGGACGACTCCATCCTGAATTGCTCCGAGGATAATATCCGATTTGGCCTTTTCATTTCTGAGACTACTGGCGAGCTTGCTGGTGCTGACGGATGCAGAGTCTTGCTTTTGGCGCTGTTTGATCAGCCATGCCCCAATCGCCACTACGCAAACAAGCACCCCACCACCGAGTATAAGATAATGATCCATAGTTACTACTGTCTGTATAGTATGGGTACTATATCTTTAATTTGCAAGGCCGAGGGGCGACTGGTGGCCTCCTGCCCTCTCGCGAAACGCATCGATAGCGATATTTGCCTCGTAGGCTCATTCATTGAGATAACTATCAGGTCAAATATTTGATCGTTGCGTCTGAGTATGTTACTTGGTGACCCCTGCGGGGTGGTTGCATTCGCAACACGCACTCGCCGTGTTCGGAGCGAACTCCTGTGCGCGGCTCCTTGGCGTCCGTACCCGCTTCGCGGGTTCCATCTCCTGTAGAGACGACCAAATAAATAGCCCAACCTTGCGGCTGAGCTATTTATTTGGTGA
>CAZNLV010000074.1:0-3460 GCA_964574245.1 uncultured Candidatus Saccharibacteria bacterium
TATGGTCGTAGACTTGCCGGCGCCGTTTGCCCCCAGAAACCCGTACACTTCACCTATTTGTACTTGTAGAGACAGATTGTCGAGTGCGGGTGCTTTGCCTGTTGCGTACGTTTTGCTTAGCTTGTGAGTCGCGATGCTTGCGGGCATACGATATAGTATACGCTTTCCAACTCGCCGTCGGATAGACTGGCGCTTAGGGATGAGGAACGCTGAGTAGTTTAGTTTGAATAGCTTTCATTGTGGCGACATCTGTTGGGCCATCGCTGTACGATTGAGGCCAAACATTTGCGTCGCCACCAGATGTAGGTGATACTCTAGGGCCGGATGTCTCGACGAAGTTAAAGCCTTTGTTTGCGGCCATGGTCGCTACTTTGTTCCATGCTTGGATATGCGTCGGATCATTGCTAGAGATTTTGTGAGGACGTGCGAGCTGCAGGCCAGTCCATAATCGATTCTTTTTTGCGGTCTCAAGCATCCAGCTGTACATGGTGCGATAGGCTTCGTCGCCGGCCGGAGTGAAATACTCCTCTCTCGCAGAGTAGTTTGCGAGTACCGCATCTGAGCCCATAGCTTTTATGAATGTATTGGCAACAGTCTGATACCGAGTGAGCTTTGACTTGTCTATTTCGCCGCTGTCTGTCAGGTTTTGATAGGGATTAACCGCAAGCTCTACTTTGACGATGCCCTTAAAGGGTGCGCTTGCACTAGGGAACCAACCCATAAATCGGTCATGTTCTTTGGGGGTAAAACCTTTAGCCTTGAGCGCGGCTGCATTCTCTGCAGAATATCCGTAGAGCACCATTGGCTCAGGATAATTTGGGGCCGCACCGGGTGCATTGACGGAACCGATGATGCCGAGCGTGGCGGGATTGTTATTGATATTTTTGACCGCAGTAGCCAGTGCCGCCATAGCACTGCTGTAGAGACCGTCATACAGGTATTTGTCGTTCTTTTTTGCCCACCATCGCGGTACGGTTGTGTCATCGGTCACATGTCCTTGCGGATCTTTGAGTACCACGGTACCGGCCAGTACTTTCCAGGCTGCTGGCGCCCGTTCTCCGACATGAAAGCGTAGGTGTACGGTCAGTTTCTTATCTGGATGGACGCTATTCCATGCTATGACATTGGCGAGTCGGTTTTCGATAGATTTTGCCCGGTAGGTTGTGGCGCCCGTGGTGCTATTCACGATGAGGAGTTCCCGCAATCCCACATTGAGCACTACATGGCGCATGCCGACATCATTGAGCGCAAAGTAGTACGGGTTTGTGGTACCGCCCTCAGTATAATTATGTGTCATTGAGGGTGTGGCGTTTGTTTTGTCGGCATATGGTCCGTCGTCTACCCAACCAATTTTGGGCGCTGGGTTTTGTGCGGGCGTGGCTGCTTTGCTGGCAAAAGTCAGATACGCACCGATTGTGCCAACGACCAGTATTGCTATAGCGGGTAATAAGATATGATGGCTAAAACCTTGGGAGGATATTTTTTTCATAGTTTTCCTTTTATGCTTGTGTTTCAGACTGTAGCATAGGGTTTATGCCTAGTGGTGTCAATCGCTGTGTCATAATGACGGTATGAGACAAATTATTCTTGCGAGTACCTCGCCGCGGCGCAAAGAACTCCTCGCTCGGATGGGTCTAGACTTTACCGTTGTGCCCAGTGATTTTGACGAGTATCTCGACCAGTCAAGACCGGTTGAGGAAATCGCTATGGAGCTTGGCCGGGGGAAGGCAGTCTCTGTTGCAGAACGCTTTCCAGACGCAATTGTCATCGGCGGGGATACCATCGTAACCGTAGGAGAGACGCAGCTCGGCAAGCCCGTGGACCTCGAAGATGCTTGGCGCATGTGGCGTCTCATAACTTCTGCACCCAATACAGTCACTTCGTCGCTCGCGGTGATTTGCAAGGCCCAAAACTATGAGACTGTGACATGCGACAGTGCTTGGGTCTACCTGAAGCCGTACGACGCAGCGGCCGTCGAAGCCTATTTGGCTGCCGGAGACTATGCTGACAAAGCTGGTGCCTACGCGGTTCAGCACATCGGCGATTTGCTCGACCACATCGAAGGCTCTGAAGACACCATCCTTGGCCTCCCGCTCCATCTCCTCGCGCCGATCCTCGCGGAGTTCAGCAGGTAATGTATCTAGTAAGATGGCATGGTCTGTGAAATTCCTCGCCGAGCTCATCACGATGTTTAGTTTTGGGGCTCTGTTGACCTGCGCCGTGTATGCTTAGCGCAAAACGGCGCCGAGTGAGCATGCTCGGTATAGATATTCTGTGCCAAAAGCGTGTGACATAGCTCGCAGCACAGTGGGAGCGTAGTTATGTATACTGCCTATCATGGCTTTGTATGATACAGTGACCCAGCCAAAGAAGGCGAGCGAACTTGATAAGCTCGACCATTTGCATCGGCGCGCTACGATACGGCTGTTTTCGTGCAGCGCACTGTTTCCTTTTGATCTATTCCCTGATTCTCTCGTCATCGATCACAATAAAGTCGACATAGTCTACCGTAATTTCTTTGGGCATAATCACACGGTTTCGCTGCCGATCGAACGACTAAACTATGTCGGAGTGAATTCGGTGCTGTTCCTCTCGACGCTGCGGTTTGAGACGAAGGGGCTCGAGCAAAACCCCGAGCCACTTACCATGCTCCCCACGCATGCAGCACAATACGCCAAAAACCTCATATTTGGCCTGATGGCAGCCGAAAAAAATGGCATAGATCTCTCACACCTTTCCAGAGATGACATACTTGATAAACTCGTAGAAATCGGCCGTGTCGAATAGTTTACCGAAAAAGATCTGTGCCGCGTAGCTCGTCTGGGAGAAAGCCGTCGGGATGCTTGAAACCGGCGGCCCACTCGGTGCCGCGGCTGTAGCCGAGGTCTTTCATGAGTTTGGTGGGAGCGTTGCGCAGGTGCAGAGGAACCGGCAGATCGGGGTGTGCCGCTGCCAGTACTTTGGCTTGGTTCCATGCGTCGTAGCTTTCGCGGCTTTTGGGCGATTTGGCTAAAACGACCGCGCAATGACTGAGGTTGATTTCTGCCTCAGGTAGGCCGATCCGCTCTACAGCGAGAAACGTCGAGACGGCGAGGTTGAGTGCGGCTGGTGCTGCAAGGCCGATGTCTTCGCTGGCAAACACTACCATGCGCCGGGCGATAAATTTGGGGTCTTCGCCGGCCTGCAACATGCGAGCCATGTAGTACAGTGTGGCGGTCGGGTCGCTGCCACGCATAGATTTTATAAAAGCGCTGATGATGTTGTAATGCGTCTCGCCTTTTTTGTCGTATCCGGGCAGTTTGGTTTGAGCAGCCGTCTCGACGAGTTCAGGCGTGATGGGTTTGCCCATCGCGAGCCGCTGAGCCAGCTCGAGATTGCCGAGGGCGACACGGGCATCGCCGCCGCTGAGGTCGGCTAGTAGCTCGACAGATTTTTTGGGTAACAACTTGGTGCTTAACTT
>CAZNLV010000075.1:0-3210 GCA_964574245.1 uncultured Candidatus Saccharibacteria bacterium
CCGGCAAGTCTACGACCATACGATTGCTCATGAATTTTATCCAGCCCGCGTCGGGCAGTGCCACCATCATGGGGTACGACGTTGTTCGAGACACTGTCGCTGTCAAAAAACACGTTGGCTATCTAGCGGGCGATGTTGCGCTGTGGCCCAAGGTCACTGGAAATGAACTGTTCGCCTATCTAGGAAAACTACAATTCACCGATCATGCCCAAGGCAGACTCCGGGTAAAAACTGATTATTTACACGAACTCATCAAACGTTTCGAGGCCGAGCCAGAAAAACGCATCGATACCCTCAGCAAAGGCAATCGACAGAAAATTGGTATTATCCAAGCGCTCATGCACGAGCCGGACGTACTCATACTCGACGAACCGACAAGTGGGCTTGACCCGCTCATGCAGGAGGTGTTTTATGACGAGATCAGACGAGCAGCCGGGCGCGGTGCAGCAGTATTCGTGAGCAGCCATAACCTCGCTGAAGTGCAGCGCCTGTGCGACCGAGTCGGCATTATCAAGCACGGTCGACTCATCCATGAGCAACACATTAAAAGTGATGAGGACCTGACTACCGTGACATTTCGAGTTGTTTTAGCTCATCCAAAAGACGTCGAGAAACTAAAAAGTAATAGCGCGGTCAAACTCATATCCACCGAAAGTCGTGCTGTGGTCGTGCAGCCCAAAAAGACCATCGCCGAAGCGCTCGCCGCCCTCAGCACGTGCGCAATCGAAACCATCACGACCGAGCAGCTCACTCTCGAGGACGAATTCTTGGAGTACTACGGAGACGGCGCATGAACCATGTGATATTGTGGGAGCTCAATAGGCGCCGGACGGCCATCATCTGGTGGACTATCGGTAGTGTAGCCATGACCGCACTGATAGTTGCCCTCTACCCTTCCATCCGCGACCAAGCCGCCCAGATGAATCAAGTCATAAACCAACTGCCTCCCGAATTACGCGGGCTGAAAACAGGCGGATCGAGTGCGGTTGATGTGGGAGACCCGCTGCAATTTCTCAATTCGCAGTTACTGTACGCCACCCTGCCGATGATCTGGATCATCCTTGCGATCACACGCGGCAGCGGTATACTTGGTCTTGAAGAGCGCGACCGCACACTGGAGCTGCTGCTCGCCCGACCGATTTCGCGCACCCGTTTACTGCTGAGTAAGGTAGCCGCTTTGCTAGCAGAATTTGCGCTCATCACGGGAGCCACGACGCTCGGGCTCATGCTGCTAGCGCCACTTTTTAAGCTGCACGTTCCTGCTTGGCATTTGCTGATCGCCACTATCTATACAGCGGCTTTCTGCCTGTCATTTGGCTACATAGCATTTGCCCTGCAGGCAGCAAGTAGGATGACAAAACGAGCGGCCACTGTTTTTGCAGTGGCGGTGAGCTTTGGTGGCTACATACTTGCCTCACTCAGTAGCTTGACTGATTGGCTCGAAATCCCGGCCAAATTTTCACCGTTTCATTATTTTACGCCGCTCACAGCGCTCAGAGGGGAAACGCCGCGTGGTTTGCTCGTCTATGTACTGTTCGTTTTTGTGCTCGGTACGGTGGGGGCTTTTATCGGCTTCCGACGACGCGACATCGAGTAGCGATATTGGCCTACGACTCTCAATTTTGTAATGAGGCACGGGGTGCTCCCACCAGCTAGCCTGCCAACTAGCAAAAGCTGGTCGTACCGCTGGCT
Organism: uncultured Candidatus Saccharibacteria bacterium; assembly: GCA_964574245.1. Classification (GTDB taxonomy): domain Bacteria; phylum Patescibacteriota; class Saccharimonadia; order Saccharimonadales; family UBA4665; genus JAGXIT01. The sequence continues at coordinate 1,693 of CAZNLV010000075.1, forward strand.
GCTTTCTGTCCCCATAAAACAGGTTTCGCGCGGGGCTTCGTTTGACTCCGTAGAGTAGTTTTCCTCTTCCAGTACTCATTTACCGTACTCTAGTACGGCTCCTAGAGCTTGTCCTGAACTTGAATTTAGGATGCTTCTAGCAGAAGATGCACATGAGGTCAGAGTGCGGGTCTCGTGCGAGGTAACGTCTCTCTCTAGTAAAACACCTACCCCAGATGAAACGACTAGGGTATCTGCTCCCATGGCAAGTCGGCTTTGCCAAAATGGCCGTAGGCACTCGTGGCGCTGTACATAGGACGCAGCAGATCAAGCCCCTCGATAATTCCGCGGACGCTGGTGTCGATGAGGGCGTCCTTGAAGGCGTAGAGCTCGGCCTCGCTCACAGTGGCAGTACCAAATGTGTCAATGGTTTGCATGAGAGGGCGCGGCTGGCCGATCACGTACGCGAGACCGACTTCGCACTTGCGGGCAAGGCCTTTTGCCACAATGTTTTTGGCGATATAGCGAGCGGCGTAGGCCCCCGAGCGGTCAACCTTGCTCGGGTCTTTACCACTAAATGCACCGCCCCCCACCCGAGCATAGCCGCCGTAGGTATCGACGACGATTTTACGACCGGTCAGCCCTGCGTCACTCTCTGGGCCGGGGATGTGCCACAGACCAGTACCATTGATGACAATGTTGTGCTCGGCTGGCAGTGCAAATGCGTAGTGGCGTAGGACCGGTTCAAAAACGTGCTCGATGACATCGGCGCGGACCTGCTCAGCCGCAACCTTTTCGTCGTGCGCAACCGCCGCGACGAGTTTTTCGACCGCTACGGGTTTGCCATCTTCGTCGTATCTCACGGTCACTTGGGCCTTGCCATCCGGGCGAAGCCATTTCAGCACGCCGTTCTCACGGCATTCATCAATTCGACGTGTCAGCGCATGCGCCATGGCGATCGATAGTGGCATGAGCTCCGGCGTTTCGTCGCAGGCGTAGCCAAACATCATCCCTTGGTCGCCAGCACCATCGACATCAACCCCCATGGCTATTTCCGGTGACTGCTGATGAAGAAAATTGGTAAAATGCGACTGCTCAGCAGAGAATTTCCACTTGGGATTGGTGTAGCCAAGCTGTTTGATTTTACCGCGGACGATTGCCTCGAAATCTACTTTGGCAGTGGTTTTTATTTCCCCAAACAGACTGATTTGGTTGGCGCCAACCACCGTTTCGATACCGGTGCGAGCCTGCGGATCGAGCGCAAGTATCGCGTCAACGAGCGCATCGCTGACTGCATCGGCCATTTTGTCTGGGTGTCCTGCGCATACTGACTCACTGGTAAAAAGCTGCGCATCACCGATTGTATTTGACATAAAAATATCCTTTCACTGTATATCGGGAAAGGATAGGAGCATAACCATATCTTTCCCTTTAATAAGGGCTAGAAGAAGCACCTTAGCATTCCGTTTATGGGACACCCTTGTAGGCTTTCCCATCCCGCGGGGTCGCAGAATGAATCCGCCGACTCCGACTGCTCTT
>CAZNLV010000076.1:0-2959 GCA_964574245.1 uncultured Candidatus Saccharibacteria bacterium
TACCCATGTGACTCGATAGTCCCCTGTAAGTCAGCGGCAGTTTGTTGCCAAATGGGCTGCATAGTGACCCCCAGCGCCTGCCAGTTTTTCTGTAGCACTCGGAGCGTGATGCGATTGTCTTCGGTGTCTTCGGCTACCACTTGGAACCGCAGCTCAACCCCATTTTTTGCGCGTTGACCGGCTTGGTTTTTGGCCCAGCCGGCATCAGTGAGTATTTTGTTTGCTTGCTCAGGATCGTATCCCGCTTGTCCGAGAAGCTTGTCATATCCGAGCTGCCCCCTGAGAAGAGGACCGTCTACTGGACGGACAGGATAACCAAGTTGACGGAGTAGACTGTTACGATCAGCACCGAGCACGAGAGCCTTCCGAACAGTGGTATCTTTCAAGACACCCTCGCTGAGCTTGAAAAATATCATTTGTGCGGCTGTGGTATTGAAGCGGTAAACAGTAGTCGAGCGATCATTCACTAGGCTTGTCGGTACGGATCTCAGGCCAGCCACGGCCTCGACGGTGTGCTTCCGATAGGCAGCTATACCGGCATCGGCCTGTTCATACGTATGCAGTACTAGGCCCTGCAGCTTCGGTCGACCGCCGTTGTAGCCGTTGAATGCCTTGAGCGATATGAGTGCGGTCGCCGTGTCGGAACTTGTGTTGGCGGTGCCTAGCTGCAGTGCACTCCATGCAAACGGACCAGCTCCAACTGGTTTTGTCGTGTTGAACTCCGCGGCACGTAATTTCGCCGGAGGAACAGTCGACAATATGTGAGCCGGCAAAATACCGGTCGTCAGGCTATACGGAAACGCTGTCAGCGCATTTGGCAGTTGAAAGGTTATCGTTTTGTTACCGAGTGCTTCCAGCTTGACTCCTTCCCAGCTACTGCGCAGCGGCGATTTTGCGTCGGCATTTTGAATCGTTTGGAAGGTAAAAATGACATCTTTTGCAGTCAGCGCTCGGCCGTCATGCCATGTTAGCCCAGGCTTTAAATGTACGGTGTAGAGCTTGCCCGATTCATCGACAGTATAGTTTTCTGCCAGATCGCCGACGAGACGGTTACTATCGTCATATTTGAATAGCCCAGAGAACAAAAGTCGCGACACGCTGGTGTCCACTGCCCCCACGGCATAGATGGGGTTTGCGTTGCTATAGGTGCCAACCATGCCTTCATTGAACACACCGCCTGCGATGGGCCCTCTCTCGAGATAATACTGGCTGAGGCCAATCGTCTGCGTTGCTACGAGGAAAATTAAAACAACCAAAAGGAGTACCCAAGCACCCACAAACCTGCGGACCGCGCGCAATTTTTCGAGCCGGCCAATAAACCTTTTTTCAAACTGAACTTCCGCGACAAGAGTCGCATTTTCAACTTGTTTTTGACGCTGCCGAAGATTTCGTCGCAGGCGAAGTTTTGTGGCACGGTTCAGAGGTATCATTACTCGCTTGTTCCACCCACGGGCATGAGCCCCCTTTATCCGACTATTACTCCTAAAAGCAGCGACCCGACAAATACTAGGGCGGAGGCAATCGTGAGCTGATAAATCGTCTTGTCAGTGCCGCGCCGCTCGGTATTTACCTCGCCACTACTCCCAATGCCGGCTCCGAGACTCGCACCCCGAGTCTGCACCAAAATCAAGAGTGTCATAAAAAGCATAAAGCCGATTGCAACATAGTTATATATACTCATCGTACCCTCCAGTATAGCAAAAGAAATTCCCTGTCTCCAAAATATTCTTATGAGCTCATGCATAGGCGTCGATTGCTCGTATGCGCCCATGCAAGCATGCTTCTAGCTCCGTGCCTCCAATATGTCTGAGAGGACGAATTGTTCGGTACTCACTAGAATCATGCAAGCATGCTTCTAGCTCCGTGCCTCCAATATTGCGGTGACAAGGTAGTTCACGAGGCCGATTATGAGCCCAGTTAATATTGCGACCCCAAAACTTTCAATATGAAGTGCCGGATAAAAACGGCTAGCTAGGTAAACCGTCAAGCCATTGATAACGAGCATAAACAGGCCGAGCGTGAGTAGTATGGCTGGGATAGTCAAAAGCACTACGATTGGCTTGATGAGCATGTTGAGCAGAGCGAGCACTGCGCCGGCGCAGACAACCACCGAAATCCGGTTTTGGTAATCTACCGCACCGTTTAACAGACCGGCAGCTACCCATAACCCGAGCGAGCAGACAAACCACCGTAGCAAAAAAGTTCCAATAAAACCCCGTTGTCGTTCCCTATTCATGCTTATGTCAAGTATAGCTCATGTGGTTCATACGAACAACGGCCGCTCAGGTTTTCATTGCCCGTACTCGTTATGAGTATATCGTCTTCGATGCGCATGCCGATCCCCTCCTCGGGGATGTATATGCCCGGCTCGCAAGTCAGTACCATGCCTGCCTGAAGTGGCACTGCGTAGTCACCCGCATCGTGCACATCAAGCCCCAAAAAGTGGGAGGTAGCATGAGGGTAGTAGCGTCGAATCCCCGCCCGATCATTTGGTTGTGCAAGTAGTCCGAGACCTACCAATCGTTGCCCCATCCTCTCGGCGATTTTGGTTTCAAAATCCCGCATACGCACGCCGGGCTTCAGGAGAGAACAGCCGTAGCGCTGCACATCGATGACGGCATCCAGCACCGCTTGCTGCCGCACAGTGAGCGGTGTTTTTTTGAGCACACGAGTAATATCTGCGCTATAATTTTCGACCTCAGCACCCACATCCACGACGATACAGTCGCCGTCATTCAGCGAACTATCATTGTCCACATAGTGGAGGGTCGTTGCATTTTTGCCACTCGCCACAATGGGAGTATAACCATGTCCAGCCGCTCCGCGGCTCCTAAACTCGTAGGTGATGGCTGCCTCAAGCATCATTTCAGAGGTGATGGTCTCTAGGGATGATGAGCGCCGCAGCGCATCAAGCGACTCGGTAGTGATACGTACCGCCTCGCGCAGGGCAGCTATTTCG
>CAZNLV010000077.1:0-2838 GCA_964574245.1 uncultured Candidatus Saccharibacteria bacterium
GATTATCTGCGCCAGAGAATTGACGAGGACGAACGTGCCGAGCAAGGTGCGAGCACCACCATACTAGACGATTTGCGCGGACAGGTGGCGCAGGCGTCAGGAAAGTTACAAAGACTTCTGGATACGTTCCTAGACGAGCTAATAGACCGTCAAACCTACACGACCAAGAAAGCCGAACTAATGAGCGAAAAGAAGTCTTTGGAAGAAAAAATGAGCAACCTTGCGCTAGGTCAATGTGGCTGGGTTGAACCTATGCGCCAGTGGCTAGATAAGGCTGGTTCTATCTGTTCGGTTGCTCAAACGGACGACTTTTCTGCAAAAAAGAGTTTGTTGCTGGAAATCTTTGGGTTGAACCTGTCTTTGAGCAACAAAAATGTCGCCGAAAACGGCGAGCAATTTCAAATCTCCCCCCTGAAAAACCCTTGGTTTGCGCTCCGCGCAACCAAAGAAAAAACGGCGCAATGCGCCGCTAATTCCGATTTAAATCTGGTTCTGGAGGGCCAGGAGGGACTTGAACCCTCGACATTCTGCTTAAGAGGCAGACGCTCTAACCAGCTGAGCTACTGGCCCGTGTCGTAGCCTAGCAATGACTTTTGCTAGTTGAAATTGGCTAAAACCATTTTCGCCGAGCTTCAGTCTCAGCCGGCTGCTCTTCTAGAAATTTTAAACAGTCGCTTGTGGCGCTTTGGTTTTGAAATTTCGGACAGCTGCATGAATACAACAGGGGCAAGTGTAGCAAACTGACTCTGTTTTGGCAAGATTGTCGCACATGCCAAGGCTGCTAACGTAACTGCTTATCCGACAGGACATAGTACTACGGTCGGCGTTTTGGGGGTTTGGTAGGGTTTTTCTGTATCTGACTAGCGCTGGTATAGATGTGCGCTTGACCGGCGATGAAGGGTAGGCTAACGAGGGACGAGACAAAAAGCATGGCTGTCATGTTGACGATAGATACAGACTGGGCGTAGGGGTTTCCGAGTGGGGAAGGCGACTGTGTGTTTTCGTACTTCTCGAGCGCTGCTTTGAGTGACGCCTCGAACTGTTCTTGGCTCATCGTTTCTTGCTGTTTTTGCACTGACACGGGACTGCCCAGCGGCTGCAGGCCAAAACTGATAGCAAAAAAGAGGGCAACCATTGTCAGGAAAAGCAGTATCGTTGCCCCGGCCGAATGCTGCCATACAGCGCGAGCTCGTCTCAATAGGTCTTGGATGTTTTTGGGCTTGACATCATCGACGAGTACGAGCCAGATATGTGAGTAGCGGAAAAAGAGTACAACAAGCAGGATAGCAAAGACAACCATGACCGGAGGTGCCAACTCAGGCAAAAGCCACGCAAGAGCCATCATAGAAAAAAGGGCCGCCGCACCCAGTATGCCCACAAAGACTAGGGTCGATATGAGCAAACCGAGTCCGTCGTCCCACCAGACAAATCGTTGCGGTCAACGAGGCTGATTGTTTTTGTACATCAACGAGAATGGCTCGGTACAGCACACAGTCGGTCACAATATACAACAGCATGAGCACCACCCACAGGGCTAGGATGGTAGGAGAAAGTACGCTCCAAAAGCTATCCTTCACCGATACTGAAAGAAGGTTAGTAAAAAATTGTGGTACCACGTAGCGCACAAATAGAGCGGATATGATAGAGAGCGTGAGCGCCGTGACAAAGAGCACGAGCACTGTTGTAGCGAAGTTGTATTTGAATACACTGCGAATACCCTGAGCGATATGCGGGAAGGGGTTTTCTGGGACAGATTTGACAGGCTTTGCACTGGGCCTACCTTTGGGCGCGTCCCAGTCAGGGAAGCCTAAGCTAGTGTTTGCCATGCTGTGCATTTTTGGTAGACGAGCGCGTGATCCAGCGGTAAAGGAGTGCGGAAGCAGAAGAGTACATAAAGAGCATGTACAAAGCTACTGGTATCCCAATGATGCTAATCATGATCAGCGCATAGAGTATAGTCATGCCGATAATCCCCCATACCTTGCTGACATGGCCTCGAGTACTTTCCCAGCTAGCGCGGAGGGCTTCAAGCGCTCCGAGGTTTTTATCGACAATGAAATACGGATACAGCACAAGGCGTGGTGCCACGAAAAAAAACGGGACGATCAGAAGCAAAAAGCTCACGATGAGGATGAAAAGTGTCGCCATCCCTGCCAGAAATGTCTGGACAAAGTAGCGTCCCCCCATAGACAGCGCCCCGTCCAGATCGATTTTTTTTCGGGCGACATTTTTCAACTCAATAACCGTGATGGAAACGCCCAGAAATGTGCTGACGAGCATACTACCGATCTGCGCAAGAACATAGCGCCCCTGCGTCGAATCATTGCCGCCTAGTTTATAAAAAACCGCACTAAACGCGAGCGTGATGAGGAATACATAGAGGTACGTCTGCCAGTTGACGAGGGTAGCGGCCTTGGAGTATTTGTATGCTGTCCTAGCGCCCGGCCACTCTTTTGGCAGCTCTGTGTATAGTTCTGTTTGATGCTTGGGAGCAGTTGTCTTGGGTGTGGATGCTGCAGTTTTTTTCACGTGGCGGACTCCTTTATGTGGCTATAGATTAGACTATACCTACGTTACACCTACCGAGCAAGCGTTCAGTAGCTTTTGGGTTGCATACCTCGACCGTTCGGTCGGGGGATATCTTTTACGGTTTGAACAGCAAAAACCAAGGGTGTGTTCGCAGAGGTCGTGCTACACTAGCCGTATGAAAGAACTCAAAGGTACAGAACTCGCAGGTTTTATCAAAGAACGTCAGGCCAAAGAGGTACGTCGGCTCAAACAAGCGCTCGGCGTCCAGCCGAAACTCGCCATCGTCTACACGCTCGAACACGGCCCGAG
>CAZNLV010000078.1:0-2826 GCA_964574245.1 uncultured Candidatus Saccharibacteria bacterium
CGGGGCCGCTCGGTAGATATTGACCCGAAACTTATCCTGCCGGATGCGCTCAGTCCTGTCTGGCTCCACTCGGTCATTGGGCCCAAGCTTGATTGAAAGTTTTTTCAAAAGTTCATCAACCGTATCGGCGTTTGTGGGCAATGTCCGTCGCTTGCCATCGACACTCAGTAGGACAATAAAATTTTCATTTGGCTGAACCGTCAATCGGCGCGAATGATTGTGCAGACCGTAGTATAGGACTGTGAGCGCAACTGTGATAAGCGTACAAAAAAGCAGCAGCGGCCAACCTGCCGGGTGATGATGAACCCGGGACAGTGACGCTTTGGCTTTTTCTTTTGCTCGCTGCATACTCCTCCAGTGTGAAATAGTCGTATCACACTAGTATATCGTGCTTAGACCGGAACGTTAACCCCGTAACCATAGGAGCTGTGCACCTATATCACGGGTAGATTATTATGATTTTTCGAGCGGCGCAAAAGCAATGTTGAGCTTTTTGAGCCCTTTGCCTTTAAAGTAGATCGCCGCCATATCGCCCTCCATTTCCACCACTGTCCCCGTACCGAAAACTGCATGCTGTACGGTATCGCCCTCGTATAGTTCAGGTGTATACCGCGGCTCATCCGAAGTGAAGCTCGGCGACGCGTCCATCTGTACCTCGTCATCGAAAGTATCAAATGCGGTTAAACTGCTCTGGCCAAATTGCGGCATCACCGTAGTTTCCACCATATGAGCAGCATCAATCTCAGACAGGAACCGACTCGGCACATTATGTTGCCGACCACCATACAGAGCACGCTCTAGCGCATGAAACAGATGGAGTTCTTCGCGCGCCCTAGTCATCGCCACATACATCAGCCGGCGCTCTTCCTCCATTTCTCTGCTATCATAGAGTGCCCGTGAGTGCGGCAAGATACTTTCCTCGAGACCGACCACGCACACGACTGGAAACTCTAGGCCCTTCGCAGCATGCATAGTCATCATAGTGACTGCATCGGTATCAAAATTGGCCGAATCAATGTCGGATATCAGAGCAATCTCCTCGAGAAACCCGGCAAGCCCCGTTTCGGTATAGTTTTGAGCCATACCAATGTATTCCCGCACGTTTTCTTGTTTGCTTTCGCCTTTCGGCGTCCGATCGTCGAGATAATCCATGTAGCCGAGCTGTTTTACCAAGACATCGATGAGCACGTCAGGCGGGACCTCCTCTACCCGAGCCCGCAGGTTGCCGAGGATAGTTGCGAGATCAACTAGTCCTGACTTTGCTTTGCCACGGACACTGTCACACGCATCGGCGTGGGCAAGCGCATCAGAGAGACCTGATCGTTCTAATCTGGCCCATGCAATAAAATTTTGTAGGCTGATAGCACCCACCCCACGACCGGGCACATTGGCGATACGGACGAAACTCGCTAAGTCCTCTGGCTGATACAGGAGACGAAGGTATGCTGTCAGGTCTTTGACCTCGGCGCGGTCGACAAACCGCACGCCGCCCACAATCCGATACGGAACACCGTACTGTATGAAAGCCTCTTCGAGCGTGCGACTCTGGGCGTTGGTGCGATAGAGCACGGCAAAATCCTTGTACGCACGCAAGCCCCCGTCCACGCTCGCACGAACGAGCCGAATGATGGCCTCGGCCTCGGATTTTTCGGTCATGACTTGCTGAGACTGCACCCGTTGGCCGTCGCCAGCCTGAGTCCACAGCTGTTTGTCGCTGCGCTGCGTATTGCGCGTCACCACGCCGTGCGCCGCGTTCAAAATATGCCCTGTACTGCGATAATTTTGCTCGAGTTTGATGATGGTACAGTCCGCGTAGTCTGCCTCAAATCTGAGGATATTACGAAAATCCGCTCCTCTCCACGAATAAATCGACTGCCAGTCATCTCCTACGACGGCGAGATTTCGATGGTCATTGACGAGCAGCTGCACTAGTCTGTACTGAGCAGCATTGGTGTCTTGATACTCGTCTATCATGATGTTCGTGAAACGGCCACGCCACTTTTCGCGGACTTCTGCATGCGCCTCCAACAGTTGCACGGTACGCCAAATGAGATCATCAAAATCCAGCGCCATCGCATCTTTGAGCATCGCTTGATACAGCGGATACACCTGAGCCACGACGCGGGCAGTCGGACTCGTAGCCGTTTCGGCGTACTCGGCCGGACCAATCATCTCATTTTTGGCCCCAGAGATGTAGCTGGCGATGGTACGGGGCGGAAAAGATTTTTCATCAATATGTTGGTCTTTACATATCTGCTTGACGGCGCTCAATCTGTCAGCCTCATCGTAAATGACGTATGAGTGCGGAATCCCCAGATACTCGCCGTCCAAACGCAGCAGTCGGACGCAAATGGAGTGAAACGTCCCCATCCACGGCATAAACCGCCGGTCATCCGCCGACTGGCTCAGCAGCTGAGCAACTCGTGCACGCATTTCACGAGCGGCTTTGTTGGTAAAGGTGACCGCCAACACGCTGTAGGGTGTTGCCCGGCCGGTGGCTATCAGATACGCGATACGGTGCGTGAGCGTTTTGGTCTTGCCGCTACCTGCTCCAGCCTGAATCAACAGTGGGCCTTCGGTCGTCTCGACCGCCCGCAGCTGCTCGTCATTTAACCCCTCGAGTAGATTGTGTTGCACCTATCCATTTTAGCAAACGTCTAGGCCTAGTCAGAGCTGAACGTTGCAAAAAAATAGTATCGATTATTTTGCGGACTGAAAATCAGAAGGTGTCAATCTACCATCGGCGCAGGCTGAGTGCTGTACCGAGCGCTCAACGGTGGCTGTGGTTCCGTTTCCACTGCTCGTTCCATACTCAACGAGGTCACC
>CAZNLV010000079.1:0-2755 GCA_964574245.1 uncultured Candidatus Saccharibacteria bacterium
GCTAAAATTGAGCCGGTACCCGGAGCTACAGCCCTGCATGCGCTTGCCCTTGGGAGTAATGGCCACATCTACGGCGTAGCCGACACGACATTTTTTGAGTTGGATCCAGCGCGTTTTGTAGTTGTGAATCGTGAGCGCGTCGCAGGCCAAGCAGATAGTGGTTCGATAGCGGTGCGGGGAGCTGCGATGTTTGCGTCGGTGGCCGACAAATTGTACGCAGTAAAAACCGATACATTTCAGCTGGTACAGATCGGGAGCGGGTCGTCGCTGGCGGTCAATACTTCCCGAGATCTGTACTATGGTCGTCGGGGTGGTATGTATCGGAGGATGGCGGATGACTCTGGGGTAACAGGGGTCGGGACAACCGCACGGAGTGGTTTCAGCTTTGACTTTTCGATGATTGACTACAAAGTGGGACTTGGCACTCTGGCGGCACTGTCACTGTTGCTCGTGATTCCGCTGCTGCGTTTGCTGCATCGACCCACGTATTCGACGCGTCGGTGATAGGTTTTTTAAGCAGTCAGATTTTGCTATACTGCAACAGATATGAATGCACAAGATATTCGAAGCGCTTACCTCAAGTTTTTTGCTGACCGCGGTCACGTGGTGATCCCGCGGGCTCGTTTGGTCCCCGACAATGACCCCACTACGCTGTTTACCGGCAGCGGCATGCAACCGCTCTTGCCGTATTTGCTCGGCGAAAAACACCCAAAAGGCGTGCGGCTCGTCGATAGTCAGACATGCTTGCGGGCGCAAGACATCGAAGAAGTCGGCGACAACCGCCACACGACATTTTTTGAAATGCTGGGCAATTGGTCGCTCGGCGATTATTTCAAAGCCGAACAGCTGCCGTGGTTTTGGGAATTTCTGACGGATGTAGTCGGGCTTGACCCGCAGAAGCTGTATGTCACAGCATTTATTGGTGACGAGACAAACGATATCCCGAAAGACACCGAGTCAGCTGAGATTTGGCAGCGGCTGTTTGCCGAAAAAGGTATTGAGGCTCGAGCAGTCGATATTGGATCGGAAGCGGACGGAGCCCAAAAAGGCATGCAGGGCGGTCGGATTTTTTACTACGACGCCAGCAAAAACTGGTGGTGCCGCGCTGGCAAAATCGGTGATATGCCCGCAGGCGAACCGGGTGGACCAGATAGCGAAGTTTTTTATGAATTTGATTTTATCCCGCATGATCCTAAGTGGGGCGCACACTGTCATCCCAACTGTGATTGTGGCCGGTTCCTCGAGATCGGCAACTCGGTCTTTATGGAGTATGTCCGTACCGAAAGTGGTTTTGAGAAACTGCCCGCCCAAAATGTTGACTTTGGTGCTGGCCTCGAGCGGATCGCCGCTGCTCAGCTGAATTCGTCAGATATGTTTAAGAGCAGTGTCATCTGGCCGATCATCGCAAAACTCGAAGTCCTGAGCGGCAAAAAGTACGAGAGCCACACCGAGAGTATGCGCGTGATTGCCGATCACCTCCGTGCCGCGACCTTCTTAGCCGTAGATGGTGTAACGCCGAGCAACAAAGAACAGGGCTACGTCATGCGCCGTTTACTGCGCCGCGCCATACGCTTTGCGTTTGATCTCGGCATAGAGCAAAATTTCGTCGAGATGGTCGTGCCGGTCATCGCCGATATCTACGAGGCTGACTTCCCCGAAGTGAAAGAACACCGCGCTGATGTCATCACTACCTTGGTCAAAGAGGAAAAAACCTTCCGCCAGACGCTCCGCAAAGGCCTCAAAGAATTTGAAAAATTCTTTGAGCAGACTCAAGACTCAAGACTCAAGACTCAAGGAGAGATGCTGTTTACCCTATATGACACGTATGGCTTTCCGATAGAGCTCAGTGTGGAGGAGGCTTTTAAGCGGGATATCGAGCTCGACGCAAACTGGCGTGAGCAGTTCGATGCAAAAATGGCCGAGCAGCGTGCGCGGAGTCAGACGGCGGCAAAGGGAACCTTCAAAGGCGGTCTAGGCGGCCATACCATGCAGCACAAACGCTACCACACCGGTACACACCTGCTGCAATCGGCTCTGCGTGAGATATACGGCCCGGAACTGCGCCAGCATGGCAGCAACATCACCGAGGAGCGCTTGCGCTTTGATTTTAACCTCGACCGCAAAATGACCCCTGAGGAAATCACCCGGGCAGAGGAGCTCGTCAACCAGTGGATAGCTGAAGATCACCCGGTAAAATTCACTGAATATCCCACGCAGGAGGCGCTCGACATGGGCGCGATCGGTCCATTTGGCGAACGTTACGGCGAGACGGTCAAGGTATACCAGATGGGCAAAGACGACAACATCGTATCGCTTGAGATATGCGGTGGTCCGCACGTCGACCACACCGGCCAGCTTGCCGAGGACGACGAGGGCAAGCCAAACGACAAACGTTACAAGATCCTCAAAGAAGAAGCGTCCTCCGCCGGTATTCGCCGCATCAAGGCTGCGATGGTGTAGACTCAGGTTATAGGTTATAGGTTATAGGTTATAGGTTATAGGTTATAGGTTATAGGCCGTTGAAGTCTCGCTCAGCTTAGTCTGGCTCAACTTTCTTCCTGTCATCCTGAACTTGTTTCAGGATCTCCTCTATCTAACCCCAGTCTCCCAATCCCGTCATCAGGATCTCCTTTCGCGACCACAGACCTCCACTCCTACGAGATTCCGGGTCAAGTCCGGCAGTGCCGAAGTATAGTGTCGTCCTGAACCATGTGCTGAACTTGTTGCAGTATTGTTTCAGGATCTTCTCCGCGTG
>CAZNLV010000080.1:0-2735 GCA_964574245.1 uncultured Candidatus Saccharibacteria bacterium
TCGGCCAGCCCACGCCGCATACTGCGCGCCGCAGTTGCTGCACACATATTTCACACTCTGCTTTGCCATAAACTGTAGTATAGCAGACAGTGGTTTTGACAGACTTGCTTCATATCTCTAACTATACTCGCTGCGTAACGAGACAAGGATAGTGCTGGGTTGGAAGTCTTATGTTAGGCGAGGGAGATGCTGAAACAATACTGAACGAAGTTCAGCACATGATTCAGGATGACTCGGGGGTGTCAGTTTGAAGCGACTAAACGGGCGCCTCCGGCTTCGCATTCAGTACCTATTCCTCGCTGCTCTACGCGGCTTGTCAGTCGTCAGAGCTTGGCTTGTCGAGCAGCAGCGGCTCGACACTTGCTGTCGTGTCGGATATTTTGACGACATCACGATCCATGTGTCCGAGCGATTTGTGTGCAGCGTTGAAATGATTGACGGTAGTACCGAGTGCGTTGCCGAGTTTTTGCATATAGGTATCATGCGCGGCAATGTGTTTGCCAAGCTCTGCCACCCGTTTTTGAATATCTTTGGCCTGCTCCTCAATTTGCAGTGATTTGAGCCCTTGTAGCACCGTCTGGAGGTATGCGAGCAGCGTGGTTGGACTGACGATGATCACTTTGCGGTCGATAAAGGCGTATTCGATGAGGTCGCGGGCATTTGTACCGGTCGACCCGACATTGTTGACGAGCAGATCATAGTAGATTGCCTCACTCGGTATAAACATAAAGGCGTAGTCAAGGGTGTTTTCGCGCGGACGGATATATTTGCTCGTCTCGTCAATGCGGTTTTTGAGATCGGCTTTAAATGTTTTCACGAGGTTTTCGCGAGCCATTTTGTCTTTTTCCTCTATAAGGCGGTTGTAGTTTTCGAGGCTAAATTTGCTGTCGATCGGCAGTAGTCGGCCTTTGTCGAGCTTGATGACTGCATCGACGATCTCACCGTCTTTGAACCGGTACTGCATTTCGTACACATGCGGTGGCAAGACATTTCCGAGGACTGTGTCGAGGTAATATTCACCGAGTCCGCCGCGTTGTTTGGGGTTTTGGAGTACATTTTGCAGCGTCCTCAGCTCTTCGGCCACATCTGATACACGCCTATTACTATCTTTGAGTTCAGTCAGATTACGCGTGATATCGGCGATGATTTTATTGGTGGTTTCTGACTGTTTCTGCAGGGCGCCAAACATCACGGACTGGGATTTATCGAGCCGGTCACTGACTTGAGCCTGCATGTGGTCTTTGAGTTTTGTGATGTCTTCACTCAGTCCGCGCAAGTCTTCTTTGAGCAGCAGAGATGTCTCGGGGTTGGGCTTGTGCGCGGCAGTGTAGCCTACAATTGCAACCAAAATGACACACAGCACAGCTAGCACCACCACTGCAATTTCCATACCACTAGTGTATCAGATTTGGAGCAGCCGAGTCAGCGTAAACATACTGAGGGCGCCGAGAACGGCGAAAAAAATAGTCGTGTACGTATCACGTGGACGAGTTTGCACAAGTATATTACTGGCCGCCATATACATGAGTATCCCTGCAAACATCGCGAGATACAGCACAAGCAGCGTCTCAGGAAGCTCGAAACATAGGCTGAGCAGCCCTCCGAGTATCGGCAGAGCGATCACAAGCGCCATAAACTGCCGGATGTGGGTGACACTATTTTTTTGTAACAGCATGAAATTGGCCGTGTCAAACCCATCCGCAAAACGATGCCCTATCACCGCAAACGCCACACCGACACCGACAGCAGTGTTGACCTGAAACGCGAGTCCAATACTGAGGCCGTCGAGGAGACTGTGACCCGCCAGAGCTGCTGCCCGAGCAAAACCAATTTTGGGGTCTGTTTGGGGCTCTTCATCTGATTCGCCATGTTTGTGAGCGTGCATGAGTATAAGCTTCTCGACGATATGAAATAGCAAAAAACCCCCAGCAAACATCGCCATCGGCGCTGCCGGATCGAGATGCTCGTGCTCGATACCTTCAAAAACCTCCGGCAGTAAATCAAAGGCCACCAGCCCCAGTACTAGACCAGCGGTGAACGCCATGGCAACGTGCAGATGGTTGCGGCTACGGACAGCAACGTAGCCGCCGAGCCATGCGGCAAGCGCTGCAACAAGAGTAAGGAGTACGATCATCATACTTGCATGCTAGCGTGGAGTAGATATTTTTGCAAAAGTGTCGCAATTTTTGCTAAAATTGCAGCATGACTGCACAGCAAATTTTGGAAAAAACACTTCGCGAGCACAAACTCAGTCTCACTGCACCTCGGCAAGCAGTGTTTGATGCCCTCCAGCACCACCAGAGTCTGACAATGAGCGAATTGGTTGCAGCCTGTCCGGGAGCCGACCGCGCCAGCGTATATCGAACCGCTGAGGTTTTTGAAAAACTCGGTGTGCTGATCCGCATACCTACGGGGTGGAAATATCGGCTAGAACTCGGTGAGGCGTTTCATGAGCACCACCATCATGCCACCTGTGAGAAATGCGGTGGCAGCATCGCCCTACCTGAGGATCCGGCTCTAGAAAAACGCCTCCGTGACCTCGCAGCCCGCCGCAGCTTTACACTCAAATCTCACCAAATAGAACTCACTGGCTCCTGCGAAGCCTGCGCGATCCTTCACACACGGGGCTAAATCCGTTCAAAAATACTCCATCCTGACGAAATGCCGACCGAATGCATATAGTGCAGGCTGTATTAGCACGCCGAAACCATAGCTAGAGTGCGATCCAATATCGC
>CAZNLV010000081.1:0-2613 GCA_964574245.1 uncultured Candidatus Saccharibacteria bacterium
AACTCTTAACTCTTAACTCTTAACTCTTAACTCTTAACTCTTAACTCTTAACTCTGCCTATTATAACAGAGGTAAGCACCTTTAGTATTCCATACGCACTGGTTTAAGTACAAACTTCTTTACCGCACCAAAGAGAGCCGTCGCCTCACTCAGACCAAACAAAGCCGACACAAGGAGATGCGTACCGCCCGTTACCCCTGCAATAGCAGAGAGCTTCAACAGTAATGTCATGCCTTTGTCTGCTGTCATGAGCGGCCAAAGCTGCACGGAAATAAATCCGGCAATCAAACTAAAACCCGTGACTGAAACGATCTTCACAATCCCGCCCCAAAACTCTGCATCAAAAAGCTGCCTATCTCGGCTCAGCATTATGGCGCCAAGTATAACCACTTCGACCGTTGCCACAATAGACTGGGCGATCGCTAGTCCAACGACTCCATAACTATTTGGACGAGACAGTGAATAGGCCAGTATTACATTGAGGGCAATGACAAAAATTGAGACAAAGAGCGGGGTACGGGTGTCTTTTTGCGCGTAGAACCACCGTGAGATGATAGCAAAAATAGTACGAAAAAGTATGGCGACACAGAGCGCACCAAAAATAATAGCTATTGGCCCACTTGAGGTTCGAGAAAAAATCAACCGCGCTAGGTAACCACGCGCGAAGAAACAGATGACGACTACCGGCATAACTATCCAGATGATGAGTCGGAGTGTTCGCAGGAAGTCCTGTCGAAACAGATCATAGCGCCCGTGGCTCAACCTAGCATTTAGCTTGGGAAACACTGCTGTCGATATGGCCGTGCCTATGAGTAATATTGGGGCAGCATGGAGAACGTAAGCGGTGTTGTAGTTTGCAACGGCCGTTGCACCACCGAGTGCAGCATTGGACGCGAGATTTGTTTCGACGATGTTTTGCACTTGGTCTAGGCCTTGGTCGAGCGAGCGAGGCGGGAGCTGTTTGAGCATTGATCGAAAATCGTCCGTTTTTTTGATCTGCGGCTTCCAGTGAAAACCGAGACCGTACACGCCTACGACTATGATAAGGAGCTGGAGTACAGCTCCAATTGCCGCGCCGATAGCAAGCCCGACAATACCAATATTGTCCTTAAATGCGTACAGGCTGGCGATGATGCTCACATTGTAAAATATGGGCGCAATCGCATAAAAGAAAAATCTCCCAAACACTTGCTGTACGGCCGCAATAACGCCAGATATAGTAAACAGCATCGGGTTCAGTGATAATATACGCATCATGAGCGCCACATTATGGAGCTGTTCTGGAGTGTAACCATGCGTCAGGCGACTGGCAAGCACATCTGCAAACACGAACATAACGAGTCCGACGCCAAACAAAAAAATACTCAAGAAATTTAAGAGGCTCGTCGATAGATCCCAAACGCCTTTTTTATCGCTTTTGGCGAGCCGATCGTTGAGGTAAGGCATGAAGGCCACGCCCAGTGCTCCGGCTGCAATCACAAAAAAGAAGAAATCCGGCAACACAAAAGCCGCAAAATATACCCCAGCGTTCTGAGGATCGCCCACGGGCAAATCGCCAAAATTGGCATTTACCAGCTTGGTACGAAAAAACCCGAGCACCTGAGATATGAGTGCCGCACTCATAAGCAGCACGGCGGCATTGCCAAAACTGATTCGTTTCCAGCGACGATTATTGATGCGCATTCAACGTACAGTATAGCTCAAATACAAAGCACCTCGAAGTATTTCATCGGTGTTTTAATTGGATTTTATCAAGGAACTTGCGGTTTAATAGAGGGCAGCCTCTTTGGGCAAATGAGCACCTGCAAAGAGCTCCATGACTTCGTCGGCTTCGACAGTTTCTTTTGCGAGCAAGGCATCTTTGAGCTTTTTCAGCTGCTCTAGGTTTGCCCGTATTACCAGTCTCGCCCTGTGAGCAGCCTCGGTGATGAGAGCCTCAACTTCGTCATCAATGAGTTTGGCGGTTTCGTCGGAATACTCCCGCTCGTGCATGATCCGCTCCATCATGATGCCCTCATCGGCTTTAAAAACTTGGTCACGCAGTTTTTTGCCCATACCCTGCTGAGTCACCATGTCCCGAGCCAGTTCAGCAGCCTTTTGCAGGTCATTGCCCGCCCCCGTAGTCACCCGCTCTTTGCCATACATCACCTCTTCGGCGATGCGACCGCCCAGCATGCGGGCTAGTACATCTTTGTACTCGAGGATACTGTGGTAGCTTTTATCTTCTGGGGGGATAAACCATGTAACACCACCGGTACCACCGCGCGGAATGATCGTCACCTTGTGCACGACATCACTATCGGGCAGAACGTGCCCCACGATAGCGTGGCCTGCCTCATGGTACGCCGTCAGCTCTTTTTCTTTTTCATTCATGACTTTGCTCTTGCGCTCTGGGCCTATAGCCACACGCTCAAATGCTTCCGTCACATCCCCGCTCGTGATCTGACTATGGTTGTTGCGCGCTGCAATGATGGCGGATTCATTGGCAATGTTTGCGAGATCTGCGCCCGAAGATCCGGCAGTCTTAGCTGCAAGCGCATCGAGATCGACGTCTTTTGTTAGCGGCTTATCCTTGAAATGAAGCTGTAACACGGCTAAACGATCGGCTCGCTC
>CAZNLV010000082.1:0-2445 GCA_964574245.1 uncultured Candidatus Saccharibacteria bacterium
ACAACGGGTTCGAGCCAAATAAGCAAACACCGGCAAGCAACTTGGCACGATTGATTACCCACTATTTTGATGGCTTCACTCGCCTGCAGTACGACGCACTAGTGGACGCAATGGTAGCAGATGCACAGCCTACCCCATTTAGTCGTGGTAGCAGTCGTACAGGATTAGGCAAGTCGATTTATGATGCAATAACCACAGACAAATTGATCCCGCGAGAGGTCAAAACTGGCTCAATTACTCAGCTGGCCATTTGAGGATGTATGCCAAGTGATATACCACACATGCCAGGAGCTCATAATACGAAAAACATTACCGTCATGCCCCAGTTTGCTTCTTATTTCCAACTGGCTGGCATTCTCAAGCTCAGCGGGGAACCCGCCGCGGTGGCAACAGGCGTCATGATTACTCCTCGCTATGAGACACAACCCCCTAGATGGCGCGAGGGGCCAATGGGCGACGGGACCAGACTACAAACTGGCCGTAAAACGAATCGTCAAACCGGGGAATACATCTGATGTTTTGGACATGATCACCGCTCATGCACTCGCGGTCGAAGCATTTCAGAGGGCAAATGCCAGTTCGGCCGGCCTTCCTGGCCTCGGCGGACGCCCGTAATCATGAGCCGGCCAAAGTAGATCAGCAATCACTCTGTATGTGAAATATTTTACGCAGGCCTTTTTCAAAGACTTATTTGATGTTGCCAATATTGAACCTTTATCTAACTGACTGCTCGTCAATGGCTCGCATACCCCCCAGCCGCTTCGACTATCAATTTTGGAGCTACTATATCTCACTCGGTCAATCCACTCGGTTCTATTGCAATATCGACTCCGCCTTCAGCAACAAGCATACGATCGTAAAATCACCGAACGCCCTTTGGTGAGCGCATGCACCGTACAGCTCTATAAATTGTTGGAGCAAGTTGGTCTCTTACCGGTTCCATGGGCTACTGCATGTCAAACATGCAGTATGTATCACCGTAATCTTTGAAACATGTACGGGCTTACCCCTACACCGAGCTCCTCCATCTCGAATTGCCATCACCTATTTCCAAGGCATGAACCGACACCACAGAAAGTATTGCCTGTCCTCTGTGCACGAGCGCGAGCAATGTAGCGAAGATCGAATTACCCCGCATGGATTTTTTTTCCGTCAACAGGTTTAATGGTCCGATCTTTCACTTCATTGTCTTGTGTCACACTGTATTCTTCACCAACCAGTACGTCCCGTAGGCAATTATCTGCAAGATGCATCCGCAATCTTTTTTCAACGAGCTTATCGAGTAGCACTAACAGGTGTTCCATCCCGTTTGATATGTAATTTTGGAATCCCTGAGCATTCCGGACCGTTATTGCGTCTGCAATGTCCACTAGTGAAACGCTGGTGTACGATAGCTCTCTGAAATTTGCTGCTCTATGGTTCTATAGTATGGGGACGCTCGTGCAATGGCGATTTTCATCCCAGCAACATTTTTTGAAACTCATATTTAAGACTCGTATCAGGCTACGAGGGGCCAGCCCTTGCATCTGTTTTTAATGTCATTGAGCATTTTGGTTTGTTTTTTTAATTGCAAGTTGGATTTTTGGTTATTTCCGGATGCCTCAGGCGTTTGGGGGCTGAGAGTTGATGTGCGTATCACTGCGGGCGAGCATATGTCCGTCTGGATCAACGTCGTAGGTGATGATGGTACCAAATGGCATTTCTAGGTTTTCTATAGCGCTTTCTGACAATTTTTCTATATATTTTATGAGTGCCCGCAGCGAGTTGCCATGAGCGACAAGGAGCACATTTTTGCCTGCTAGCAGTTGCGGCAGTACATCTCGCTGGTAAAACGGCACGACACGTGCATAGACCGTTTTGAGTGTTTCGCCGCCGGGCACGTCATGGTTCCAGCCGCGGCGGATGGCCGTAAACTCCGTTTCACCGACAAGTTCTTGCATGTCCCATTTGTTTTTGCCTGTATAGTCTCCGTAATCTCGCTCATTTATGGCCCCCACACGCTCAAACGGCACTTCAAACTGCTGCGACGCGTTCAAGATCCCTTCGAGCGTTTCAAGTGTGCGCACCTGCTCTGAGCAATATGCTCTGTCGAGTCGGATATCGAGCTGCTTGAGCGCAATACCAAGCATACTGGCCTCATGAAAACCTTTTTCGCTCAGATGCACATCGGTGAGTCCAGTCCATTTACCGGTGGCATTCCATTCGCTCTCTGCATGGCGCGAAAGGAGTAGCCGTCCCAGAGTCGGTTGTCTAGGGCGAACCTTATTGGGCGTATCTCCGTACCAAAAACGAATGATATTTTGACACGTTGTTTCGTTGATGCGCCCGATCGCTTCCTCGGTGTTAAAGGCATTGTGAGGTGTCAAAATGACGTTGGGGAGCTTATTGAGCGCCATGAGCGCGACGCTTTCTTCTCCCGTACGGCTTGGAAGCCGGTTACTCCTG
>CAZNLV010000083.1:0-2297 GCA_964574245.1 uncultured Candidatus Saccharibacteria bacterium
GATTCTACCGAGACCCCTCCCAACTCTTCGGTGGTAGCCTGCAGAGAAAGTGCTTTGGTGAATGAAAAAAACTTGAGCTCATTGAGCGTTTCGTCGGGACAGTCAGGACAGAGCGAGACGACGACAGCGTAATTGTCCTTTAGATACCCCTTGCGACCTAACTCTTTAATCAGAAAAGAATTTTTGACTTCGGAAAGGCTGCGTTTCTGCAAAACCGGATGAGTGTTTGCATAGCGAATAGTATTTTCCTGAATCTGGTCGTTACTTTGCCCGTTCTGCACGATCTCACCCTCGGGCGTCACGGACTGATAAACTTTCATGACAGTTGCCGCCTTATAGAGGCATTCTAGGTACTCGGCCAGGGCATTTGTGGCAATGAGCGCCCGTGATTCCGGGTCGTTTTGGTCATGAGCTCTTTTTGCTGCTTCATACAGGCTCATATGCTCAGATGATTCTACCGTGCTCTCTTGACCTAGAGCCATGCCGCCAACTTTTTTGTATAGATCTTGGGCTTTGGCCTCAGCTTCAAAAGCGAGCAGTGCCAGCAACACCTCTGGATCGTTTTGTAGGTCCTGTGACAGAGTCACAAAAGTAGCCGGATCGATATCGACAGCAGTAGCCATGCGTTCGGGACTCAACATAAAATACCCTCGGATTCCGAGGGCGACAAAAACTCTGTCATATCGGTGACATAGTTCATGCTTCTGCTCGGAAGACTTTACGCTGTTTCGGACTTAGTCGATTTCGAGACAAAACTACGTTTTTCTCGGGGCGCGCGGGCAAAAAGGTGCGACTTTTTGTCCGGCTGCTCTTTCCTTCTCCAAGGAATCAAGCTTGCGACTCACCGTTGCGGCACAGTTCTCGATTTGCACGAGATTCCAGCTTTGTTTGTAAAATGTAAGAGACTCATCTAGAGTCTACCACGGGCGGCCAGACGCTAGATATAGTATTTTTTACTGCTTATCGTTAGCGTGCTTGAGGTCTGAGAGCCGAGCGACAAAACTCTGGGCAGCAGCATCAAGGCCGAGAACCCGGAGCGCCGCTAGCACAACCGCGATGTCTTGCAGCTGTGCTTCGGTCGCCACCGCCTGCCCCTCGATATCTACAAGCAGCTTCTCAACCTTCTCGGTGAGCCATTTTTCATCTGATGGTTTCACTTCGTTGGTGAGTAGTGGTTTTTTGGCAGAAAGTGTCAGCGCGACAACCTCTAGCGATCGGGCGCTCCGATCTCGTTTTACGAGGTGCCCTCGTTTGATCAAGTTACCAACGTGTACGGCCACCGTTGCTACTGAGGTATACTGCAGGCCATTCATAATTTCACGGTAGCTGGGGCTATAGCCGTGTTCAGCAATGAACTGCTCTATAAACCCAAGTAGCTCTTTCTGCTTCTTTGTTGGCCGCACCAGATTCGTCTGAGATAGCCCTACAACAGGTGTGGGTTTTACCTGGGAGTGATCCTGCCCCGATGTTTGCTTTTCGTTCATTTTTTTATTGTATCACCTCTAAATATCCAGTACTTGTACCAGAACCATTTCCAGAGGGTAAAAAAGACGCTGGACACCCAGAGACCTACAAATGGAGTAACACCTACGGCTTTGAGGCCACCAACTATGGCGTAATCGAGCGAGATATTCAGAAGACTAAACGGTACGAATTTCTTGAGAACTTTTTTGTGACCCTGAGCGTGGGCCGAACCAGAAAAAGCCAGGTAGTGCTGGATAAGATAGTTCAATGACCAGCCGATAAGATCAGCGACGGCTTTTGCGATCAGCCAGTGCCAGTGCAGCATGCCGTATAGGAGGACGAAAATGAAATAGCCACTGGCAAAGAAAACCATGCCACCAAGATTGAAATAAGCAAATTGCAAGAGAGTTTGTAGTTTGTGGTTTTTTGTTTGTAGGAGACGAGGAAAGCTCATGCGTTCTTGGGCTCATGAGTACGGCTGCGAGCAGGATCCAACTTGGGTGATGCAAGAGCAATGGCAGCTAAGCCCCACCACAAATACGCTATGGTCACATCTGCCCAGGCATAGGAGAGCATGTTGACAAGTATAAGTCCGGCGAAAACTGCAAATAGCATATGCGGGAAGGCTTCCTCCCGGCTATACAAGAGCATGGCGAGACGGTAACAGATAAGCACGAAGAGGCCCAGTCCGAACCAGCCAAGTTCCTGCCCTATTCCTAGAAAATAGTTTTCGCTATTGCGGACAACGCCGTTTTTCGCATACACGGAAGCCGGACCAGCTGTGCCGAAACCACGGCCAAGCGGCTCGTGCGCCACTTCAACGAGCCCTGTGC
>CAZNLV010000084.1:0-2271 GCA_964574245.1 uncultured Candidatus Saccharibacteria bacterium
TGGTACTATGGAACAATGTTTGACTATTTTTGGCATGGGCTGCTCGGGAGGCCGTATCGTTTGCATAGTAGACGTTCTGGGACTGCCCAAAAGCCGGTTGCTATACTGCTCCACGGTATCGCCGCCAGTGGCGAAGACTGGCAGAAAGTTCTGCCATACCTCGAAACAGATTACGAGTGCATTACGATAGATTTGCTCGGTTTCGGGAATTCCCCAAAGCCACAGTGGCTTAGCTATACTATGGACGATCACATGCGCGCATTGCACTACACACTCCAAAAACTTCACCTAGGACCTGGCTCTATACTCCTTGGACATTCACTTGGTTCGCTCCTTGCCGCTCGCTACGCCTCTGAGCACCCAAAAAATGTCAGCCGCCTCATTCTGCTGAGCCCGCCCATATACCCGCCGCTCGATAGCATAGAGAACCGCTCGGCGCGAAAACTGACTGGGTGGCTTCTGAAACTCTATAAATTTTTGCATGATGATCCGCGTATCACCCCAGATTCTTTTAAGCGGCTCATGTACATCGCTCCTCTGCCCCGCAGTGTTATCCGTAAGCCCGATACATGGCTGCCATTTATGCGAACACTGAAAGAATGCATAGAGCAACAAACAATATTGCAGGATATAGAGAAGCTGACACTGCCTATTGACATTTGCTACGGTTCTCTCGATCAAGTAGTAGTCGGACGAAATGTTGCGCCCCTTGCCAGCCAAAAAAATATTACGATTCACGAGTTTATCAATACTCATGAACTCACCAAGCGCTACGGCAAGCTGGTTGGTACAATACTCGGCTCCAGCGCGTGACAGCCACCCTCCTACTACTCGTTGTATGCAGAGACCTCTCTACCCTGGTATTCTTTGGCCACAGTGAAGTATAACCACGGATCAGCTTCCCCGCTACTAGCAGGGGTTAGATGCCGGGCACTAATCCAACCAGACTCAAGTCTTTTCGGTGTGACGGAGCTCTTGATCGATAACCACATTGATCACCATGAGCAGAATGAGGTTAAAAGCAAAGCTCGGCATGGCGCCAAACTGAACCCGACTAAAGATGAAAAACTCGGTGAGGAGTAAGTTCACGAGAGTTGCTCGACGAAACCACTCAAACGCCCGTACACGAGAGCCCGCCAGCCAGCGTAAGCCAACCAAGACAAAAATCCCGGCCACAACTGTCGACACGAGTTGGCCTACCACTAGGCTATGCCCATAATCACTGCGGCCGAGGAAAAAGTCTCGGATACTATCGACATTACTGTACACCGCAATCACTACCGCCATAAAAAACATCAGTGTCTCAAGTACAAAAAACCACCGCACGACAGCCGACGAACCTCGTTTTTGCCAGAGCCGATCATACAGGGCCGCAACCCGATGCCTCGCGCGTCGCAGCGACCCCGGACGAGACGCCGGTGCAACCGGTAACTCACGAAGTAGCGCATGGAGACGCTTGGTCAAAACATCCTGTTGATTTGCACGAGTGAGCAGCGCCCTCGTTGCAGCACGCTCGTGTATATCCATGTCATTGTGTACCGCTTCTTCCAGATATCGAAGCGCGTTGAGCTGGTACTCCTGTGATGTGAGAGGCTGTTCGCGGGTTAAAAATGTGCTGGTGAGATACAACGCGACAAAAATCGCATAGATCATACCCACAGCCGGGTGAAAAAAGTAGTTATTGTCACGCGTGACATATTTACCGATTTCATCGATAAATATACCGAAGCCAATGCCACCGAGCAGCGCCACGAGCTTTTGTAATCGTGCACCCAAAAATGCAAAATTCAGCACAAAAGCCGCAGCCATGAGCAGGCCGCCCCATAACATATGCGCTATATGGTATTTGGTACCGCCAATCGTGGGATAGCCTGTGAGATAGAGGTAGAACCGCAGCAGCACTATGCTGCTAGCCGCAGAGACCACAAAAATGTCGAGTAAATCCCGGGCGGCGAGGTTACGCATAAAATAGTTCTGACGAGACATGGCACCCAGTAGTATACCCCCGAATCGGACAGCCGTACATGCGGTCCCATGTATGAATCACGCTAACTATTTGCTTTGCGCATAAGCGGTATGGGAAAATACAGCAAATGGAATCATCAATATTTTTGCAGCTCAGTGCGGTACTTGCCGTGGCGGCGGGTGTCTCTATTGTCATGCGCCTACTACGCCAACCACTGGTAGTTGGCTATATCCTCACCGGCGTACTGGTTGGTCCGGCAGCGCTCAATCTCATCCATAATCACGAGGCATTTGACTCGTTTAGCG
>CAZNLV010000085.1:0-2233 GCA_964574245.1 uncultured Candidatus Saccharibacteria bacterium
TAGTTTGATAAACAATGGAGGAAAGAATGACGTTTGGACCTGAAAATATTGTAGGGCCTTCCGAGGATCTAATACGGGCGGCTCATGGGCTAGATACCGTCCCAGTCACAGATAGAGAACTTTTTGATACGGCTTTTCAAAGTCTGAAGGACTTTTGCTGGATTGATTTTACCGATGCCATTAACTCAAGCGCAACAACGGACTATATGGAAGCGGTCGCGGATGAGGATAACACAATAAGAGAAGAAATAGAATCAGCTGCTGCGGCACTCTACTTTGAGGCGAATAAAGTAGCTGTCTCAGGAGTTATGAGGGTACTAAGTCGAGGTAGAACTGAAGAGCCTGAAAGAGAGCTGGTTGATGCGTTTGGGCTCGATCTTGATGAGCAACTTCGCCGTACTCCCCCCGCATCAATCCTCACCCCCACCTCCTTAACCATGGAGGCGGCAGATGACCAAGACGGGAAAATTGATGCGGCTGTGTATGATCTGACAGCGCGCCGCATGTGGCGGGTGTTGTGTAGCTCTCCAGACCTCGATCGGTACAAGCTATATATAGAAGAGCCGACAGCAGTCTAAGGCAGCCAGTACGAATGCCAATACGAAAAGAATGTAAAGAGCATAGTAATAATTTTCGCGGTAGGTTTCGAAGATAGATTTATCGCTAATGGGTTGACTTGAAGTCAAAAGGGTTAAATCAAAAGGCCTACCCTTTACCTCTGGGGAAATTAGAATTTTAGATTATGGCCGCTTTGCCGAGGGTGATAATGTGGCGTTTGCGGTAGGTTTCAAAGGCGACTTTGTCGTTGCCATGAGCACGAATAAACGCGTTCATTTTTTCACTGCCAATAAAATGCGGGAGAATGACGTATGAGGCGCCGTGTTCATAGAGCTCGGCGGCATTGTCGTAGCCAGTGGCATGACAAATAAATATGCCGTCGGGGTTGTGTTTTAGGTAGTACTTGAGTAGCTCGCGGTTGGTGGTATGGCCCGGCAAGATGCTGACCACCATTTCGGCCTTGCCAACTCCCAGCTCCTCGAGTAGCTCGTAGTCGGTTGCATCTCCGTAAACATGCGAAATGTGTTGACGCTCCAGCGTCTCGATAACTTCTGGGTCGTAGTCAACGACAATATACTTTTTGCGCATGTCGCGGAAGGTATTGATAAATTCGTGGCCACCTTTGTGATAGCCAAACAGAAAAAGTTTGTAGGCTGGCGCTTTGGCCGCGTCTGGCCGGATGTCGCGCCGTTCAAAAATACCGAGAAAACGCTGAAATCGTTTGTAGAGTGCATCGTCGTAGTGCATGAGATAGGTAGAAACAGCAATGGTTATGAGCGCTGTGAGCGTCATTATGTCGATGAGTTCCGAACTGACAATGCCGTTTTTGTGAGCGAGTACAGCGAGAATCACTGAGAACTCACTGATGTTAGAAAGATGAATGGCTGCCTTGAAGCCCGTCTGCTTGGTGTAGCGCAGTATCCCCATGCCGATTTGGGTAGAGAGTGGTTTGATGGTAATGGCAATGGCGGAAAAGACTAGGGCAGGTACGAGAGCGTTTTGGATGTTACTGAGATTGAGTTTTTCGCCGAGCGTGACAAAAAAGAGCAGTAGAAAGAAATCGCGTAGCGGCTTCAGGCGGGTGCTTATCTCTGAGGCATAGGCGAGGCTGGCTAGAGAAACTCCTGCCAGTAACGCGCCGACCTCAGCCGAAAAACCAGCGAGGTGAAATAGGCTGGCGACACCAAAAGCCCAAGCGAGCGCGAAACCAAAAAGCATTTCCTGTGACCGAGCAAAAAACCGCGCGACATGCGGCATAATGTATCCCCCGACGGCGATCAGTAGGAGGGCTAGGCCGCCGCCTTTGGCAAGCAATATACCAACTTCTCCAAGGCTCGTGCCCCCCGTTTTGGCTGTCGCGACAAACAGCAGCGCAAAGGTTGCGAGGACATCGTCGAGGAGTATGACACCGATGGCGATTTGTCCGTATAGCCTGTGCTGTGCACGTTTGTCGACGAGTGATTTGACGATGACAATGGTGCTACTAAAAAACAGTCCCAGCCCTGCGATGATTGCTTCAGCTGTTGTCAGGTGCATCAGCTCAGCCGCACAAAACCCAAACAGCACCATGACGAGTGCGTTGAGCAGAAATACGAGGGCCACCGGTTTGCCGGTCGCCTTTATTACTCCAATATTGAGTCCGAGACCCACGATAAAAAGCAGTAGCATGATGCCG
>CAZNLV010000086.1:0-2197 GCA_964574245.1 uncultured Candidatus Saccharibacteria bacterium
CTGAGCAAATACGCTGAACAGATCGGCCACGCCATAAAAGACGAGACATTTCAGGTGATACCATCGACGCGGCGCAATGAAATCTTGTCGCTCATAGCGAGCGGGCTTGACGACATCAGTATTTCGCGGCCCAAAGACAAAATAGACTGGGGTATAGCGGTCCCGGGCGACGCGACCCAGGTGATGTATGTCTGGTTTGAGGCCCTACTCAACTACATAACTGTCCTTGGCTATCCAGAACATGACGATTTCAAACAGTTTTGGCCCGCTAATGTGCAGGTGGTGGGCAAAGGGATTCTCAGGTTTCATGCTGCGATCTGGCCCGGGATACTCCTCGCGCTTGGTTTGCCACTGGCGAAACAGCTGTATGTGCATGGCTACGTGACTGTCGATAGCAAAAAAATGAGCAAATCCCTCGGCAACTCCGTTAGCCCACATGACATCATTACAAAATACGGTGCTGATGCCTTCCGCTACTACTTTTTGCGCCACGTACCGAGCTATGAAGACGGCGATTTTAGCTGGGAAGCTTTCGAGGCTGCATACAACAACGAACTGGCGAATGAACTCGGCAATGCCGTGCAGCGAACTGCGGCGATGATTCAGAAATATCAAGGCGGCGTCATCGGCCGCATACCGGCTTCGGGACATGATATGGGCGCATACGAAGAAGCCATCAAGCTTTGTAAATTTGACCGTGCGCTCGACAGCGTATGGGAGCAAATACGCGGGCTCAACCAGTTCATAGACACCGAGAAACCTTGGGAAATCGCCAAGACAGAAGATGCTGATCACCTGCGTGATGTACTCGCAGAGTTTGTCAGTGATTTACTCGAAATAGCCGATATGCTTGCGCCGTTTTTGCCAGCTACGGCAGCGAAGATACAGAGTATTTTCAAAGAAGGGCTACTCTACCCCCCGGAAGGTACGCTCTTCCCCAAGCACGATACGGCCGCCGAGGTGGCTTGATCAAGCCCCATGGGACGAACGACAAGCGGGGTTACATGTACTGACACCCATTGCCATATCCATGAGCTACTGGGGCCTGCGACGCCAGTATACGAAACTTGGCACCGTGATGACGCTCCTCGTACGGCAGAATCGGTGCTGCTAGCTGCTCGAGCAGCAGGGGTGAAACGTCTGATCGTGATCGGGACTACTCTGCGGGACAGTGAGCTGGCTGTTCAGTTCGCCCAATCTCACGAGAGCGTTTGGGCGGCAGTGGGACTACACCCCCATGAGGCTAAAAACTACACTACAGCCCAATCATCTTCTGGTGATAAGCCACATGTAGGTGGGATACGCGGCGTGAGGCCAGAGGTGGTGAAGCGCTTGCAGGAGCTCGCGCGGGAGCCGAACGTGGTGGCGATAGGGGAGTGTGGGCTCGATTACCATTACACTTTGTCGCCGCCAGAGGACCAAGAAGCAGTAGTGCGGTTTCAGATTGAGCTCGCCCTAGAGCATGATCTGCCACTGAGTTTCCATGTGCGGGAGGCTTTTGGCGACTTCTGGCGAATCCTTGCTGACTATCCAACGGTACGGGGTGTTCTGCATAGTTTTACGGATTCAGAGGCAAATCTGGAGCGGGCAATCGAGAGGGGTTTATGCATCGGGGTCAACGGCATTGCTACCTTCGCTCGGAGCGCAGCGGACCATGTGATATATCGCACAATTCCACAACATCTACTCCTGTTAGAAACCGACGCTCCTTTCTTGACTCCCGCACCCTTTCGTGGTAAAGTGTGTGAGCCGAGGCACATTGTGCAGACGGCGGAGTATATAGCGGCGCTGCGAGGTGAGGATGTGGCAACTTTGGCTGCATACACCAATCAAAATGCCCAAAAGCTCTTTCGATTTTAAATAATTATACGACGATGTTACGCAAGCAATTAGTACCAGTTAAGGGCGGTGAAATAAAGGGCGAATACCCACCATTAAATACGTGGGAAGCTGGAGCCGTTGCTGTTCGATTTGGCGTACGGCACAAAGGAAAGAACAACGCTGACTGGGTAGCGAATCGCATGTACCCGGGGCTGACGCAGGAAATGGCTACACGTGCTGCTGCCGAATTAGCGCGCCAAGAAGCGACAACTACCACCGGTGCCATCGCAACGGGTTTGCAATACGACGAATATGCCAAAACCGTTTCGGCTATGCAATCGCTGGCCTTGCAGACCACAGCGAAGCCGGCAGAGAG
>CAZNLV010000087.1:0-2113 GCA_964574245.1 uncultured Candidatus Saccharibacteria bacterium
TGTTTTCGCGTTGTATTGCCCCACAACAGCTACCGAGATATCGGAACTGTGTCGAGCTCTTTTGCCTTCTTTTCTTGCAGGAAGAAAAGAAGGTCGCCCTACGGGCGAAACTATGCAGTACCCGAGAATTGAGGTCAGTGGTATACCTAGGTCATCCTGAAACGAGTTCAGTTGACAGGAGCGTGTCAGTTTGGGGTGACAGGGGGTGTGCGCTCCGAGCGTGGAGGGTTTTACTTGGGATCGGCGTTTTGATCTGAGGATTTTGTCTCATCTGTTTGTAGCCGCATGTCTTTGGTGAGGGGTCGGAGGTACTGGCGGAGGATGAAGGCCTTTTTCTCTCCCACCACACGGGCAAGCTCCCAGTCGCGTGCCTGCATGACGCCGCGCATACTACCAAAGGTGCGAATCAGTTTTTTGCGCGTAGCTGGGCCGATGGTCGGGATGTCGTCCAGCAAACTCGCGGTTTGCTGCGTACGCTTCAGGGTCGAATGGTAACTCACGGCAAAACGATGCGACTCGTCACGAATACGTTGAATGAGTTTTACGAGATCGGTGTACGGACTGAGTGTCGTGCCGCTGCCAAGGTTTTTGCTGTGAGCGCCGGCGTTGAACTGACCCGCGTGGAGATTGATGATATAGACATCATCTGTTACACGTACATCAACTCCTGCGATAGGGCTACGGATGAGCGCCTCGATAGCGTCCACTTTCACCTGCGACTGAGTGCGATGGACTAGCAGCTCTTCTTCGCGCTTGGCAACACTCACGACGGGTACCACGATACTCAGCTCCTGTAGCGACGAAATGACACTAGTGAGTTGCCCCGCCCCGCCGTCGATGAGCAACAGGCTCGGCATACCCCACGCCTTGCGATTTTTTTCGCTGAAACGACGCAGAATGGTTTCGCGCATACTGGCGTAGTCGTCGTTTTGCTGACGATTCATTTTAAACTTGCGATATTCGCCTTTGTTACTCACGCCGTTCGTAAAAACCACCATGCTCGCCACAACGTTGGTACCAGACATATGTGATATGTCATAGCCCTCGATACGCCGCGGCGGCTCGCTGAGACTGAGGAGCGTCTGAAGTTGCACGAGCGCTTGGTCTTTGCTGATGTCCAGAAACTCTTTGTCGCTGAAGATCACCTGTTTGCCGAGACTTTGTAGCGCATAGAGTTGGTTCCGCAGTTTGGCGGCTAACTCAAAATTTTGCGTCTTGCTGGCTTGTTTCATATCTTTTTCGACCTCGCGGATCACGCCGGCTTTTTTGCCCTCAATAACGCGCATGAGTTTGCGCAGGTTGGTGCGATAGTCTTCTAGGGTTGTTTTGCCCTCCTCGAGACCTGGATCAAGCCCAAGGTGATAGTGCAGAGTCGCCCTTTTTTGCGTGGGCTTGCGCGTGGCAAAGGGAAAAATACGGCGCAGGAGCTTGAGCGCCTGACGCACGCTGCCGACCGAAAAATACGGACCGAAATAGCGTGCGCCGTCATCGAGCGGACGGCGTGTCGTACCGACCGTGGGATAGTCGCTGTCATAATCGATGCGAATATAACTCATGGCTTTGTCGTCGCGCAGCAGTATGTTGTAACGCGGCATGTAGCGGCGGATCATCTCTGCCTCGAGAAAGAGTGCTTCAAGCTCGCTTTCTACCTCCATCCACTCGGTGTCATTTATCTCGGCGACGAGTGCTTCGGTCTTGGGGTCACGTCCGCGACTAGCCTGAAAGTATTGCCGTACGCGGTTACGCAGCACAGCCGCCTTACCGACGTAAATAATCTCACCCGAAGCAGATTTATGGAAATACACACCGGGAGTTTTGGGCAGCTCGTTTAATTTTTTTCGTAGCTCTGTAGTCACGCTACTATTGTATCAAGCGCCGGGAGCCGCCTTTTGGGCGCGCAGCTCCGCAAGATCGTAGGGAGCGAGACCCATGACCACTCGCTCAGCGGGTATGACTGGTGTACCGTCAGGATGCACCCCGCGCAGCCAACCTATCGTCCAGTAAAGCTTGCCTATGTGATTCATTGAAATAATTTACGATTGCTCTCCGGACACTTCTCAGACGAGCCTCAAGACTTCGCACACTACCTTCCGGTGATTTCTGCATTAGCAAA
>CAZNLV010000088.1:0-2012 GCA_964574245.1 uncultured Candidatus Saccharibacteria bacterium
TGATCATGGTGGGAGAAATCCGCGACAATGACACAGCACGGACGGCTCTCCAAGCGAGTTTGACCGGGCATCTCGTGCTGGCAACCTTCCATGCTTCCTCGGCCGCCGCAGCATTGACCCGCCTGAGCGATGTTATTGGCACCAACCCGCTTTTTGTTTCGGCGATACGACTGGTTATGGCCCAGCGGCTCATCCGTGAACTGGACGATGCTACAAAAGAACCCTACGACCCATCCGAAACAGAGCTAGAATCTATCCGTACAGTGCTCGACACATTCCCCGAAGGGCTCGAACGGCCCTCGCTCGACGGGCTCAAACTCTACAAGCCCGGCAGCTCGCCGGAAAATCCCTACGGCTTCAAAGGCCAGCTCGCCATACGCGAACAGTTCCGTATGACGGGTGAGATACTAAAACTCATGGAGCAAAGCGGCAAAATCGTTGCCAGCCAAGATATCGAGGCAGCCGCAACGGCTAGCGGCATGCGCACTATGCTCCAAGACGGCATACTCAAGGTCATCGAGGGCCGCACGACGCTTGAAGAAGTCTACCGCGTGGTGGGGTAGTGAAGCTAACGGCTTCTTGGGGGGTATCTTGGATGTTGCCAGGGGGTTGGCTGCAGGCGTAGACGATAAACGTGTGCGGTGACGCAAGAACTAACTCTGGGGTCGATCCTTCGTGTAGGCCCGCATACCCCAATTCTCTCGCCGCCATGTTGTGGTTTACGCATTGTGTATGCACATTCAATACCATCCCGCCGATATTAGTGATCTCTTCATAGGATAACTGTAACCTATGCGCTATTTCTTCTGGTGACAATAACCTAAAATCGATATACGATTGCCTGTTATCCTTGGAGTTTTTTTCCTAGTAATAAGCGGTCTTTTGGTATGCAACTTGGTACCTCTATTACTCCTATACTCGGAGGTAGGGTTAACTTTCCAAGTTGTTCGAGGGTCATGATAAATTAATATAAATTGTTTTAATAAAATGCAAACATATTTTATCTTAAATCTACTCAGTACTCTTGATTTCAGGGGTGAAATGAAGTAAAATCATACGGATATGGAATACATCAAAGAGTTGGAGCAGACGTTTAAGAAGGGTGCTGTCGTAGATGTCCGCAGTGGCGATACTGTCAAAGTGCACCAAAAGATTCGCGAGGGCAACAAAGAGCGCGTCCAGATTTTTCAGGGACTCGTCATACGCTGTGACCGCAAGGGCAGCCATACGAGCCGCATTACCGTACGACGGCTTGCGAGCGGTGTTGGTGTAGAAAAGAGCTTTTTGCTCCACAGCCCCCTCGTACTCAAGGTAGAGGTAACCAAACGCAGCAAAGTTCGCCGCAACTACCTGAGCTACATGCGTAAGCTCACAGGCAAGTCTGCTCGTCTGACGGGCGTTGAATTTGACCGTCAAGCTGTCAATGACGTTCGCGACGTCGAGGCCGAGAAGGCCGAGGCTGAAGCCAAAGAAGCCGCCGCCAAAGAGGCCGAGGCAAAAGCCGCCGAGAAAGCCGCCGAAGACGCCGAGCTCAAAGCCAAGCAAGACGCCGTGGCTGCCGCGCATGAGTCAGCCGAGAAATAACGCGTTTGCGTTCGATATATAACACTGCGTCACTTAAAACTCCTGCCGAAAGCGCGGGAGTTTTTGTATACTAGGAACGTATGCAGTTTTTGCTCGTTTCAACTGTCGCGCCGCTAGTAATATTTTTTGCGCTGCCCAGACTACTCAAAGACACACGATCGTATCGTTGGCTTTTGCTGGTAGCGTGTGCCGTTTTTATGGTTTCATGGCTGCTGCCTTCGCCACGTATCGATGAGATGCAGACTGAGTTTGTGACACATTTCGTGGGTGGGGGTGTATTTACCGGATTGCTGTGGCTGTATATAAAAATGGTCAAAAATTGGAGGGCGGCGTGGTGGATAGAGGCAGCCTTGCTTTACACGTTGGTGTCTTCGCTGGGGGTGCTCAACGAGCTGTTTGAATTTGTGCTCTACCACCTAGATCTGATG
>CAZNLV010000089.1:0-1827 GCA_964574245.1 uncultured Candidatus Saccharibacteria bacterium
ATCGAGTTCGAAGATTTTAACCAGAGATTGATCTGTCTCGGATATATTGTATGTCTAACATGGGTTGATTCTTTCTCTCATGAATTTGATAAAGGTCTAGGCAGCACTGCGCGCTGACATGCCTCGGCAAGCACGTCCCCCGTGCCCGCACACACCTCCATCGGCCATAGCGTTATGTTTCATGCCTCTAGTATACCCTTTCGCCCCTAAAGAGTTAAGCTCGAATATTATGCGTGCCTTATCGCCGCTCACACCAATATTTTTCACCTGGGATGGTGTTTTATCATCTGTTGGCTTCACTTGGGATTGTTTTTGAGCGCCTCTAGCGTTAGTGTGGTGCGCGAGCGGGCGTAGGTGCAAAATTCGCAGGCGCCGCCCATGGCGGCAGTGCCGACGGGTGGCATGGTGTCGGATTCCATGCAGTTTTTCATATCTATAAGAGTTTGGTCAACCCACTCGCTTTTACCCTGGTGCGGAAACACGTGTGTTTCAAATTCGACTACCCCGTCGAACGCATCTTTGCCGGGGTTACCGGTGGCGTAGACAAAATAGCCAGTATCACTGACATCGAAGCCGTTTTGCCGCAGCAGCCACTGGTACACTTCCATCTGGCGGCGGTACATATCCTGCCAGCCGCCTTCCGGTCCGAGCGCTTTGACCGGCTCGGTTTTGGCGGTTGCTTTGTAGTCCACCACAATCAGTTCCCCGTTGTCATTGACCCAGACATCGTCGACCGCGCCAAATATATGGAGGTTGGTCGGCGTATGCAACGTCGTAACCCCAGTGAAATTGTGTCGCCAGGTATCGAGGTCTTTGTGGGCGTACGGTACGGCTTTGACGCCCGCCTCAGTCATCATGGGGTGCGGCTCGCCTTTGGCTCGCCAGACATCGAACTCTTTTTTGAAGAGCTCGTCGATAGCTTTGTTGATGTTAAAAGGTGGGCTCGACGGCCGCGTTATCTTGTGGCGCACATCGAGCCAGAAGCAGCGTGGACACTGCATGTACAGTTCAATCTTGCTGCGGCTGACTTTGTATGACGCCGCCTGTCCCGGCTCGTACGGCCGCGACCGTTCCCTCATGTAACTCATACATCTATTCTACCGTATTGATAGGCCCAAGCTATAATAGTGCAGCTGCCGTCTGCAAAAATCCATGAATATTTTTGAGCGTTTTGTGTTTAGCGTTGCTCCCTTGAGTGCCGGGGAGTTGCTCTTGGTAAGCCTGGCTGTCATATACTCTTGCGTAGCATGCGTACTCATCAACTAACAGCTGTATCTTCTCCTTAGCGATCGGCCGCGGGAACCGCTCGAAATCCGTCCTACCTGGTGGTAGGTGTTGTATGCTCGTGAAAAGTGCTTCATGAAATCTCTCAGAAAAATGTTCACCCCCTATCGCTTTTGCTATGGCGCCCGTGACACCAAAAGCCTCTACTTCACCCATAAGCATCTCGTCCACACACTGCTCGTCCTCTTGTTTAAAAGGTGAAGATACATCGTACCCAAACAAAAATTGAATGAGGTGCTGTTGTTCGTGGATCAGTCCAAAGCTATTGATCTGAGGATCCTCGTCTGCCTTCATACGTGTGATTACTGACGGCCAGGTACCCAACCGGATTAAGGTTTGATGTTTTTTTGAATAAACTGGCGTCATAGTCACATTTGTCACATAGAAAATATCTTCGTTCATATGGTAGCCATCGGAAGGTATTGCTGATGCATTAAAACGATTGCTGTATTCTTGGCGCAGCTGAGCGGACAACAGAACGCCAGAAAGCAGAGTAGGCCAAGCTATTTTACTCAAGCGCCCTACTTCAAAACTACGTTGCAC